>NZ_JBSFVZ010000001.1:403084-593692 GCF_053592575.1 Streptomyces sp. NPDC002640 | reverse complement strand
TTTCCGTTCCGATTTCCTCGGTGCTTTCCAGTTCCAGCACCACTTTCGCGGCGCTTTTCCTTTCCGGCGGTTCCGACTCTATCAGACCCTTTCGGCGTCTGATTCCCAGTCAGCGGGAGTTGCCTTCCGGGCTGTTGGGCCCTTCCGACCTGTGAGACCTTAGCGGATTCCCCTCCCCCGAAGCGAATCGGGGGTTCTCGCTCTCGCAAGCGAGGAATCCTGCAAATCCACCGAACACGCGCCGGCGCACACGACAGGAATATGCCGTGCGGTTGGGTGGTGCTGGTGTGGATTGGCTGTCCGGGGCCGACCGGGGTCGGTGCTCACGTCGGACAACTCGGAGAACCTTACGGATCACGCGGGGACGTGTCAAATGTCCTGCGCAGGAGGCGCTCCGCGGCCTAGTCTGGCCTCGTGACCACAGCGCATGCGTGCACTCAGAGCTGGTGGGCCGCCTGACGGCGGCCCGTCCTCACGCATGCGATCAGCAGCGGCCGCCGGATCCCGGCGGCCGTTCTCGTATCTCCCTCCCGGGTACGGCCGCCGGGGTCGCGGCCCGGACGACCGGGAGGTCGAGCGATGAAGCGAGTGTTCAGCGGGGTCCAGCCGTCGGGGCACCTGACCCTGGGCAACTACCTCGGGGCGGTACGCCGGTGGGCGGACGTCGACCAGCACCGGGCGGACGCCCTGTTCTGCGTCGTCGACCTGCACGCCCTCACCGTGGAGCACGACCCGGCGCGGTTGCGGCGGCTGAGCCGGCAGACGGCGACCCTGCTGCTGGCCTGCGGGCTCGATCCCGAGGTCTGCACGCTCTTCGTGCAGAGCCACGTCGGCGAGCACACCCGGCTGTCGTACGTGCTGGAGTGCGTGGCGACCGACGGGGAGATGCGGCGGATGGTGCAGTACAAGGAGAAGGCCGTCCGCCAGCAGGAGAGGGGAGCCGGGGTCCGGCTGTCGTTGCTGACGTATCCGGTGCTGATGGCGGCGGACATCCTGGCGTACTCCACCGAGGAGGTGCCGGTGGGTGAGGACCAGAGGCAGCACGTGGAGCTGGCACGGGACATCGCGGAGCGGTTCAACCAGCGCTACGGCCACACCTTCGTCGTCCCGCGCGCGACGCTGCCCGCGGTGGGGGCGCGGGTGATGAACCTGCAGGAGCCCACCTCGAAGATGGGCAAGAGCGATCTCTCCGGACTGGGAGTGGTGCGGCTCCTGGACGAGCCGGAGGAGGTGCGCAAGAAGGTGATGCGCGCGGTCACCGACAGCGGGCAGGACGTGGTCTACGACCGGGTGCGGCGGCCGGGGCCCGCGAACCTGCTGGACATCCTCGCCGCGTGCACCGGGGAGGCGCCGGAGAAGCTGGCCGCCGGCTACCCGGGGTACGGGCCGCTGAAGAAGGACGTCGCCGAGGCGGTCGTGGAGGTGCTGCGGCCGGTGCGGGAGCGGCATGCCGAGCTCTCCGCCGACCCCGCGTACGTGGACGGGGTGCTGCGGGCGGGGGCCGAGCGGGCCCGGGGGATGGCGCGGCCCGTGGTGGACGCGGCGTACCGGGCGATCGGGCTGCTGCCGCCGGCCTGAAGGACCGGCGGCAGGTGCCGGGGACGGAGCCCGGGGATGCAGAGATCGCCGGTTCCCGTCCCCGGGCCGCGCGGCCGTCAGCCGCCGTTGCCGGAGGCGAGTTCGCGGCTGCGGTCGCGGGCGGCTTCGAGGGCGGCGATCAGGGCCGCACGGACTCCGTGGTTCTCCAGTTCCCGGATGGCACTGATGGTGGTGCCGGCGGGGGAGGTGACGTTCTCGCGGAGCTTGACCGGGTGCTCGCCGCTGTCGCGGAGCATCACGGCGGCTCCGATCGCGGACTGGACGATCAGGTCGTGCGCCTTGTCGCGGGGCAGGCCGAGGAGGATGCCGGCGTCGGTCATGGCTTCGACCAGGTAGTAGAAGTACGCGGGACCCGAGCCGGAGAGGGCCGTGCAGGCGTCCTGCTGCGACTCGGGGACGCGCAGGGTCTTGCCCACGGAGCCGAAGATCTGCTCGGCGGTCTCGATGTGGGCCCCGGTGGCGTGGGTGCCCGCGCTGATCACCGACATCGCCTCGTCGACCAGGGCGGGGGTGTTGGGCATCACGCGGACCACCGGGACTCCGGCCGGGAGGCGCTCCTCGAGGGAGGCGGTGGTGATGCCGGCGGCGCCGCTGATGACCAGGCGGTCGGCGGGCACGTGCGGGGCCAGTTCCTCGACCAGGGCGTTCATGTCCTGCGGCTTGACGGTGAGGATCAGGGTGTCCGCGGTCTTGGCGGCCTCGGCGTTGCCGACCGCGGCGACGCCGTAGCGGGTGCGGAGCTCCTCGGCCCGCTCGGCGCGGCGGGCCGTGACCATCAGGTCGGACGGGCTCCAGCCGCCCCGGATCATCCCGCTGAGCAGGGCTTCGCCGATCTTGCCGGTGCCGAGGACTGCGACTTTCTGGCTCATGTGGTGGTGCCCTCCGGGGAGTTGCGCGTCGTCCGTGGCCATCCTCGCACCGGGGCCGGGGCGAGGCCGCGGACTGTCCGCCAGACGGAACGGCGGTGGAGTGCGCGGCCTGCCCCCGGGCGGGTCAGGCCGTGCGGCGGCGGAGGGTGGCCGCTCCGACCGCGAGGACCAGGAGCGCGCAGCCGACCATGACCAGCACGTCGCGGACGAAGTCACCCGTGACGCCGGCGTTCTGCCGTACCTCGTTCATGCCGTCGACCGCGTAGGACATGGGCAGGACGTTGGAGACGGCCTCCAGGACGGGCTGCATCTGGTCGCGCGGCGTGAACAGGCCGCAGAGCAGGAGCTGCGGGAAGATCACGGCCGGCATGAACTGGACGGCCTGGAACTCCGAGGCGGCGAAGGCGGAGACGAACAGGCCGAGGGCGGTGCCGAGGACGGCGTCGAGCAGGGCGACGAGGAGCAGCAGCCAGGGGGAGCCGGTGACGTCGAGGCCGAGGCCCCAGACGGCGAGGCCGGTGGTGAGCAGGGACTGGACGACGGCCAGGGTGCCGAAGGCGAGGGCGTAGCCGGCGATGAAGTCGGCCTTGCCGAGCGGCATGGCGAGGAGGCGTTCCAGGGTGCCGGAGGTGCGTTCGCGCAGGGTGGCGATGCTGGTGACCAGGAACATCGTGATCAGCGGGAAGATGCCGAGCAGCGAGGCGCCGATGTCGTCGAAGGTCTGCGGGCTGCCGTCGAAGACGTAGCGGAGCAGGAGCAGCAGGAGGCAGGGCACCAGGAGCAGCAGGGCGATGGTGCGGGGGTCGTTGCGCAGCTGCCGCAGGACCCGGGCGGCGGTGGAGACGGTCCTGGCGGGGCTGAGGGGCGCGGTGGTCATCGGGAGGTCTCCTGGCGGTCGGACCGGGGGGCCGCGGCGGCGGCTCGGGCGGCCTGGTCGATGAGGCTGAGGAAGGCGGCCTCGACGGTGTCCGTGCCGGTGCGGGTCTTGAGGGCGTCGGGGGTGTCCTGCGCGAGGATCTCGCCCTCCCGCATCAGCAGCAGGCCGTGGCAGCGTTCGGCCTCGTCCATGACGTGGGAGGAGACGAGGATGCTCGCGCCGCGGTCGGCGGCGAGGGAGTGGAAGAGGTCCCACAGGTCGCGGCGGAGCACCGGGTCCAGGCCGACGGTGGGTTCGTCGAGGACCAGGAGTTCGGGGGTGCCGAGCAGGGCGACGGCGAGGGAGACGCGGCTGCGCTGGCCTCCGGAGAGGTTGGCGGCGAGGGCGCCGGCGTGGCTGGTGAGGTCGACGTCGGCGATGGCGCGGGTGACGCTCTCCTCGCGGCGGGCGGCGGCGCGGCGGCCGGGGTCGAGGACGGCGGCGAAGTACTCCAGGTTCTGCCGGACCGTCAGGTCGTCGAAGACGGCGGGGGCCTGGGTGACGTAGCCGATGCGGGAGCGCAGCGCGGGGTGGCCGGCGGGGCGGCCGAGGACATGGAGGTCGCCGGTGACCTTGGCCTGGGTGCCCATCACGGCGCGGATCAGCGTGGACTTGCCGCAGCCGGAGGGGCCGAGCAGGCCGGTGATGCGGCCCGCGGGCACGGTGAAGTCCAGGTCGCGCAGCACGGTGCGGGGGCCTCGGACCACGGTGAGGCCGGTGGCCCGAATCGCCGGACCGGGCTCTTTATTCATCATGTGATGAATAGTTCTCCCGGCGGTCCGGACGCGTCAAGGCCGCCGCGCGGATTCGCGCGGCGGCCTCGGGTGTGCGGGGCGGTGGCCGAGCCCCGCGGGAGCGCGGGACCGTGACGAGGGGGCAGGGCTCAGGGGGCGGTGACCACGAGGAGGAGGACGTCGTAGATCTCCTCGACCACTCCGTCGGGGAAGACGGTGGTGAGCTGGGCGCGCTCCTGGTCGAGGAAGGCGCGGGTGGATTCCTCGCCGTGCACGATGAAGAGGGAGTGGCTGGCGATGTTGGCCAGGTGGGTGTCGAGCGGGACGCGGCGGCTCCACCGGACGACACGGCGGGCGGTCCGCTCGGGGGAGGGCGGGAGGGGCAGTCCGGTGAAGTGTTCGTCGGTGTCGAGGGTGAGGGTCCCGCCGCCGGCCTTGTTGGCGCGGGCGTCGCCGAAGTGGCGGCGGATGCGGTCCGCCTGCTCGGCGATCCACGGGACGTCCTGGGCGTCGGTGTTCCACCACAGGGCGAGGGCGCCGCCGGGGCGCAGGACCCGCAGGGCCTCCGGGTAGGCGAGGGCGGGGTCGGTCCAGTGCCAGGACTGGGCGTAGGTGATCAGGTCGGCGGTGGCGGAGGCGAGGGGGAGGTGGTTGCCGTCGCCCCTGACCAGGGGGGTGTCGGGGAGGGTGCGCCGGAACTGTGCGGCCATGCCGTCGCCGGGTTCCACGGCGAGGACGGAGGCGCCGCGGTTCCTCAGGAGGGCGGTGGCGATGCCGGTGCCGGCGCCGACGTCGACCGCGCGGGCGCCGGCGAGGGGGCGGCCGGCCAGGTCCTCCACCGCGTCGAGGAGCGCGGGCGGGTAGGACGGGCGGGCGGCGGCGTACACGGCTGCGGCGCTGTTGAAGGAACGGGCCCGTTCGGCATGGGCCGAGACCAAGGACTCGGTGGGCGAGGTCATAGGGCCATGGTGGGGGCGGGGAGTTGGCGCGGGTGGGGGTTTCACGGGGGTTGGTGCGGGCGGGGCGGAAGTCTCGCAATTCCTGCGCGGGAATTCCTTATTCCGGGGGAGGCGGGGTCCGCGTGGGTCGTTGTGCCGCGAGGACGGCACCGTGGGGCGCAGGCACAGCCTGGGCGGACAGCGCTGCTGTTTCTCCCCCGACCCGCCCCCTCCCCAGGGGGACTGGGGCCCGGTTGAGCGAGCCGCAGCGTGTGAGGCCGGCAGCGTGGCTGCGCGCGGGACGGCGGGGCTGGTTCACCGCTCGGGCCGGTGGCGCGATGGCCCGGGGTGGGGGGAGGGCCGGTTCACTGCCGGCCCTCCTCCTCCGGGGTCAGGGCAGGCGCGTGATGTCGCGGACGGCGCCCTTGTCGGCGCTGGTGGCCATCGCCGCGTACGCCCGCAGCGCCGCGGAGACCTTGCGGTCACGGGAACGCGGCGCGAAACGGCCGTCCAGCGCCTCCCGGCGTCGGTCGAGTTCCGCGTCGGGGACGAGGAGCTCGACGGACCGGTTCGGGATGTCGATGCGGATCCGGTCACCGTCCTCGACCAGCGCGATCGTGCCGCCCGACGCAGCCTCCGGGGAGGCGTGCCCGATGGACAGGCCCGACGTGCCGCCGGAGAAGCGGCCGTCGGTGATCAGCGCGCAGGCCTTGCCGAGGCCGCGGCCCTTGAGGAAGGAGGTCGGGTAGAGCATCTCCTGCATGCCGGGGCCGCCCTTGGGGCCCTCGTAGCGGATGACGACCACGTCGCCCTCGGTGACCTGCTTGTTGAGGATCTTCTCGACGGCCTCCTCCTGCGACTCGCAGACCACCGCGGGGCCCTCGAAGGTCCAGATGGACTCGTCGACGCCGGCGGTCTTCACCACGCACCCGTCGACGGCGAGGTTGCCGCGGAGGACGGCGAGGCCGCCGTCGGCGGAGTAGGCGTGCTCGGCCGAGCGGATGCAGCCGTTCTCGGCGTCGAGGTCCAGGGCCTCCCAGCGCTCGGACTGGGAGAAGGCCTCGGCGGAGCGGACGCAGCCGGGGGCGGCGTGCCAGAGCTCGACGGCCTCGGGCGAGGGGGAGCCGCCGCGGACGTCCCAGGTCTTCAGCCAGTCGTCCAGGGACGGGCTGTGCACCGAGTGGACGTCCTCGTTGAGCAGGCCCGCGCGGTGGAGTTCGCCGAGGAGGGCGGGGATGCCGCCGGCCCGGTGGACGTCCTCCATGTAGTAGGTGCGGTCCTTCGCCACGTTCGGCGCGACCTTCGCGAGGCACGGGACGCGGCGGGAGACGGCGTCGATCTGCTCGAGGCCGAAGGGGACCTCGGCCTCCTGGGCGGCGGCCAGCAGGTGGAGGATCGTGTTGGTGGAGCCGCCCATGGCGATGTCCAGCGCCATCGCGTTCTCGAAGGCGGAGAAGGTGGCGATGTTGCGGGGCAGGGCCGACGCGTCGTCCTGGCCGTAGTAGCGGTCGACCAGGTCCATCACCGTGGTGGCGGCCCGCTCGTACAGGGCGCGGCGGGCGGTGTGGGTGGCGAGGACGGAGCCGTTGCCCGGCAGGGAGAGGCCGATGGCCTCGGTCAGGCAGTTCATCGAGTTGGCGGTGAACATGCCGGAGCAGCTGCCGCAGGTCGGGCAGGCGGCTTCCTCGATGAGCCGGATGTCCTCGTCGGAGACCTTCTCGTTGGCGGCCTCGGAGATGGCGTCGATCAGGTCCAGCGTGCGGACCGTGCCGTCGACCAGGGTGGCGCGGCCGGACTCCATCGGGCCGCCGGAGACGAAGACCGTGGGGATGTTCAGGCGGAGGGCCGCCATCAGCATGCCGGGGGTGATCTTGTCGCAGTTCGAGACGCAGATGATGGCGTCGGCGCAGTGCGCCTCGACCATGTACTCCACGCTGTCCGCGATCAGGTCGCGGGAGGGCAGGGAGTACAGCATGCCGCCGTGGCCCATCGCGATGCCGTCGTCGACGGCGATGGTGTTGAACTCGCGCGGGATGCCCCCGGCCTCCTTGACGGCCTCGCTGATGATGCGGCCGACGGGCTGGAGGTGGGTGTGGCCCGGCACGAACTCCGTGAAGGAGTTGGCGATGGCGATGATCGGCTTGCGGCCGATGTCCGCGCCCGGTACACCGGAGGCCCGCATAAGGGCGCGGGCGCCCGCCATGTTGCGGCCGTGGGTGACTGTGCGGGACCTCAGCTCGGGCATCGTCGCTCGCTCCTTCGGATAGTTCTGGCAGTGCCGAGGGTACGCCCGGCATCCACTGGACGGACGGGGTTGTCCGGAATGCGGGACACCGGGCGCACTCGGCTACCTGCCGGTGAGGTGGTGCTGGAGGACGGGGGCGAGGCGGGCGACCAGTTCCTCCGGGTCCGCGGAGGCGATCGGCTCGACCTTGATGACGTAGCGCAGCAGCACGACGCCGACCACCTGGGCGGCGGCGAGCTCGGCGCGCAGCTCCGCGTCGGGGGCGTCGAGCTCCTTGGCGACCCTGCTGAGCACCAGCTGGGCGACCATGCGGCGGAAGATCGCGGCGGCGGCCTCGTTGCTGACCGCCGAGCGGACGATGGCGAGCAGCGGGGCGCGGGTGGCGGGGTTCTCCCACACGCCCAGGAACATCCGGGCGAACTGTTCCCCGGCGCGGTCGAGCCGCAGCTCGGTGAGGGGCGCGGTGCGCAGCACGGGGGCGAAGGCGCCCTCCACCGCCGCCGCGAAGACCTGTTCCTTGGTGCCGAAGTAGTGGTGCACCAGCGCCGGGTCCACGTCGGCGGACCTGGCGATGCCGCGCACGCTGGCCTTCTCGTAGCCGCGTTCGGCGAACACCTCGCGGGCGGCGGCCAGGATGCGGTCCCGGGTGGCGGGGGCGTCGGCGGAGGCGGCGGCGCGGGGCGGTCGGCCGCGGCCCCGGCGGGGCGCGGACGGCTGGGCGGTCACGGGGCGGTCGGCCGGGCGGTCACGGGGCGGTCACTGGCCGGGGACCTGCAGCGGGGAGGCGAGGTGGAGGCGGGTGAAGGCCAGCGCCTCGGCCAGGTCGGCCTCGCGCTCCGCGTTGGACATGGCGCGGCGGGTGTTGACCTCGATGACGACGTGGCCGTCGAAGCCGGAGCCGGCCAGGCCTTCGAGGAGTTCGGCGCAGGGCTGGTCGCCGCGGCCGGGCACCAGGTGCTCGTCCTTGGCGGAGCCCCGGCCGTCGGCGAGGTGGACGTGGCCCAGGCGGTCGCCCATCCGGCCGATCATCGCCATGGTGTCGGTGCGGGCGGTGGCGGTGTGGCTGAGGTCGATCGTGAAGTGCCGGTAGTCCTCGTCGGTGGGGTCCCAGCCGGGGGCGTAGGCGAGCATCTCCCGGTCGCGGTAGCGCCAGGGGTACATGTTCTCCACGGCGAACCGGATGTCCGTCTCGTCGGCCATCCGCCAGATGCCGGAGACGAAGTCACGCGCGTACCCGCGCTGCCAGCGGAACGGGGGGTGGACCACGACCGTGGAGGCGCCGAGCCGCTCGGCGGCGGCGCGGGCGCGCTGGAGCCGGACCCAGGGGTCGCTGGACCAGACGCGCTGGGTGATCAGCAGGCACGGGGCGTGCACGGCGAGGATCGGGATCTCGTGGTGGTCGCTGAGGCGGCGCAGCGCCTCGATGTCCTGGCTGATCGGATCGTTCCACACCATGACCTCGACACCGTCGTAACCGAGGCGCGCGGCGATCTCGAAGGCCGTCGCGGTGGACTCCGGATAGACGGAGGCGGTGGACAGCGCGACCTTCGCGTCGGGAATGCGGACGACTGGTTCTGCCACGGCAGCAAGAGTACGGGAGGTGCGCGGAAGCGGCGGGGGCGTAGGGGCGGTTACCGGCCGCGTGGGCGCCCCTGCGCAGGTGGGGCCTGGTCCCGCGGGGCGGGGTGACGTTCCTCTCGGTGGGGGGCGTCGGTCCCGGCGCGGGGCGGGGTTCGGCGCGACGGGCGGTCCCGGCGCGGGGCGGCGGGGCGGTCGGGGCGGTCCTCGTGCGGGGCGTCCGCGGTGGGGTTCGGCGCGACGGGCGGGGCGGGGGCGGTCCCGTGCGGGGGCGGCGGGCCGGGGCGGTCCCGGTGCGGCGAGGCGGGGGCGGACCCGGCGCGAGGCGGCGGCCCTGGGCGGTCCTGGTGAGGGCGTCCGCGGCGGTGGCGTCCCGGTGCGGCGCGGCAGGGGCGGTCCTCGTGCGGGGCGGCGCGGTCGGCGCGGCCCATGTGGTCCTCCGCGCGGGGCGGGGCGGCGGGGTTCGGCGCGACGGGGCCGGGCGGGGGCGGTCCCGTGCGGGGGCGGCGGGCCGGGGCGGTCCCGGTACGGCGAGGCGGGGGGGCCTCGTGCGGGGGCGGCGCGGCCGGGGCGGTCCTCGTGCGGGGCGTCCGCCGGGGCGTGGCGTCCGCGGTGGGGGTGGGGGCGGGGTCAGGGCATGTGGTCGAGGCGGCGGAGGATGACGCCCTCGCGCAGGGCCCAGGGGCATATCTCCACCCGGTCCACGCCGAACAGGTCCAGGGCCGCCTCGGCGACCAGCGCCCCGGCGACGAGCTGGCCGGCCCGCCCCTCGGAGACGCCCGGCAGCTCCGTGCGCTCCCGCTCGGTCATCACCGCCAGCTTGGGCACCCACGTCTCCAGCGCCTCGCGGGTCAGCTCCCGCTGCACGTACGGCCCCTCGGCGGACCGCGCGGCACCGGCCAGCCGGGCCAGCTGGCGGAAGGTCTTCGAGGTGGCGACGACGTGGTCGGGCGTGCCGAGCCGGGTGAACTCGCCCACCGTGCGGGCGATCTCCGTGCGCACGTGGCGCCGCAGCGCGCGCACCTCCTCCGGGTCCGGCGGGTCGCCGCGCAGCCAGGCCCCGGTCAGCCGGCCCGCGCCCAGCGGCAGCGAGACGGCGGCGTCGGGCTCCTCGTCGATGCCGTAGGCGATCTCCAGCGAGCCCCCGCCGATGTCCAGCACCAGCAGGCGTCCGGCCGACCAGCCGAACCACCGGCGGGCGGCCAGGAAGGTCAGCTTCGCCTCGTCCTCGCCGGACAGCACGCGCAGGCCGATGCCGGTCTCCTCCTGGACCCGGGCCAGCACCTCGTCGGCGTTGCGGGCCCCGCGCACGGCGGAGGTCGCGAACGGCAGCAGCGCCTCGACGCCCTTGTCCTCGGCCGCGCGGGCGGCCTCGCGGACCACCCGGATCAGCCGGTCGACGCCGCCGGGGCCGATCGCACCGTCGTCGTCGAGCAGCTGCGCGAGCCGGAGCTCCTCCTTCACCGAGTGGGCGGGGAGCGGGCACGCGCCGGGGTGGGCGTCCACCACCAGCAGGTGGACGGTGTTGGAGCCCACGTCGAGCACACCAAGTCGCATACCCAGAAACCTAACCGGCGGCCGGGAACCCAATCGTCCGAACGGGAGGGAAGACGGCTGTGAAGAACCCGACGTTTCCGGTACCGGGCAGCCCGTCCGGGCGCCGCGGCTCCACTTACCCTGGACGCGTGCCCAAGACGAAAAAGGCGAAGGACCACAAGAGGGCCACGGCCGAGGCCGCGCGGCGGAAGGCCCTGCCGCTGATCGGCGTCCCCGTGGCGGACGACGACGAGAAGGGGCTCGACTTCCCCCGTGCCTGGGTGGAGTTCCCCGACCCCGCCGACGACGAGCAGGTCTTCCGCTGCGACCTGACCTGGCTGACCTCCCGCTGGAACTGCGTCTTCGGCAGCGGCTGCCACGGCATCCAGGCCGGCCGGGCCGCGGACGGCTGCTGCTCGCTGGGCGCCCACTTCTCCGACGAGGAGGACGAGCAGCGGGTCGCCGGCTTCGTCGAGCGGCTCACCCCGGACATCTGGCAGCACCACGCGGAGGGCACCCGCGACGGCTGGGTCTCCGAGGACGACGAGGGCTCGCGGCAGACGCGGCCCTACAAGGGGTCCTGCATCTTCCAGAACCGCCCCGGCTTCGAGGGCGGGGCCGGCTGCTCGCTGCACATCCTGGCGCTGCGGGAAGGCCGCGAGCCGCTCGAGACCAAGCCGGACGTGTGCTGGCAGCTGCCGGTGCGGCGGACCTTCGAGTGGATCGACCGGCCCGACGACACGCGGGTGCTGCAGGTGTCGATCGGCGAGTACGACCGGCGGGGCTGGGGGCCGGGCGGGCACGACCTGCACTGGTGGTGCACGTCGGCGGCCTCCGCGCACGGGGCGGGGGATCCGGTGTACGTGTCGTACCGGCCGGAGCTCACGGAGCTGATGGGGAAGGCGGGGTACGACCGGCTGGTCGAGCTGTGCGAGGAACGGCTCGCGGGCCCCGTCTTCGCCCCCCACCCGGCGGACCCGCGGGTCTGACCGGCCCGCACGGCGGCCTGCACGGCGCCCTCGCGGCGGGGGCGCCGTGTGGGGTGGTCAGGGCGTGGGGTGCTGCTCCGTGGGGGGCTGCTCCGTGGGGGGCGGGGGGTCGGACGGGGACGGGTCGGAAGGAGACGGGTCCCCTGGGGACGGGTCCGTGGGGGACGGGGGCGGAGGCGTCGGGTCCGGGGGTGAGGGGGCGGGGTCGGAGGGGGACGGGGGTGGTGGAGTCGGGGCGGGATCGGTCGGCGGGGGGTCGCTCGGAGGGCGCCCGGGGCCGGGGTCGGACGGCGCGGGCCTGAATCCCGCGCCGCGGATGACGACGACCGTGCCGCCGGGCCGGACCGAGACCCCCGCCCGCCACGCCCCCTCCGGCTCCCGCAAGGGATCCACGTGCACCCGGACCGTCACCGACTCCCCCGGCCGCAGTACCCCCGAGGACCGGCTCAGGTACAGCCACGACACCCCCGTGGAGAGCCCCCATCGCACGGACCGCGCCCCCTCCCCCGCCGGTGCCGTCAGCGTGACGTACGTCGTGTCGCCCGCACCGGCCGCGGAGACCCGCAGCGCCCGGGCCGTCGCCGCGCCCCCGCCGTCGTCCGGGGCCTCCGCGCCGATCACCTCGACCGAGACGTCGGGCCCCTCGCCGGGCGTGGCCGCGCCGCCCCCCGGCACCGCGTTCGCCGTGTTGGCGTACCCGCGGTCGCCGCCGGCTCCCGGCCCCCCGGGACCGCTGTCCGAGGCCGTGGCGGCCTGGTCGTCAGGACTGCTGAAACCTTCCTCCACTCCCGTGGGGGCGGATCGTCCCGCCACCCACATGGCCAGCACCGGCGCCGCCATCACCGTGGCGACCACCGTGGTGGTCATCACTCGCCCGCGCCGCCGGCTCCGGCGTTCCTCGCGGTCTCGCGGCGCGACCGGGTACCCATGCCGGTCGAACCGGGGGGCCGCCGCGCCCCGCCGCCCCCGCGCCGCGCGCGCCGCCGCGGTCACGGCCGGCCGCGGCGCCTCCAGCACCGGCAGCCGCTCCGGGGTCACCGTGGTGCCCGGCCAGCGTCCCGGCACCGCCCGCTCGGCCGTGCGCCGGCAGCGCGGACAGTCGTCGACGTGGCGGACCAGCTCCGTGCGCAGCGCCTCGCTCAGCACCCAGCCGTCGTCCTGACCGGTCAGCCGGGCCAGGCCCGCGCACCGGCCGGACTCGGCGGCGTCCAGGGCCGCCCGGGTGCGCTCGACCTCGCACGCCGCCGAGGCGAGCAGGTCCTGCGCGGCCGCGGGGCCCAGGCCCAGCACCGTGGCCACCTCCCCGGCGGACAGTCCGTGCCGCACCGACAGCTCCAGCGCCTCACGCTGCTCGGGCGTGGTGCCGGCCGCCTCGGGCCAGGCCAGCCGGGCCAGCTCGGCGCGGCGCCGGTCGCGCTCCTCGGGCGACAGCGCCTCCACCGGCGTGTCGCCGGCCGGCGGGACCGGGACCGGACGGCGGCGGTGGCCCGCGCCGCGGGAGCCCCGGGAGTGGTGACGGCGACGGCGGTTCTCGGCCAGTTCCCGCAGGCAGGCCCAGCGGGCCAGGGCGTAGAGCCAGGCCCGGTGACCGTCCTCCTCGGGCGCGCGGCCGCCGCGCCGCTCGACGACGGCGAGGACCGCGCCGACGGCCGAGGCCGCCGCGTCCTGGTCGCAGAGGACGGACAGGCTGTACGTGTACAGCCCGTCGAGGTACGGCTCGCACACCTCGGGAAGCGAGGCGTCCGCGCGCCGCGCCAGGGTGCGGGACGGAGCGCTCGCGCCTGCCGCCGCGGTGGTGCTGGACCGTGCGCGCTCCCCGCCGTGCGCCCGGTGTGCGCCGGTGGTGCGGGTGGGGGTCTCCGGCCTGCTGCTCATCACCCGTGCGACCGTAGGGGCCGCTGGACGACCGTTCCTGCAGCCTTGAGCACATTTAATCCATTCGGGTGAAACGATCCCCCGAAAGGGGAGGTGAGTTTACGTTTCTGCGGACGGTGTGCGACCGTTCCTGCCCGTTCCTGAGCGTGCTGCGCACGGTGCTGATGGGGCTGTCGGTGCGGCCGGTTACGGTGACGCCATGGCTGCCCGTACCAAGTCGACCAAGGACCGTCCGTCCTACCGCTGCACCGAGTGCGGCTGGCAGACGGCCAAATGGCTCGGCCGCTGCCCCGAATGCCACGCCTGGGGCACGGTCGAGGAGTACGGCAGCGCGCCCGCCGTCCGCACGACCGCTCCCGGCCGGGTCACCACCTCCGCCGTGCCCATCGGGCAGGTGGACGGCAGGCAGGCCACCGCCCGCTCCACCGGCGTCCCCGAGCTGGACCGGGTGCTCGGCGGCGGCCTGGTCCCCGGCGCCGTGGTGCTGGTCGCGGGCGAGCCCGGCGTCGGCAAGTCCACGCTGCTGCTGGACGTCGCGGCCAAGTCGGCGAGCTCCGAGCACCGCACCCTCTACGTGACCGGCGAGGAGTCCGCGAGCCAGGTGCGGCTGCGCGCCGACCGCATCCACGCGATCCACGACCACCTCTACCTCGCCGCGGAGACGGACCTGTCCACGGTGCTCGGCCACATCGAGGCCGTGCAGCCGTCGCTGCTGATCCTCGACTCGGTGCAGACCGTCGCCTCCCCCGAGATCGACGGCGCCCCCGGCGGCATGGCGCAGGTCCGCGAGGTGGCCGGCGCGCTGATTCGCGCCTCCAAGGAAGGCGGCATGTCCACGCTGCTCGTCGGCCACGTCACCAAGGACGGCAACATCGCCGGCCCGCGCCTGCTGGAACACCTGGTGGACGTCGTCCTCAACTTCGAGGGCGACCGGCACGCCAGGCTCCGCCTCGTGCGCGGCGTGAAGAACAGGTACGGCACCACCGACGAGGTCGGCTGCTTCGAGCTGCACGACGAGGGGATCACCGGCCTCGCCGACCCGTCCGGCCTCTTCCTCACCCGCCGGGACGACCCCGTGCCGGGCACCTGCCTGACGGTCACGCTGGAGGGCCGCCGCCCGCTGGTCGCCGAGGTGCAGGCGCTCACCGTGGACACCCAGATCCCCACCCCGCGGCGCACGACCTCCGGCCTGGAGACCTCCCGGGTGTCGATGATGCTGGCCGTGCTGGAGCAGCGCGGCCGGATCAAGGCGCTGGGCAAGCAGGACATCTACTCGGCCACGGTGGGCGGGGTGCGGCTCTCCGAGCCCGCCGCCGACCTGGCCGTCGCGCTGGCGCTGGCCTCCTCGGCCAGCGACACCCCGCTGCCGAAGAACCTGGTGGCGATCGGCGAGGTCGGCCTGGCCGGCGAGGTGAGGAGGGTCACCGGCGTCCAGCGGCGATTGGCCGAAGCGCACCGCCTCGGATTCACACATGCACTGGTCCCGGCCGATCCGGGGAAGGTTCCTGAGGGAATGAAGGTGCTCGAGGTGGCCGACATATCGGATGCGCTGAGGGTCCTGCCGCGCTCTCGTCGCCGAGAGGCCCGGCAGGAGGGCGAGGACCGCCGGTAGACTTTGCCCCGGTCTCGCCCGTCCGTACGAAGTGTGTACGTCGCGGGAGCGCCTAAGAAGTCTGCGACCGGAGGAGAGCAGTGGCAGCCAACGACCGGGCCTCAGCTCCCGGAAAGTCCGGTGGGAGCTCCGGCGCCGACGGGCTGATGCGTGCCTCGCTGAGCGCCGTGGCGCCCGGCACGGCCCTGCGCGACGGCCTGGAGCGGGTGCTGCGCGGCAACACCGGCGGCCTGATCGTGCTCGGGTCCGACAAGACCGTCGAGGCGATGTGCACCGGCGGTTTCGTCCTGGACGTCGAGTTCAGCGCGACCCGGCTGCGGGAGCTGTGCAAGCTGGACGGCGGCATCGTCCTCTCCGCCGACCTCTCGAAGATCCTCCGGGCGGGCGTGCAGCTCGTGCCCGACCCGACGATCCCCACCGAGGAGACGGGCACCCGGCACCGCACGGCGGACCGGGTCAGCAAGCAGGTCGGCTTCCCCGTCGTCTCCGTCTCCCAGTCGATGCGGCTGATCGCGCTGTACGTCGACGGGCAGCGGCGGGTCCTGGAGGACTCGGCCGCCATCCTGTCCCGCGCGAACCAGGCGCTCGCCACGCTGGAGCGGTACAAGCTCCGCCTCGACGAGGTCGCCGGCACGCTCTCCGCGCTGGAGATCGAGGACCTGGTGACGGTGCGGGACGTCTCCGCGGTCGCGCAGCGGCTGGAGATGGTGCGCCGGATCGCCACGGAGATCGCCGAGTACGTGGTGGAGCTGGGCACCGACGGGCGGCTGCTGGCGCTGCAGCTGGACGAGCTGATCGCCGGCGTCGAGCCGGAGCGGGAGCTGATCGTCCGCGACTACGTGCCGGAGCCGACGCCGAAGCGGTCGCGCACGGTGGACGAGGCGCTGGCGGAGCTGGACGCCCTCGGGCACACGGAGCTGCTGGACATCGCCACGGTGGCGCGGGCGCTGGGGTACACGGGGTCGCCGGAGGCGCTGGACTCCGCGGTCTCGCCGCGGGGCTTCCGGCTGCTGGCCAAGGTTCCGCGGCTGCCCGGGGCGATCATCGACCGGCTGGTCGAGCACTTCGGGGGGCTGCAGAAGCTGCTGGCGGCGAGCGTCGACGACCTGCAGACGGTCGACGGGGTCGGGGAGGCGCGGGCGCGCAGTGTCCGCGAGGGGCTGTCCCGGCTCGCGGAATCCTCCATCCTCGAACGCTACGTCTGACCCCGCCCCCTGGCCGTCTCGCCCCACGGCCACCTGGGAGCAACCGGCCCGCTCCGCCGCCCGTGCGACGCGTCAACCGCCGCGTCAACCGCCGCGTGCGGAGCGGCCGGACCCTTGTCGGCCCCGCCCCCCTCACGGGTCTCACGGTGAGGGAGGGCGGGCGCTGGGCGGCGTACCGTCCGGGTCGGAAGGGTCAGTCCGCCTTCAGGGTGAAGGTGGCCTGGAGGGGGCTCGAGGTCGCGGGAGTCTTGGCGACGACCAGGTACGTACCCGCCCCGGCCCGCCCCTTCGGCGCCGCCTCGCACCGGTCCGCGTCACTCGGCCGGCGGTCCCACTCGAGGTCGTACGTGACGGACCCGCCCTTCGGTACGCGGAACAGCAGCGCCCCGTCCTCCGGGCAGTCCGCCGAGGACCAGTAGGTCTCGTCGTCCTCAGCGTTGGCCTTGGTGATCTTCAGGACGGTGGCCCGCGGCCCGAGGTCGACCTTGCAGTCGCCGCCCGACGTGTTGGTCACCGTCAGCCGCAGCACCGGCTTCTCGCCGTCCTCGTACGTGTTCCGGACGCTCCGCAGCGTCAGCCGGACGTCACCCCGGTCGCACGTGGCGAGCGTGGAGCCGCCGGGCAGCCGGTTCACCGAGCTGGTCCAGTTCTCCCCCGCGCTGCCGGACCCGGAACCGGAACCCGAACCGGAGCCCCCGCCCGCGCCGCCGGCGGCTTCCCCGTCGCCGCCCGCCTCCGCGTCACCGCCCGAACCGTCCGAGCCGTCCGACGCGCCACCGGAGGACGCGCCACCGGAGGAGTCGCCGCCCGTGCCGGACCCGGAACCGCCGCCGGGCGTGTCGTCGATCGCCGGACCGGAACCGGAGGGGCCCGGGGTGATCGAGGGCGCCGGGTTCTTGCCGTCCGACCCGTCGGACGGGTCCTGGGAACCGCCTCCGCCACCCGCGACCAGCCAGCCGATCAGCCCCGCCAGCGCGAGCAGCACGACAAAGAAGACGGCCCTCCGTCGCCAGTAGATGGAGGAGGGAAGCGGCCCGACCGGATTGCGCAGTGATCCCACGGCGCAAACTGTACGAGAGATCGCCGTCACCCAAGGCGGCACCCGCCGTGCGGACGACAACTTTTCCGGATCATCATCCCGGCATCCCGGTTCCGCACCCTGGACTGCAACCTACGGGTGACCGGTTGCGCACATCGGGTGACGTCCCGGTCGTGGCAGGATCGATGACGCCATGACCGCACCCATGAACACCGGGCCGGCCGCCGCGCGCGACACCGCGCCGCAGGCCGCCCCGAGCACCGACGCCGCCCCCCTGCACACCCCCGTCATCGCCTGGTTCGAGGCGAACGCCCGCGACCTTCCCTGGCGCCGCCCCGAGGCCGGTGCCTGGGGCGTGATGGTCAGCGAGTTCATGCTCCAGCAGACCCCGGTCGCCCGGGTGCTGCCGGTGTACGAGCAGTGGCTGGCCCGCTGGCCCCGCCCCGCAGACCTGGCCGCCGAGGCGCCGGGGGAGGCGGTGCGGGCCTGGGGCCGCCTCGGCTACCCGCGCCGCGCCCTGCGCCTGCACGGCGCTGCCGTCGCCATCACCGAGCGGCACGGCGGCGAGGTCCCCGACGACCACGACCAACTGCTGGCGCTGCCCGGAGTCGGTGAGTACACGGCCGCCGCCGTCGCCTCGTTCGCCTTCGGGCGGCGTCACGCGGTGCTGGACACCAACGTCCGCCGGGTTCTGGCCCGCGCGGTGACCGGCGTCCAGTACCCGCCGACCGCCACCACGGCGGCGGAGCGCCGGCTGGCCGTCTCGCTGCTCCCCTCCGACGAGGGCACGGCCGCCCGGTGGGCGGCCGCCTCCATGGAACTGGGCGCACTGGTCTGCACCGCGCGGAACGAGAGCTGTCACCACTGCCCGGTCGCGTCCCGCTGCGCCTGGCGGCAGGCCGGCAAGCCGGAGCACGACGGCCCGCCGCGGCGCGGCCAGACCTACGCGGGCACGGACCGGCAGGTGCGCGGCAAGCTCCTCGCGGTGCTGCGTGCGGCTGAGGGGCCGGTCCCGCAGGCGGCGCTGGACGCGGTGTGGGACGAGCCGGTGCAGCGGGCCCGCGCCCTGGACGGCCTGGTCGCGGACGGTCTGGTGGAGCCGCTGGACGAGGGCCTGTACCGCCTGCCGGGCTGACGGTCGTCGCGCCGAGCCACGCCGACGGTCGGCGCGACGGCGCCCCGGAGAACGCGAAGGGCCCCCGGCAGCCGTGCTGCCGGGGGCCTTCCGCATGGTTCGGTCCGTCGCGCCGCCGCGCGTCACCGGGGTCGTCAGATCTTGACGCCCTTGGAGGCGAGGAACTTGGCCGGGTCGACGGCCGAGCCGTAGTTGGCGGTGGTGCGGATCTCGAAGTGCAGGTGAGGACCGCTGGAGTTGCCGGTGTTGCCGGACAGGGCGATCTGCTCGCCCGTCTTCACCTTCTCGCCGACCGAGACCTGCACCTTGGAGAGGTGCGCGTACTGCGAGTAGGTGCCGTTGTCGTGCTTGACGACGACGGCGTTGCCGTAGGCCGGGCCGTCACCGGCGCCCCAGCCGCCGGCCTTGACCACGGTGCCCTCGTGGACCGCGAAGACCTTGGTGCCGGTCGGGACGGCGAAGTCCTGGCCGGAGTGCTTCGACGCCCACATGCCGCCGTTCTGGGCGTAGCTGGCGCTCAGCTTGTACTTCTGCACCGGGTCGACCCAGGCGTTGCCCTTGGGGGCCTTGGTGCTCGCCTGCGTGGCGGCGGTGACGGTACCGGCCGCCGGGGCGCCGGCGGTGGCGCCGGCAGCAGTCGCGACTCCGGTACCGAGGACGACCGAGGCCCCGAGGCCGGCGGTGACGACCGCGGCGCGGGTGCGGAAGGTGGTCGTGCCGGCGGTGCGGAGCGTGACGTGCTTGAACATGGAGAACCCTTTGTTCGGGGACGGGATCGCCGCGGGAGTTCTGGTCTCCTGCCTGAGCGGGAACCGGTCTCGCCCTGCGGCCACTCCTTGGTAACCCGCCCAGGGCATCCCTGACAAAGGTGTGATCTACGACGCCTGGTAGTACACCGTGCACAGAATGACAAAAGCCCTCAAAGTTCGCTTTTCGTACTAACCGGACTCTGCGCTGGTGGGAAAGCCGTCCAGTCGCGCCGATCTGGGCCCGAGAGCCGCACCCGGCCTCCTACCGGGCTTCGTAGGTGACCTGGGTCGCGTGCGCCACCTCACCGGGGGAGCCCCGCCGCGGCCCGCTAAGTGTGGCCCCGGGCACAGCAGTTGGGAGGCGGTCGCGGCGGGTACCGGGCCGGGCCCCATGCCCCCGTGCCCCGTGCCCAGTGCCCCGTGCCCCGTGCTGTCCCGTGCCCCGTTTCCCGTTCCGCGGACACGCCGAAGGGGCCGGAGCGGATTTCTCCGCTCCGGCCCCTTCGGGTCACTCGGGTGTTACGCGTCCTTGCTCAGGTTGGGACCGCCGCCCGCGGCCTGCTCGACCGGCGGGACGTCCGGCAGCGCGGCCTTCTCCTCGCCCCGGAAGGTGAAGGTCTGGTCCTCGCCCTCGCCCTCCGTGTCGACGACCACGATGTGGCCCGGACGCAGCTCGCCGAAGAGGATCTTCTCCGAGAGCGTGTCCTCGACCTCGCGCTGGATGGTCCGGCGCAGCGGCCGGGCGCCCAGGACGGGGTCGTAGCCCTTCTTGGACAGCAGCTCCTTGGCGGACTGGGAGAGCTCCAGGCCCATGTCCCGGTCCTTCAGGCGCTCGTCCACCTTGCTGATCATCAGGTCGACGATCCGCAGGATGTCCGCCTGCGTGAGCTGCGGGAAGACCACCACGTCGTCGACGCGGTTGAGGAACTCGGGGCGGAAGTGCTGCTTGAGCTCGTCCGAGACCTTGTTCTTCATGCGCTCGTAGTTGGTCTTCGTGTCGCCCTGGGCGGCGAAGCCCAGGTTGAAGCCCTTGGAGATGTCCCGGGTGCCGAGGTTGGTCGTCATGATGATGACCGTGTTCTTGAAGTCCACGACCCGGCCCTGGGAGTCGGTCAGGCGACCGTCCTCCAGGATCTGCAGCAGCGAGTTGAAGATGTCCGGGTGCGCCTTCTCGACCTCGTCGAAGAGGACCACGGAGAACGGCTTGCGGCGGACCTTCTCGGTCAGCTGGCCGCCCTCCTCGTAGCCCACGTAGCCGGGGGGCGAACCGAAGAGACGCGAGACCGTGTGCTTCTCGCTGAACTCCGACATGTCGAGGGAGATCAGCGCGTCCTCGTCTCCGAAGAGGAACTCGGCGAGTGCCTTGGACAGCTCGGTCTTACCGACACCGGACGGACCGGCGAAGATGAACGAGCCACCGGGACGCTTCGGGTCCTTCAGACCGGCACGGGTACGGCGGATCGCCTTCGAGAGCGCCTTGACGGCGTCGTTCTGGCCGATGACCCGCTTGTGGAGCTCGTCCTCCATGCGGAGCAGGCGGCTGGACTCCTCCTCGGTCAGCTTGAAGACCGGGATGCCCGTCGCCGTGGCGAGGACCTCGGCGATCAGGTCGCCGTCGACCTCGGCGACGACGTCCATGTCGCCGGCCTTCCACTCCTTCTCGCGCTTGGCCTTCGCGGCGAGGAGCTGCTTCTCCTTGTCGCGCAGGGAGGCGGCCTTCTCGAAGTCCTGCGAGTCGATCGCGGACTCCTTGTCGCGACGGACGCCGGCGATCTTCTCGTCGAATTCGCGGAGGTCCGGCGGCGCGGTCATCCGGCGGATGCGCATCCGGGAACCGGCCTCGTCGATCAGGTCGATCGCCTTGTCCGGCAGGAAGCGGTCCGAGATGTACCGGTCGGCCAGGGTGGCGGCCTGGACCAGCGCCTCGTCGGTGATGGACACACGGTGGTGCGCCTCGTACCGGTCGCGCAGACCCTTGAGGATCTCGATGGTGTGCGGCAGCGACGGCTCCGCGACCTGGATGGGCTGGAAGCGGCGCTCGAGGGCGGCGTCCTTCTCCAGGTGCTTGCGGTACTCGTCGAGCGTGGTGGCGCCGATCGTCTGGAGCTCACCGCGGGCCAGCATCGGCTTGAGGATGCTGGCAGCGTCGATCGCGCCCTCGGCGGCGCCCGCACCCACGAGCGTGTGCAGCTCGTCGATGAACAGGATGATGTCGCCGCGGGTACGGATCTCCTTGAGCACCTTCTTCAGGCGCTCCTCGAAGTCACCGCGGTAGCGGGAGCCGGCGACCAGGGCGCCGAGGTCCAGGGTGTAGAGGTGCTTGTCCTTGAGGGTCTCGGGCACCTCGCCCTTGACGATGGCCTGGGCGAGGCCCTCGACGACGGCGGTCTTGCCGACGCCGGGCTCACCGATCAGCACCGGGTTGTTCTTGGTCCGGCGGGACAGCACCTGCATGACCCGCTCGATCTCCTTCTCGCGCCCGATGACCGGGTCGAGCTTGGACTCACGAGCGGCCTGGGTGAGGTTTCGGCCGAACTGGTCGAGGACCAGGGAGGTCGAGGGGGTGCCCTCGGCGGGACCGCCGGCGGTGGCGGCCTCCTTGCTCCCCGAGTAGCCCGACAGCAGCTGGATGACCTGCTGGCGGACACGGTTGAGGTCTGCGCCCAGCTTGACCAGGACCTGGGCGGCGACGCCCTCGCCCTCGCGGATCAGGCCGAGCAGGATGTGCTCCGTGCCGATGTAGTTGTGGCCCAGCTGAAGGGCCTCGCGGAGCGACAGCTCCAGGACCTTCTTGGCACGGGGGGTGAAGGGGATGTGGCCGGACGGGGCCTGCTGGCCCTGGCCGATGATCTCCTCCACCTGCTGGCGGACCGCCTCGAGCGAAATCCCGAGGCTCTCCAGGGCCTTAGCGGCGACACCCTCACCCTCGTGGATCAGGCCCAGGAGGATGTGCTCGGTGCCGATGTAGTTGTGGTTGAGCATCCGGGCTTCTTCCTGAGCCAGGACGACAACCCGCCGCGCGCGGTCGGTGAACCTCTCGAACATCGTTAATCGCTCCTCAGAGCGGTCAGGCAGTAAGGGGGCTGTCCCCTTCCTGTCCTTCCGCAGCTTAGTCCCGCAAGCGGGGACCGCTCATTCCAACTGCCGACACCGTCCTTGGCCTCCTGACCCGGAACGCCGACATCTGCTCCAACCCGATGGTGCGAGACGATGTTCCCGCAGGCCAGGCACTTACGTCCTCCACCAGTACGCCGATGGCGAACGGAAGGCCGCCTGATCCTGCGTGTCGCCCCCTCCCACTAGGGATGTCTTACCCGCATCGACCGGCGGTCCATGCGGCGCGGCCCGGTCGCCTCCGCTACGGGCGAACAACCTTGCGCCGCTCCGCCGACTCGCGCGCCCCCGTTCCGGTTACCCAGCGCGTTCGAAACGCGCCCGGTGTGAACAATCCGTGAGGAAGGGCGGGGGCCGCACGAGAGGGACCGGAAGGGGTCGGGAAGAGACGGGAGGAGACCGGGAAGGGACCGGGAAGGGACGCGCACCGGAACGGCGGAGAGCCACGCGGAACGGCAGAGAGCCGCACGGGGCGGCTCTCCGGCATCCGGCCGACGCCCGGCCGTCAACAGGTGTGTCAGCCGTTGGCCTTCTCGTACGCCTCGCGGATCTTCGCCGGAACCCGGCCGCGGTCGTTGACGTCGAGACCCTGCTCCTTGGCCCAGGCGCGGATCTGTGCCGTCTCCTGGCTGCTGCCGGCCGCCGCGCGCGTCTTCGTCCGGCCGCCGGAGGCGCGACCGCCGGTGCGGCGCCCGCTCTTCACGTAGGGCTCGAGCAGGTCGCGCAGCTTGTCCGCGTTGGCGGTCGTGAGGTCGATCTCGTACGTCTTGCCGTCCAGCGCGAACGTCACCGTCTCGTCCGCCTCGCCGCCGTCGAGGTCGTCGACAAGAAGGACCTGAACCTTCTGTGCCACCGCTATTCCTTTCATCGATAACCCTGGGGCGGCTCCGGGCGGAGCCGTTTCGCCGTCCCTTGTTATATGCAGTACTGCAGTACGCCGGAAAGCAAACCGCTTTTGCCCGAAAAACACAAACCCCCGGGAGAGGCCCCGCTCGCGAACGCGACCGAAAACCCGCCCGATCCGGACATAGGGAACCGATGAAGTGGGGAGGACCCGGAATACCTCACACCGTGAAGGCGTGGAGAAGACCGGCGGAGGCAACCGGAGAAGATCACAGATGCAGAAGCATCCGGCTGTTGCCCAAGGTGTTCGGTTTCACCCGTTCGAGTCCGAGGAACTCCGCGACGCCCTCGTCATAGGAACGCAGCAGCTCCGCGTAGACATCGGTGTCCACCGGGGTCTCACCGATCTCCACGAAGCCGTGCCTGCCGAAGAACTCGACTTCGAAGGTGAGACAGAAAACGCGGCGCACACCGAGCCAGCGGGCGGTCTGGAGCAGCTTCTGCAGCAACTGGTGGCCGACGCCGGCGCCCTTCAGCACCGGGTTCACCGCGAGGGTCCGCACTTCGGCGAGGTCCTCCCACATCACGTGGAGCGCGCCGCACCCGACGACCTCCGCGTTGTCGTCGCGTTCCGCGACCCAGAACTCCTGGATGTCCTCGTAAAGCGTGACGGTCGCTTTGTCGAGCAGCCTGCCGTCACGGGTGTACGAGTCGAGGAGTCGGCGAAGAGCCGGAACGTCGCCGGTCCTGGCCCTGCGGACGGTGAAAGCTTTGGTGCTGGCTTCGGAAGGCTCCACTGACATGTCCGGACGTTATCCCCCGGAGGCGTCGTCCGCCGACTCGGGGGTGTTCTCCGCGTCCGGGGCGGCGTCGGGGCCGTGCGCGATGCGAAGTGCGTCACGGACCATGCCGCGCTGGGCCTCGTTCATCATCCCGAAGAACGCCACCAGAGCGGCGGTCGGATTGTCGCTCCGGGACCAGGCGTCGTTCATCAGCGCGGCGGAGTAGGCGGCGCGGCTGGATACGGCCTCATATCGATACGCCCGGCCTTCGGCGTGGCGGCGTACCCAGCCCTTGCGCTGGAGATTGTCGAGAACGGTCATCACCGTGGTGTAGGCGATGGACCGGTCGTTCTGCAGATCTTCCAGGACTTCCCGAACGGTCACGGGCCGGTTCCACTTCCAGATCCGGCTCATGACCGCGTCTTCGAGTTCTCCCAAGGGTTTCGGCATGGGAGGAACGTTAGCCCCGGTACGCCCGGTAACAGGCGCGGGAAGTGCGGGGCGTCAGGACCCTTCGGTCCGGGGGGTGGCCTGGGCCTTGGCCAGGGCCGCGTCGACCGCGGCGTCCTCCTTGGCCTTGTTGACCCCGCCCTGGGTCTTGATGATCACCCTGATGACCCCGATGAAGAGGGCGGCCATCACGAACGGAGGCAGAAGCGCGGAGACGTAGTCCATGGCTCCAGGGTAGCCACCCCCCTCTCTCATCCCGCGGCCAGCCGCCCCTGCGAGGGCTCGTCCGGCGGTGAGGGCGGCGAGGCGGCCGGCTTCCGGCGCGGGAAGACCTCACCGGGGGTGGGGATCGGGCGCTCCGGGGCGGGGCGGTCGGGCTGCCGGGGCCCGGAGGGGGACGGTTCCGGGCGTTCCGCCGGGTCCTCCTGGTCGCCCTCCGCGCTCAGGCCGCCCGGCAGGGCCAGCAGGCGCATGCGGGCGGCGGGCACCGCCCGCCCGGCCGGCCCGCAGGGCTCGAGGTCCTGCGGGAACGGGCGCCGCACGGGGGGAACGGTCGCGGTGGCCGGCACCGGGACCAGTTCCGGGCGGGCGGCGGTCGCCGGTTGCGAACCCTGCGCGGGCAGGACGGGCCCCGGCACGGCGACGGGAGCGGTCCGCCCGGCGAGCGCCTCGCAGCGCCGCAGCAGCGCGGCGGCGACGAGATTGCCGCGCAGGGCCCGGAGGGCGGCCAGGTCGGCCTGTTCCGGGTGGTGGCCGGCGTCCAGGGCCTCCCGCAGGAGACCGAGGTACCCGGTGACGCTGCCCGGCAGCGCGGCGCGGTAGCGGACCAGGTCGGCCAGGAGGAAGGCGCGCTGCCGGGCCGCCTCCCGCGTCACCTCGTCGACCGCGTCGGCGAGCCGCAGGCAGTCCTGGACCTCCCGGGGGGAGGCGGGGCGGGGGTGAAGGGCGAGGGCGAGGGCACGGCGGAGCACGCGCAGCTCTTGCGGGCCGAACGCCATGCCGCGGGATCCGTAGGGCGTGGGCATGGCGCGACCATACGCGCCAATCAGACAATCATGGACATATTTCCATCGGCGTGCCGTCGGGACGCGTCCGACCGGGGGGTGGGCCCGTGACCGGACCGACCGGCGCGGTCGCGGGCGGGGGCGGGAGCGGGGGCCCTGGAGTTCGCGGACACGCCGGCGCCCCGGCTCCGTGGGACGGAACCGGGGCGCGGGTGGGGGCCGGCCCGCGGGTGCGAGCCCGCGGGTGCGGGCCTACGGATGCCGCCTGCGGGCCGGCGGGGCGCGATCTGCGGGCCCGGGGGTGCCGCCTGCGGGCCGGGGGGTGCGGCCTACGGGTCGGCGGGTGCGGCCGGTGGCCCGGCGGGTGCCGGGGTCAGGTGCGGCCGACGTTGCGTTCGTAGACCAGGCGCAGCCCTATCAGCGTGAGCCAGGGCTCGTGCTCGTCGATCACCGTGGACTCCCCCAGCACCATCGGCGCCAGTCCGCCCGTGGCGATCACCGTCACGTCGTCGGGGTCCTCGGCCAGCTCGCGCGCCATGCGTTCGACGACGCCGTCGACCTGCCCGGCGAAGCCGTAGACGATGCCGGACTGCATCGCCTCGACGGTGTTCCGCCCGATCACGCTCCTGGGGCGGGCCACCTCGATCTTGCGGAGCTGCGCGCCCTTGACGCCCAGCGCCTCCACGGAGATCTCGATGCCCGGCGCGATCACCCCGCCGATGTACTGGCCCTTCTCGCTGACCGCGTCGAAGGTGGTGGCGGTGCCGAAGTCGACGACGATGGCCGGCCCGCCGTAGAGCTCGGCGGCGGCGACCGCGTTGATGATGCGGTCCGCGCCGACCTCCTTGGGGTTGTCCGTGAGGATCGGCACGCCCGTCTTCACGCCCGGCTCGACGATCACCGCGGGCACGTCGCCGTAGTAGCGGCGGGTCACCTCGCGCAGTTCGTGCAGCACGGACGGGACGGTCGCGCAGATCGCGATGCCGTCGATGCCCTCGCCGAGCTCACCGCCGAGCAGCGGATGCGCCCCCATCAGGCCCTGCATCAGCACGGCCAGCTCGTCGGCGGTGCGGCGCGGGTCGGTGGAGATGCGCCAGTGCTCGATGATCTCGGAACCGTCGAACAGCCCCAGCACGGTGTGCGTGTTGCCCACGTCGATCGTCAGCAGCATGGCCCGCGCCCCTACTCCGTCTCGTTCTGCGCGGCGCCGGTGGCGTCCCGCAGGTCCAGGCCGATGTCCAGGATCGGCGAGGAGTGCGTCAGCGCGCCCACCGCCAGGTGGTCCACGCCGGCGTCGGCGTACACCTTGGCGTTCTCCAGGGTGAGCCGGCCGGAGGCCTCCAGCTTGGCCCGTCCCGCGGTGAGCGCGACCGCCTCCGCGCACTCGGCGGGGGTGAAGTTGTCCAGCAGGATCAGGTCGGCGCCCGCGTCCAGCACCTCGCGGAGCTGGTCCACGGTGTCGACCTCGACCTCGACGGGCAGCTCGGGGAACCGCTCGCGGACCGCGCGGAACGCCGCGGCCACACCACCGGCGGCGACCACGTGGTTGTCCTTCACCAGCGCGGCGTCGGAGAGCGACATCCGGTGGTTGGCGCCGCCGCCGCAGCGCACCGCGTACTTCTCCAGGGAGCGCAGGCCGGGCGTGGTCTTGCGGGTGTCGCGGACGGTCGCTCCGGTGCCCTCGAGGACGTCGGCCCAGGCGCGGGTGGCGGTGGCGATGCCGGACAGGCGGCACAGGAGGTTGAGCGCGCTGCGCTCCGCCGTCAGCAGGTCGCGCGTGCGCGTGGTGACCGAGAGCAGCTTCTGCCCGGCCTCCACCCGGTCGCCGTCCTCGGCGTGCCGCTCGACCTCGAACTCGTCGGAGGCGACCACCGAGATGACCGCCTCGGCGATCCGCAGTCCGGCCACCACACCGGCCTCGCGGGCGGTGAAGTCGGCGGTGGCGACGGCCTCCTCGGGGATGGTGGCCCAGGTGGTGACGTCCACGCCGCCGTCGAGGTCCTCGGCGACCGCCATGGTGGCGATGTCCTCGACCTCGGCCGGGTCCAGACCGGCCTCGGTCAGCAGCTCGGCGAGGGCGGGGTCGAGTCCGCACTCGTAGGCGTCGAACTCGTGGTCGTCGCCGGCACCGCAGGCGCAGCCGTCGCCGCAGCCGCCGCCGTCGGCGAGGGGGAGGTCGGAGGAACTCACTTCTTCACTGCTCCTGTGGAGGGGGTGGTGACCGGTGCGAAGCCCGGTCCTTCGGTGGTGTGCACGGCGAGCGTACGGCCCTCGCCGAGGCGGACGACCAGGTGGCGGCGCCACCGTTCGTCGTCCCGGTCCGGCCGGTCCTCGCGCCAGTGGCAGCCGCGGGTCTCCTCCCGGCGGCGGGCCGCCTCGACGAGGACCCGGGCGACCAGGAGGAGGTTGGCCGTCTCCCAGGTCTCGGTGCCCGGCACCGGCGTCTTGCCGCGGCCCTCGGCCGCGGCGGCGTGCAGCTCGGCCAGGTCCTCGGCCGCCCTCCGCAGGGAGTCGGCGGAGCGCAGGACGCCGGCGCCCTCCGTCATCACGCGCTGGATCGCGGAGCGGTCCTCGGAGGCGGGCAGGGGCTGGGTGGGAGCGTCCTCGGCCACGGGGGCCGGGGCGCGGGCGCCGGCCGGGGCGCCGGAGCGGGGCTCGCCGTGGTGGGACCGGTCGGCGGGGTCGTCGGGGTCGTGGGCGTCGTCGACGTCGGGAACGTCGGCCCCGTCGGCGCTGCGGGCGCTGGCGGCGATGTCGGCGGCGATCCGTTCGGCGTAGACCAGTCCCTCCAGCAGCGAGTTGGACGCGAGCCGGTTGGCGCCGTGGACGCCGGTGCAGGCGACCTCGCCGCAGGCGTAGAGGCCGGGGACGGTGGTGCGGCCCGACGCGTCGGTGCGTACTCCGCCGGAGGCGTAGTGGGCGGCCGGGGCGACCGGGATCGGCTCGTTGACCGGGTCGATGCCGTGCGCCCGGCAGGCGGCGAGGATGGTGGGGAACCGGTGCTCCCACATCTCCGCGCCGAAGTGGCGGGCGTCCAGGTACATGTGCTGGGCGCCCTGCTCGCGCATCCGGCGCATGATGCCCTTGGCCACGATGTCCCGCGGCGCGAGCTCCGCGAGCTCGTGCTGCCCGACCATGAACCGCACGCCGTCCGCGTCGACCAGGTGGGCTCCCTCGCCGCGGACCGCCTCGGAGACCAACGGCTGCTGGCCCTCGGCGTCGGCGCCGAGGAAGAGGACCGTCGGGTGGAACTGGACGAACTCCAGGTCGCTCACCTCGGCCCCGGCCCGCAGGGCGAGGGCCACGCCGTCGCCGGTGGAGACCGACGGGTTGGTGGTCGCGGAGAACACCTGGCCCATGCCGCCGGTGGCGAGGACCACGGCGGGGGCGTGGACGGCGCCGACACCGTCGTGCGCGCCCTCGCCCATCACGTGCAGGGTGACCCCGGCGGTGCGGCCCTCGGCGTCGGTGAGCAGGTCGAGGACCAGGGCGTGCTCGATGGTGCGCAGCCCGCGCGCCTGGACCGCCTCGACCAGGGCGCGGGATATCTCGGCCCCGGTGGCGTCACCGCCCGCGTGGGCGATCCGGCGGCGGTGGTGGCCGCCCTCGCGGGTCAGCTCGATCTCCCCGGCCTCGTCGGTGTCGAAGCGGGCTCCGGTGGAGATCAGCCGGCGCACCGCAGCGGGGCCCTCGGTGACCAGCAGGCGCACGGCCTCCTCGTCGCAGAGGCCCGCGCCCGCGACGAGGGTGTCGTCGAGGTGCTGTCCGGGGGTGTCGCCCTCACCGAGGGCCGCGGCTATGCCGCCCTGGGCCCAGCGGGTGGACCCGGCGTCCAGGCGCGCCTTGGTGACGACGACGGTGCGCAGCCCGGCCGCCTCGCAGCGCAGGGCGGCGGTCAGTCCGGCCACGCCGGAGCCGACGACGACCACGTCGGCGTCGATGGACCAGCCCGGGGCGGGGGCGGGCAGGCGTATGCCGGTGCGGGTCACAGGTCGTCTCCGTCTTCCGGGCCGGACTCGGGGGCCTCGCCGGCGGCGAAGGCGAGCGGCAGGTTGTCGATCAGCCGGGTGGAGCCGACCCTGGCGGCCACGGCCAGGACGGCCTCGCCGGTGTACGCGTCGGGAACCTCGGTGAAGTCCGCCGGGTCGACCAGCGCCAGGTAGTCCAGGACCAGCGGCGGCTCCGCCTTGGCTGCCTCGTCGAGCACCAGGCGGGCGGCCTCCCGGACGGCGGCGGGGCCGGACGTCCGGCCCCCGGCGGCGGCCAGCGCGTGAGCGTCGGCGGCCTCACGGGACTCGCCGAGCCGTTCCAGCGCGGCGGCGCGCGCCTCGGTGGAGGGAACCTCCTGGGCGCGGGCCCGCAGGGCCTCCAGCGCGGCGAGACGGTCCCGGCCCGCGAACAGGGCGCCGGACAGGGCCAGCGCGGTGCGCCTCTCGTCGGCGGAGAGGTAGCGGTTGCGGCTGGAGAGGGCCAGCCCGTCGTCCTCGCGGACGGTGGGGACGGCGACGATCTCCACGCCGAAGTTCAGGTCGCGCACCATCCGGCGGATCAGGGCGAGCTGCTGGGCGTCCTTCTGTCCGTAGAACGCGACGTCGGGGCGGGTGAGGTGGAGCAGCTTGCCGACGACGGTGAGCATGCCGTCGAAGTGACCGGGGCGGGACGCCCCCTCCAGGCGGGCGCCCATGGGCCCGGCGGTGATCCTGACCTGCGGTTCGCCGCCCGGGTAGACCTCGTCGGCCGACGGGGCGAACACCACGTCGGCGCCGGCGGCCGCCGCGATCCGCAGGTCGGAGTCGAGGGTGCGCGGGTAGCGGTCCAGGTCCTCGCCCGCTCCGAACTGCAGCGGGTTGACGAAGACGGTGACCACCACCTCGCCCTGCGGCCCGGCCGCGCGGCGGGCCGTGCGGATCAGGGTGGCGTGACCCTCGTGGAGGGCGCCCATGGTCATCACGACGGCACGGCGGCCGGTGCGGGGGCGGGTCGCCAGCTCGGCGGCGGTGTGCAGCAGCTCGGGCTTGCCGGCCTGGTTCATCGGGTGTCCTCCCCGTCGTCGCCGGTGGTCCCGTCGGTTCCCCGCGGGCCGTCGGTGCGGTCCGTGCCGTCCTCGCCGAGTACCCCGAGGAGGTCCTCGGCGAGTTCCGGCCTGAGCAGTCCCCCGGCCAGGGCGCGGTCGGCGGTGGCCCGGGCCATCGCCAGGTAGCCGGGCAGCATCCGCGGGGCGTGCCGGCGCAGCTGGTCGATGTGCGCGGCTACCGTGCCCGCGTCGCCGCGGGAGACCGGGCCGGTGAGGGCCGCGTCGCCGGAGCGCAGCGCGTTGTCCAGGGCGGCGCCCAGCAGGGGGCCGAGCATCCGGTCGGGGGCGCCCACCCCGGCCGCGCCCAGCAGCTCCATCGCCTGGGCGACCAGGGTGACCAGGTGGTTGGAGCCCAGGGCCAGGGCCGCGTGGTACAGCGGCCGGTGGCGCTCCTCGATCCACTCGGGTTCGCCGCCCATCTCCACCACCAGCGCCTCGGCGGCCAGCCGGAGCTCCTCGGGTGCGGTGACGCCGAAGGAGCAGCCGGCCAGGCGCTGCACGTCCACCGCGGTGCCGGTGAAGGTCATCGCCGGGTGCAGGGCGAGCGGCAGGGCGCCGGCCCGCAGGGCGGGTTCCAGGACCCCGACGCCGTACCGGCCCGAGGTGTGCGCCACCAGCCGCCCGGGCCGGATGGCGCCGGTGTCGGCGAGCCCCTGGACGAGGCCGGGCAGAACGTCGTCGGGGACGGTGAGCAGGACGAGCTCGGAGCGGGCCAGCACCTCTGCGGGCGTGACCACCGGGACGCCGGGAAGCAGCTCGGCGGCGCGGCGCCGGGACGCGTCGGAGACCCCGGAGACGGCCACCGGGCGGTGCCCGGCGAGCTGCAGCGAGGCCGCCAGCGCCGGGCCCACACGGCCGGCGCCCACGACGCCGACGGCGAGCCGCGCGGGGCGGTCCCTGGGGTCGGGGGGAGGGGAGTACTGGGGGTGCTGCGAATGCTGGGTCACGCGACGAGGGCCTTCCCGTTCCAGTCCGCTCCGGGTACCGGACGATTTCTCGTCATGTTAACGCGATCCCTTCGGCGGCGACCGGTTGTCCACAGGCTGTATCCGCCTTCCGCCCGCCGGTGCCCGACGGTGAGTTCTGCGGTGAGCCCTGCGGTGGACTCGCAGCCGGACGCGCGGAGGTTTTCCACAGGCTCCCGCACCGAACGTGGATCGGAGGCATGATCCCTCCCATGAACGACAGTGCGAACGACCTTCCGACGCGGCACGCCCGGCGGCTGGAGCTGCTCCGGAGACCCGTGCGGACGCTGACCCGGCCCGGCTTCCGGTCGACGCTGCGCGAGCGGCTGGAGGACCTGGTGAAGGAGGCGGCTGCGGTCCACGACCTGGACGAGCCCTCGGACATCTACGGCAGCGGCGTGGTGGGGACCCTCGAACACCGGGTGGCCGGTCTGCTGGGCAAGGAGGCGGCGGCCTTCTTCCCCTCGGGGACCATGGCGCAGCAGGTCGCGCTGCGCTGCTGGGCCGGGCGGACGGGGAACCGCGCGGTGGCGCTGCATCCGCTGGCCCATCCCGAACTGCACGAGCGGAACGCGTTCGCCGAGGTCAGCGGCCTGCGGTCGCTGCGGCTGACGGACGAGCCCCGGCTGCCGACGCCGGAGGAGATACACGGGCTCGGTGAGCCGTTCGGCGCGCTGATGCTGGAGCTGCCGCTGCGGGACGCCGGTTTCGTGCTGCCCACCTGGGAGGAGCTGACGGCCACCGTGCGGGCGGCCCGCGAGCTGGACGCGGTCGTGCACCTCGACGGCGCCCGCCTGTGGGAGTCGACGGTGCACCTCGGCCGGTCGCTGGACGAGATCGCGGGCCTGGCGGACTCGGTGTACGTCTCGTTCTACAAGTCGCTGAACGGCCTCTCGGGCGCCGTGCTGGCCGGTCCGGCCTCACTAATCGAGGAGGCCCGGGTCTGGCGGCACCGGTACGGCGGGCAGGTCTTCCAGCAGTTCCCGGCGGCGCTGTCGGCGCTGCTCGGGCTGGAGCGGGAGCTGCCGCGCCTGCCGGAGTACGTGGCGCACGCCAAGGTGGTGGCCGCGGCGCTGTCCGAAGGGCTGGCCGAGGGCGGGCTGCCGTGGGCGCGGGTGAGTCCCGAGCCGCCGCACACCCACCAGTTCCGGGTGTGGCTGCCGTACTCGCCCGAGGTGCTGGAGGAGACGGCGATCGCCCAGGCCGAGGAGACGGGTGCGCTGCTGTTCGTGGCCGACTGGACGGCCCAGGGTCCCGGCATCAGCTACCACGAGACGACGGTCGACTCCGCGGGGCTGGAGTGGCCCGCCGAGGAGATACGGGAGGCGGCCCGGGACTTCGCGGCGCGGCTGCTCGCGCGGGGCGCCTGACCGGGCGACCGGCTGACCGGCCGACCGACTGACTGACCGGCTGGCCGGTGGGCCCGCGGACCGGGAGACCGCTCGGCCGCGAGCCGCCTCGCCGGGCGCCGGACGCCGGGGCGGATGGGCCACGGGGGTCTGGCGCCGAGGGGGCGGGCGCCGCGGGGCGGTCGGGCGACCGGTCAGTCGAAGCGGATGTGCCGCAGGCCGACCCGGGCCCGCCGGTAGCGGTCGACGAGCGCTCCGCCCCGGTTGGGGCGCAGCGTGAGCCCGGCCAGCACGGCGATCCGGTCCGCGGTCTTCGGGACGGTGAAGTCGTCCGTCCACAGGTGCTCGGCGAACTCGGGCTCCTTGAGCCGCTCCAGCGTCGCGTCGAGCCGCTCGACGGCCCAGCTCTCGGAGCGGCGCAGCTTGCGCCGTCCCGCAATGTGCCCCAGCAGTCGTCCGAGGCCGCGTTCGCGCAGTCGCCGCAGCACGGTCTCCCGTTGTGCGAGGAGGGTGAAGTGCCGTACGTCGTGTCCGAGTTCGCCGAGCCGTCCGACGGTCTGGGCGAAGTACTCGGGATCCGTCACCGTCATCGGGGCGATCACCACGCCCTCGTGGCGGGTCAGTGCGAGGTCGAGCACCTCCACCACGCCCTGCCGCCACGAGGCCAGGTCCTGGAAGTCGCCGCGCAGATCGGGCGGCATCATCCGGCGCAGGCCGAAGCCGAGGTGCTCCGGGTCGCAGATCACGCTCCCGGGCAGCCGTCGGTGTATCTCGTGCGCGGTCTGTGTCTTGCCGCCCCCGAAGGGGCCGTTGATCCACAGGAGCATGCGCAGAATCTAGTGGCCGCACGGCCCGCGCGGGCCCGGTCGGGGCAATCCGCGGGCCCCGGGTCCGGGCGGGGGCCCCGCCGCGGGGTCGTCGGCGGTCCCGCGTCAGCCGAGTCCGCCGGCCCGGACCAGGCCCGTCTCGTAGGCGAGGACCACCACCTGGACCCGGTCGCGCAGCCCGAGTTTGGTGAGGATGCGCCCCACGTGCGTCTTCACGGTGGCCTCCGACAGCACCAGCCGGGCGGCGATCTCGCCGTTGGACAGCCCCTGGGCGACCAGCACCATCACCTCCCGCTCCCGCGCGGTGAGCCGGGCCAGTTCCTCGTCGCGGGCCCGCGACCGTTCGTCCGGGGCGCCCGGCAGCATGGGCGCGAACCGGTCCAGCAGCCGCCGCGTGGTGGACGGGGCGACCACCGCGTCTCCGCTGTGCACGGCGCGGATGGCGGCCAGCAGGTCGCCGGGCGGGACGTCCTTCAGCATGAAGCCGCTGGCCCCGGCGCGCAGCGCGGAGAACGCGTACTCGTCGAGGTCGAAGGTCGTCAGGATCAGGACCTTGGGCGCGCCGGGTTCCGCGCAGACCCGCCGGGTGGCCTCCACGCCGTCCATGCGCGGCATCCGCACGTCCATCAGCACCACGTCCGGCCGTGCCGTGGCCAGCGTCCGGAGCGCCTCCTCGCCGTCACCGGCCTCGGCGACGACCTCCATGTCGGGCTGGGCGTCCAGCACCATCCGGAAACCGGTGCGCAGCAGTGCCTGGTCGTCGACGAGCATCACGCGGATCGTCATCGGTTCCTCGGGTTCGGTGTCGGGGGCGGGTGCGGTGTCAGGGGCGGGGGCCGTGTCGGGGGCGGGTGCGGGTGCGCTGTGCTGTCAGGCGCCGTGCCGGCAGGCAAAGGGTCGCCGGGCGCGGTGCTGTCGCCGGGCGGCGGGCGGGGGTCAGAGCGCGGGTCTGAGGGGCAGCAGCGCGCTGATGCGGAAGCCGCCGCCGGGCAGCGGTCCGGCGTCGAGGGTTCCGCCGACCATGCCGACGCGCTCCCGCATGCCGATCAGCCCCTGACCGTGGCCGTCCGCGCCGCCCGCGGCGCACAGTTCGGGCGGCGCGCCCCGGCCGTCGTCCTCGACCAGCAGGCCGAGCCCGTCATCGAAGTAGACCAGCCGCACCCCGGCACCGGCGTCCGGGCCCGCGTGCTTGCGGACGTTGGTCAGCGCCTCCTGCACGATCCGGTAGGCGGTGAGCTCCACGCCGCTGGGCAGCGGGCGGGGGCTGCCCTCGACCTTGAAGTCGACGGTCAGGCCCGCGCCCCGGCACTGCTCGACCAGTTCCTCTATCTGCGCCACGTCCGGCTGCGGCACGTACTCGCCGCTCTCCGGCTGCTCGCCGGTGCGCAGCACGCCCAGCAGGCGCCGCATCTCCGCCAGCGCCTGCCGGCCGGTGACCGAGATGGTCTCCAGGGCCTTCTTCGCCTGGTCGGGGGCGGTGTCCATCACGTAGGCGGCGCCGTCGGCCTGGACCACCATCACCGACACGTTGTGCGCCACCACGTCGTGCAGTTCGCGGGCTATCCGGGCGCGCTCGGCGGCGACCGCGATCTTGGCCTGGCTCTCCCGCTCGCGCTCCAGCCGGGCGGCCCGCTCCTCCAGTTGCGCGAAGTAGGCGCTGCGGGTGCGCCGCGCGTCGCCGAGCAGCCAGGCGAAGGCCAGGGGCACGGTCTGGAAGACCATGATCACCAGGTTGCCCAGCAGGGTGGACCGCTCCTCCGGCCAACGCAGCTGCACCAGCGGCGCCACCAGAAGGGCCACGGCCAGGGCCACCCGGGAGGCCCGGACGCTCCCGGACACGGCGACGGAGTAGATCACCAGCAGCAGGGCGAAGTCGGCCGGGAACACGGGCACGCCGACCAGCAGCTGGACGCCACCGGCCGCGGTGGCGAGCATCAGCATCCGCTCCGGCATCCGGCGGCGCAGGGCCATCGCCACACCCATGGCCAGCGTCAGCGGCACCGTCGCCGACCGGTCCCAGGGCGCGCCCTCGGGACCGACGGCCGCCATGGTCACCGACACCAGGACGAGCAGGACCGCCCAGAAGCCGTCCACCCAGGGCTGGTGGGAGCGGAAGAATGCGTAGAGGCGCTGCACCCATACAGGGTAGGGATGTCAGAGGGCTGCGGGAGTCAGCCGGGCGGCCGATCCCCGCAGGCCGGACGTACGCCCGCAGGGGGACCCGCTCGGCCGGGAAGCCCTCCGCCCCCTAGCCTTGCGGCGTGGACGAGGCGGAACGGCGGACGGACGACGCGCGCGGATGGCGGGAGGCCGCCCAGCAGGCGCTGTACGGCCCCGGCGGCTTCTACCGGCGATCCGAGGGCCCCGCGGGCCACTTCCGCACCTCGGTGCACGCCTCCCCGCTCTTCGCCGCCGCCGTCGCCCGGCTGCTGTGCCGGGTGGACGAGGCACTGGGCCGCCCCGACGGCCTGGCCTTCGTGGACATGGCCGCCGGCCGGGGCGAGCTGGCCGCCGGGGTGTTGGCCGCGCTGCCGCCCGAGGTGGCCGCCCGGACCCGGGTGTACGCCGTGGAGGTGGCGGACCGCCCCGCGGATCTCCGGGAGGGGATCGAGTGGCTGGACGTCCCGCCGCGGGGCGTGCGCGGGCTGCTGTTCGCCAACGAGTGGCTGGACAACGTGCCGGTCGACGTGGCGGCGACCGACGAGGACGGCGTGCCGCGCCGGGTCCTGGTGCGCCCGGACGGCACCGAGGTCCTCGGGGAGCCGGTCGCCGGCGAGGACGCCGCCTGGCTGGAGCACTGGTGGCCCCTGGCGCCCGAGGAGGGGCTGCGCGCCGAGATCGGCCTGCCCCGCGACCGGGCGTGGGCGGACGCGGTCGCCTCCCTGGACCAAGGCCTCGCGGTGGCCGTGGACTACGCCCACACGGTCGGCGCCCGCCCTCCGTTCGGCACGCTCACCGGCTTCCTCGAGGGCCGCGAGGTCGCGCCCGTCCCGGACGGCAGCCGCGACCTCACCGCCCACGTGGCCCTGGACTCCTGCCTGCTGCCCGGCGGCCGTCTGCTCTCCCAGCGGGAGGCGCTGCGGGCCCTGGGCGTCACCGGGGCCCGGCCGGCGCTGGCGACGGCTTCCACCGACCCGGCCGGATACCTCCGCGCGCTGGCCTCGGCGTCCGAGGCCGCGGAACTCACCGCCAGCGGCGGGCTGGGGGACTTCACCTGGCTGCTCCAGCCGGTCGGTCTCCTGGAGCGGCGGGCCGGTCTCCTGGACCCCTCGGCCTGCTGACGCGGGCGCAGCGGCCCGGCCCGCGGGACCGGTGCCGCTACTCGTCGACTACGTGTCGATTACTCGTCGACTACTTGTCGATGTCCCCGACCACGAAGAAGAGCGAGCCGAGGATCGCCACCATGTCGGCCACCAGCGTGCCCGGCAGCAGCTCGGCGAGCGCCTGGATGTTGTTGTACGACGCCGACCGCAGCTTCAGCCGGTACGGCGTCTTCTCCCCGCGCGAGACCAGGTAGTAGCCGTTGAGGCCGAGCGGGTTCTCGGTCCAGGCGTAGGTGTGGCCCTCCGGCGCCTTCAGCACCTTCGGCAGCCGCTGGTTGACCGGCCCCGGCGGCAGCTCGGCCAGCCGGTCCAGGCAGGCGTCGGCCAGGGCGAGCGAGTTGTGGGTCTGCTCCAGCAGGCACTCGAAGCGGGCCAGGCAGTCCCCCTCCTGACGGGTGACCACCTTCAGCACGTCGCCGAGCTCCCCGTACGCCAGGTACGGCTCGTCGCGGCGCAGGTCGAAGTCGACCCCGGAGGCGCGGGCGATCGGCCCGCTCACCCCGTAGGCGTGCACCGCCTCCGCGCTCAGCACCCCCACCCCGCGGGTTCGGCCGCGGAAGATCTCGTTGCCCAGCACCAGGTCGTCGAAGACGTCCATCCGGGACCGCGCGGCAGCGATCACGGAGCGGACCCGGTCCGTCCAGCCGAGGGGCAGGTCCTCCTTGAGGCCGCCGACCCGGTTGAACATGTAGTGGATGCGCCCGCCGGAGACCTCCTCCATGACGCGCTGGAGGTCCTCGCGCTCGCGGAAGGCGTAGAACATCGGGGTGATGCCGCCGAGTTCCAGCGGATAGGAGCCGAGGAACATCAGGTGGTTCAGCACCCGGTTGAGCTCGGCGAGCAGGGTGCGGATCCACACCGCCCGGTCCGGGACCTCCATGCCGAGCATCCGCTCGACCGCGATCACCACACCCAGCTCGTTGGAGAACGCCGAGAGCCAGTCGTGACGGTTCGCCAGCATGATGATCTGCCGGTAGTCGCGGGCCTCGAAGAGCTTCTCCGCGCCGCGGTGCATGTACCCGATCACCGGCTCGGCACCGGTGATCCGCTCCCCGTCCAGCACCAGGCGCAGGCGCAGTACCCCGTGCGTGGAGGGGTGCTGGGGGCCGATGTTGAGCACCATGTCGGTGGTCTCGGCGGCGGCGCCGATGCCGACCGTGGTCTGCGTCGTGGACGTCATGGCTTCAGTCTGGCCTACCGCGAGGGCACGGCGACGGGGCAGGGCGGCAACGGGGCGGCCGGGCCGGCAGCGGGCGGGCCCGGACGGCCCCGGGGCGGGCGGCCACCAGGCGGCCACCGCGCGCCCGCCGTCCGGTCCTCTCCGGCACCGCGCGCCCGGCGGGTCAGGAGGCCGCGTGCAGGTCGTCGTCCTGCGCGTCGACGTCGATCACCCGGCCGACGTCGGCCCGCTGCGAGGACGCGATCACCGGCTGCGCGGGGGCGGGCGGCGGCGCCTGCTCCATGTACGGCCGCGCGAGCGGAGGCTGCGGGACCGCGGGCCGGGGAAGAGGCGCCGGCGAGGGGGCGGGGGCGGGGGTGAGGTCCTGCGGGAGGTGGTCCTCCGCACGGTCCGTCCGCTGGGTGCCGAAGAAGTCGAAGCCCCCCTCGGTCGCCGGACGGCGCGCGGCGGGGGTCGCGGGGACGACGGCGACGGCGGTGGGCACGGTGAAGTGCCCGCCCGCGGGACGGGCCGACGTGGCCGGCGCCGCGCCGGTGGCCTGGGCGTCGCCCGGCTCACCCGGCGCCTGCCGGCCGTGGTCCCCGGCGTCCGCACCGCCCTCGGCGTCCGCGGGGTGTCCGACCTCCGGGGCGTCCGCGACAGCGGCGGCACCCACACCCGCGTACGGGTCGGCGGGCGTCCCGACGTGCACCGGGCCCGTCCCGAGGGCCTGCTCGCCCTCCCAGCCCCCGTCCGTACCACCCGTGACGTCCCCGGCGCCGGAACCCACGGCTTCCAGGGGCCCCGAGGCCCCCGCGGGCTCACCGTCGGCAGCCGCCCGGGCGCCGCCGAGCTCCTCCGCACCGTCCAGGCCGAGCTCCACGGCACCCGGGCCGGCCGCAACGTCCTCCGCGACCTCGCCCTCGGCGCCGATCGCACCCCCGACGCCGACACCGACACCGGCACCGGCACCGTCCGCCGCGGCCCCGGCCCCGGCCCCGACGAACTCCAGGTCCTCCGCCCGCTCGGCCTCCTCCAGGACGGCGTCCTCGGCCACGGCGGCGTCCTCCGCAGCCACAGCGGCGTCCTCGGCCAAGGCGGCGTCCTCGGCCAGGACCACGCCCTCGGCCGCGCGCCGTTCCACCGCCTCCAGCGCCCGCTGCGCCTGGCGGAACAGCGTCCCGCCCTCCGCCGAGAAGGGCCGCACCGGCTCCGGTGCCGGGGCGGGACCGAGCGCCGGGGCCTCCCGCACCGGGGGCAGCTCCCGCACCGGGGCCGCCGCCTCGATCTCCAGCCGGCGCCTGCCCTCGAGCGCGCTGGCCCGCTCCGTCTCCGCCGTGGCGTACCGCCGCAGCAGCGCCGCGTGCTCGTTGCGCAGTGCCGCGAGTTCGGCCCGCTTGGACCGCAGCCGCTGCTCCAGCTTGAGCCGGAGCTCCCGGCCCTCCTCGAGGTCCGCCTCCAGCTCGGCCACGCGCTCCTCGTGCTGCCACTCGGCGCCGGCCTTCGCCCGCTTCAGCTCGGCGACGTTCAGACCGGCGGCCGCGTCCCAGCGACGGAGGGTCACCGCCGCGGCCACGCCGACCCCCGCGGCGACCGCGGTCGTCAGCCTCAGCAGCAGCGGTTCGACGACGAACCACGGGACCACGGCACAGACCACGGAGACAGCAGCGAACGCCGACGGAGGCAGGAGCCTGTGCAGAGGCGGGGAATGGCGATGACGTCCTCGTGGCATGGCCAGAAACTTACCGCGCGTAGGCGGTCGAAGAAGCTCGGGAAGGCAAAATCGGCGCCCGCTTTCCGTCCGGACATTCCCGTTTCTTGATCAATTCGGTGGAGAGCCCGCCGCCCATCCCCATTTGCGCCTCCGGGGGCCCGGCCCGGGGACGCTTGCCCGGGGTCGGCGGGGTCCTCCCCGGACGCCTAGGCTGGTCGCATGAGCGAGAAGTGCGTACGCGGCCACGTGGCGGGCCTTCCGGCGTGGGACCGCTGCGCGGTCATGGGCGTGGTCAACGTGACCCCGGACTCCTTCTCCGACGGCGGCCGGTGGTTCGACACCACCGCGGCGATCAAGCGCGGCCTGGACCTGGCCTCGCAGGGCGCCGACCTGGTCGACGTCGGCGGCGAGTCCACCCGCCCGGGAGCCACCCGCGTCGACGAGGACGAGGAACTGCGCCGGGTGGTCCCGGTCGTCCAGGGTCTGGCCTCGGAAGGGGTCGTCGTCTCGGTCGACACGATGCGCGCCTCGGTCGCGGAGCGGGCGCTGGCCGCGGGCGCGCTCATGGTCAACGACGTCAGCGCCGGCCTCGCCGACCCGGCGATGATCCCCACGGTCGCCGCCGCGGGCGCGCCCTTCGTGGTGATGCACTGGCGCGGCCTGCTGGAGGGCGCCAACATCCCCGGCCGCTACACCGACGTGGTCCGTGAGGTCGTCGACGAGATCGGCGCCCGGGTGGACGCCGCCGTGGCGGGCGGCATCGACCCCGAGCGGATCGTGGTCGACCCCGGACTCGGCTTCTCCAAGGGAGCCGACGACGACCTCGCCCTGCTCGCCCACCTGGACCGGCTCTTCGGACTGGGCCGGCCCGTCCTGGTCGCCGCCTCCCGCAAGCGTTTCCTGGGTCAGGTGCTGGCGGGCGCCGACGGGACCCCGCCGCCCGCCCGGGAGCGCGACGCCGCCACCGCCGCCGTCTCGATGCTCGCCGCCCGGCACGGGGCCTGGGCCGTGCGCGTCCACGAGGTGCGGGCCTCGGCCGACGCGGTGCGCGTCGCCGCCGCCGTCGAGAGGGCCGGTTGATCGTATGAGCACCGCGCACACCGACGTGGAGCAGGTCGAGCTCGCCAACACCGCCTTCTACGAGGCGATCGAGCGGGGCGACTTCGACGAGGTCTCCGCCCTCTGGCTCTCCCCCGCCGACCTCGGCGTCGACGAGACGTACCACGACCCGGCGGAGACCGGGGTGATCTCCTGCGTCCACCCCGGCTGGCCGGCCCTCACCGGCCGCGGCGAGGTGCTGCGGTCGTACGCCCTGATCATGGCGAACACGGACTACATCCAGTTCTTCCTGACCGACGTGCACGTGTCGGTCACCGGCGACACGGCGGTGGTCACCTGCACCGAGAACATCCTCAGCGGCGGCCCGCCCCCGGAGACGGGCGACGACCCGGGCCCGCTGGTCGGGCAGCTGGTGGTGGCGACCAACGTGTTCCGCCGCACCCCCGCCGGCTGGAAGCTGTGGTCCCACCACGCCTCCCCGGTCCTCACCGAGTCCGACGACGACGAGGAGCCGGAGGAACCCGACATTCCGGTGTGACTCCGCCACCTGCGGTTGAGGTCGCACGGCACGGGGTAGAGGCCGTCTCCGGCTGGTCCTTGGCCCCCCGACGAGGAGGAACGTCGCCGCCCACGGGTAGATTCGGTGAAGTGGGCGCCCTCGCGCACCCGGCGCGGAACCAGCCTTTCCCCCCATGACTGCAGGAGTGATCGTTGTGGATCGTGTCGCGCTTCGCGGCCTCAAGGGCTTCGGCCACCACGGCGTGTTCCCCGAGGAGCGCGAGACGGGCCAGACCTTCGTCGTGGACGTCGTACTCGGGCTCGACACCCGTCCCGCCGCCGCCGACGACGACCTGACCAAGACGGTCCACTACGGCATCCTCGCCGAGGAGGTCGTCGCGGTCGTCGAGGGCGAGCCGGTCGACCTGATCGAGACGCTCGCCGAGCGCATCGCCGGCACCTGCCTCGCCAACGACCTGGTCCAGGAGGTCGAGGTGTGCGTCCACAAGCCGGGCGCGCCCGTGACCGTGCCGTTCGACGACGTGACCGTCACCATCAACCGGAGCCGTGCATGACCCCCTCGCGTTTCCCCGGGGCGCCCGACCCCACGGTCCAGCCGGTACCGGTGTCCGTCGTCGAGACGGTGGACGCCGCGGACTCCACGCTCTCCAACCCCCGGTGGGCCGTCCTGTCGGTCGGATCCAACCTCGGGAACCGGATGGAGAACCTGCAGGGCGCCGTGGACGCGCTCGAGGACACCCCGGGCATCCGCATCAAGGCGGTCTCCCCCGTCTACGAGACGGCCCCCTGGGGCGTCGAGCCGGGCAGCCAGCCGAACTACCTGAACGCGGTCGTCGTCCTGAAGACCACCCTGCCGCCGTCCGCCCTGCTGGAGCGGGCGCAGGCGGTCGAGGAGGCGTTCCACCGGACGCGCACCGACCGCTGGGCGGCCCGGACGCTCGACGTGGACATCGTCACCTACGAGGGCCGCGTGTCCGACGACCCCCTGCTCACCCTGCCGCACCCGCGCGCCCACGAGCGCGCCTTCGTGCTGGCGCCGTGGCTGGACGTGGACGGCTCCGCGGAGGTGCCCGGGCACGGACCGGTCGCCGACCTGCTGACCGTGGTCACCCGAGAAGGTGTGGTGCGCCGGGAGGACCTGGAACTCCGGCTGCCCGAATGACGTTGAGAGGCACCGTGAGAGAGCTGCGGATCAGGACCCTCGCCCTGGCGTTCGTCGCCGTCGGAGTGCTCGCCTGGGCGGGCGCCCGCCTGTGGCAGGCGTTCGGGTCGCTGCCGGGTGTGCCGGCCGCGGCTCCCTACGTGCTCGCGCTGATCGCCGTCGTGCTCCTGGGCGGAGCGCTGGTGCTGCGGGCGCGGCTCAAGGCCCAGCGGGAGCGGCGTCCGGACGCCAAGGGCGTGGACCCTCTGCTGGCCACCCGCGCGGTGGTGTTCGCCCAGTCCGCGGCCCTGGTCGCGGCGCCGGTGGCGGGACTCTACGCGGGCGTGGGCGCGTTCCTGCTGGAGTTCCTGGAGATCCCCGCGCGCCGGGACCAGGCGCTCACCGCGGGCTTCGCGGCGCTCGCCGGCATCGCGGTGATCGCCGCGGGGCTCTACCTCCAGCACGTCTGCCGGCTCCCCGAGGACGAGAACGAGGCCTGACCCCGGCCGCCCCGGCGGCGGAAGGGCGTCACGCGTACGGGGGGCGGGGAACACCCGCGCCCCCGTCCACGTGACGTGCCGGCAGGCCCGCCGTCTCAGTGGGCCATGATCAGGCTCATCGCCTCCGCGCGGGTGGCGGAGTCCCGCAGCTGCCCGCGGACCGCGGACGTTATCGTCTTCGCCCCCGGCTTGCGGATCCCGCGCATGGACATGCACATGTGCTCGCACTCCACGACCACGATGACGCCGCGCGGCTCGAGGATGTCCATCAGCGAGTCCGCGATCTGCGTGGTCATCCGCTCCTGCACCTGCGGCCTGCGCGCGTAGACGTCGACCAGCCGCGCCAGCTTGGACAGCCCGGTGATCTTGCCGGAGCTGGACGGGATGTACCCCACGTGCGCCACGCCGCGGAACGGCACCAGGTGGTGCTCGCAGGTCGAGTAGACCTCGATGTCCTTGACCAGCACCATCTCGTCGTGGCCGAGGTCGAACGTGGTGGTCAGCACGTCCTCCGGCTCCTGCCAGAGGCCGGCGAAGATCTCCTTGTAGGCCCGCGCCACCCGCGCGGGCGTCTCCCTCAGACCTTCGCGGTCAGGGTTCTCGCCGACCGCGATGAGCAGTTCCCGGACGGCGTTCTCGGCCCGCTTCTCGTCGAAGGTGCCGATCGTGCTCTCGCCGTCCAGCGTCACGGGGTCGGTCATGTGAAGTGCCTCGTTCCTCGGCCTGACTGTGCAAAGTGCTGTCGCTGTTGCTGTAGCTGTCGCTGTCGGGGCGGACGGCTGAGTCCTGATTGCCGGCTGCCGCCTGCCGACCGCGCGCAACGGCGCGCCCCCCAGGCTAGAACCTGGGGGGCGCGACCGTCATTCCGGGTGGTGCGGCGTCGTGACTCAGCTCTCAGGCCGGTCCTGGCCGCCCTCGGGACGCGGCTCCGGGGCCGGCTCGGCGGCCGTGGCGCCACCCGTGAGGGTCTTGCCGGTGGAACCGCCGTTGGCGCCGTTGGTCAGCGCCAGCTCCCGCGGGGAGAGCACCGGAGGCCGGGTGGACGGCGTGCGACGGGACGAACCCGTCCAGGCCGGCCGCGGCGGACGCTTCACGATGGGGGCGAAGATCTCGGCGATCTCCTCCTTGTTCAGCGTCTCCTTCTCCAGCAGGGCCAGCACCAGGTTGTCGAGCACGTCGCGGTTCTCGACCAGGATCTCCCAGGCCTCGTTGTGCGCGTTCTCGATGAGCTTCTTGACCTCTTCGTCGACGAGCGCGGCGATCTCCTCGGAGTAGTCGCGCTGGTGCGCCATCTCCCGGCCGAGGAACGGCTCGGTGTTGTCGCCGCCGAACTTGATCGCGCCGAGGCGCTCGGTCATGCCGTACTGGGTGACCATCGCGCGGGCCACACCGGTGGCCTTCTCGATGTCGTTGGCGGCGCCCGTGGTCGGGTCGTGGAAGACCAGTTCCTCGGCCGCCCGGCCGCCCAGCATGTAGGCGAGCTGGTCGAGCATCTCGTTGCGGGTGGTGGAGTACTTGTCCTCGTCGGGCAGGACCATGGTGTAACCCAGGGCCCGGCCGCGGCTCAGGATCGTGATCTTGTGCACCGGGTCGGAGTTCGGCGAGGCCGCCGCGACCAGGGCGTGGCCGCCCTCGTGGTACGCGGTGATCTTCTTCTCCTTGTCCGACATGATCCGGGTCCGCTTCTGCGGGCCCGCGACCACGCGGTCGATCGCCTCGTCCAGCATGTGGTTGTCGATCAGCTTCTTGTCGCTGCGGGCCGTCAGCAGGGCGGCCTCGTTCAGGACGTTCGCCAGGTCGGCACCGGTCATGCCGGGCGTGCGGCGGGCGACAGCGGTCAGGTCGACGTCGGGCGCGACCGGCTTGCCCTTCTGGTGGACCTTGAGGATCTCCAGACGGCCCTGCATGTCGGGGCGGTCGACGGCGATCTGCCGGTCGAAGCGGCCCGGACGCAGCAGCGCCGGGTCGAGGATGTCCGGGCGGTTGGTGGCGGCGATCAGGATGACGCCGCCCTTGACGTCGAAGCCGTCCATCTCGACGAGCAGCTGGTTCAGCGTCTGCTCGCGCTCGTCGTGCCCGCCGCCGAGGCCGGCGCCGCGGTGGCGGCCGACCGCGTCGATCTCGTCGACGAAGACGATGGCCGGCGCGTTCGCCTTGGCCTGCTCGAACAGGTCACGGACACGGGAGGCGCCGACACCGACGAACATCTCGACGAAGTCGGAACCCGAGATCGAGTAGAACGGCACGCCCGCCTCGCCCGCGACGGCGCGGGCCAGCAGGGTCTTGCCGGTGCCGGGCGGGCCGTAGAGCAGCACGCCCTTGGGGATCTTGGCGCCGACCGCCTGGAACTTCGCGGGCTCCTGCAGGAACTCCTTGATCTCGTGGAGTTCCTCCACCGCCTCCTCGGAGCCGGCGACGTCCGCGAAGGTCGTCTTGGGGGTGTCCTTGGTGATCAGCTTGGCCTTGGACTTCCCGAAGTTCATGACCCGGGAGCCGCCGCCCTGCATCTGGTTCATCAGGAAGAGGAAGACCAGGACCAGCAGGAGGAACGGCAGCAGGGACAGCAGGAAGCCGAGGAACGGGTTGGTCTTCGACGGCGACACCGTGTAGCCGTCGGGGATCTTCTTCTCTTCGAACTTCGCCTGCAGCGTCTCGGCCAGGGCGACGCCCTGGTTGCCGATGTAGCTGGCCTGGATCTTGGAGGCCTTCTCGACCTCCTGACCCTTCTTGAGTTCGACCTTGATCGTCTGCTCGTCACCGGTGGTGAGCTGGGCCGACTGCACCCGGTCGTCGTTGATCGCCTGAACGACCTTGCCGGTGTCCACCGTCTCGTAACCGCCGGAGCGGCCGACGACCGTCATCAACACGACCACGGCAAGGACGGCCAGCACGATCCACATGACCGGCCCACGGAAGTATCGCTTCACGTCCATCCATACGGAGCGATGCCGCCCCGTCCCTCCTGCCATCGTGAGATTTGATTGAAAGGCTGTTCTTCGGACGGTACCCCAGCTTTGCCCACCGAAGCGGTCTGGGACGGCCGACGATCCGCCTACGGATACTCCAACGGCCCGCGAGCGCCGGTGGTTCCCGGCCGCCACGACCGGGCCCGGCGGTTGCTCCGGGTGGCCGCCGCGGCCGGACCCGGCGCTCCGCGGGGGTCAGCCGCCGTAGACGTGGGGCGCGAGCGTCCCGACGAACGGCAGGTTGCGGTACTTCTCCGCGTAGTCCAGGCCGTAGCCGACGACGAACTCGTTGGGGATGTCGAAACCGACCCACTCGACGTCGATGGCGACCTTGGCCGCCTCCGGCTTGCGCAGCAGCGTGCACACCTTGAGGGAGGCCGGCTCGCGGCCGCCCAGGTTCGAGATCAGCCAGGAGAGCGTGAGCCCGGAGTCGATGATGTCCTCGACGATCAGGACGTGGCGGCCCTTGATGTCCGTGTCGAGGTCCTTGAGGATCCGCACGACGCCCGAGGACTTGGTGCCGGCGCCGTAGGACGACACCGCCATCCAGTCCATGGTGACGGGGGTGGACAACGCCCGGGCGAGGTCCGCCATGACCATCACGGCGCCCTTGAGGACACCGACGATCAGCAGGTCCTTGCCCGCGTACTCCTCGTCGATCTTCGCTGCCAGCTCGGCCAGCTTGGCGTCGATCTCTTCCTTGGTGATGAGCACCTGCTGGAGATCGGCGCCCATGTCTTTCGCGTCCACCCGCATCACTTTCGGTCGTCCCGCTGGAATGGCCGCGCCAGCCGCGCGGCGCGGCTCGCGCACAGGCCGTGCGGCCCGGCCCGGTCCCCGAGGGGCGCCGGGCGAGGTCCGGTGGTCAGCCCTGCCGGATCACCAGTCTGCCACCCTGCCGTCGGGCGACGACGCGACCGGGCAGGTTGATGGCTCCCTGGCCCCTCCAACCGGTGATCAGCCGGTCGATCTCCTCGATGTGCCGGGCGAAGAGGGAACCCGCCGGGGCCCCCGCCTCGATGGCCGCGCGGCGCAGGACGCGGCGGCGCACCGCGGGCGGCAGGGTGTGCAGCTTGGCGCACTCGAGGTAGCCGGAGTCGTCGCGGACGGCGGACTCGGCCTGGCCGGCCCAGGCGTCCAGGGCGTCGGCGTCGTCACGCGAGAGCTGGGCCGTGCGGGCGAGCGCCTCGACGACGCCCTTGCCCAGCGCCTTCTCCAGCGCGGGCAGGCCCTCGTGGCGCAGCCGGGAGCGGGTGTACGAGGGGTCGGTGTTGTGCGGGTCGTCCCAGACGGGGATCGACTGGGCCATGCAGGCCTTGCGCGCGGTCTGCCGGTCGAGGGCGAGGAAGGGGCGCCGGTAGCGGCCGCCGGCCCCCGAGATCGCGGCCATCCCGGAGAGCGAGCGGATGCCGGAGCCGCGGGCGAGGCCGAGCAGCACCGTCTCGGCCTGGTCGTCGCGGGTGTGGCCGAGGAGGACGGCGGCGGCGCCGAGCCGTTCGGCGGCGGCGTCCAGCGCGGCGTACCGGGCGTCCCGGGCAGCGGCCTCGGGACCGCCCTCGCGGCCGACCGTCACCGCGACCGACTCGCAGGGGTCGAGGCCGAGCTCGCGCAGGCGCTGCACCACCTCGGCGGCGCGCTCGCCGGAACCGGACTGCAGGCCGTGGTCGACGGTCACGCCGCCCGCCCGGACTCCCAGTTTGGGTGCCTCGAAGGCGAGCGCCGAGGCGAGCGCCATGGAGTCGGCGCCGCCGGAACAGGCGACCAGCACCAGGGGGCCGGGGCCCCCTCCGGGGGCGGCGGCCGGCGCGGGCACCGTGCGGGGGGCGGGGGCGGCGTCGTGGGACCCAGCGGCGCCGACGGCACGGGCGGGGGCCAACGTCGAGCCGTGCTCGGAGAGGATGTCGTTGAGGACGCGGCGGACCGCCAGGCGTATCGCCGCGACCGCAGGATGGGGACCCATTGTCCGGTTCCCTTCATGAAGTTGTTCGGGGAAGCCGACCCGGAGGACGGTCACACAGAGTGTGTTGATGGTGACAGAAACAGGTCGGTATCCGAGCATCGCACGCCTGCCTGGGGAACACGGTCCCTCGGAAGGGTGATTGATCGGGCGTAGCCCTGCCGCCAACCGGACGCCGTTGTTCCATATTCGGTCACCAGCCGCGCCTGCGTCAGCCCCCGTCGCGCTGCGAGCCGTGCACCCGGGCCACCCAGTCGGCCGGGGCGTGGATCTCGGCCGGGGTCGGCAGGGTGTTGGGCGAGGTCCAGGCGCGGTTGAACCCGTCCATGCCGACCTGCTCGACGACCGCCCGCACGAAGCGCTCCCCGTCCCGGTACTGGCGCAGCTTGGCGTCCAGGCCGAGCAGCTTGCGCAGCATCAGGTCCAGCCGCGACGCCCCCTTGGCGCGGCGCTGCTGGAACTTCTCGCGGATCTCCGCGACGGAGCCGACCACCTCGGGCCCGACGCCGTCCATGACGTAGTCCGCGTGCCCCTCCAGCAGCGACATGACGGCGGTGATCCGGCCGAGGATCTCGCGCTGGGCGGGGGTCTGCACCAGTTCGACCAGCGACCGCTCCTCGCCGCCCTCCCGTTCCGCCTCGCCGCGGCCGGTGACCATGGCCTGGGCCGCGTCGCGGATCCGCTCCAGCAGCTGGCCGGGGTCGACGTCGGTCGCGGCGAGGAAGGTCTGGATCTCGCCCCGCAGGTGGTCCCGCAGCCACGGAACGGCGGAGAACTGGGTGCGGTGGGTCTCCTCGTGCAGACAGACCCAGAGCCGGAAGTCCGAGGGGTCGACCTGCAGTTCGCGCTCCACCTGGACGATGTTCGGCGCGACCAGGAGGAGCCGGCCGCCGCCGTTGTCGCCGCCGGGCAGCTCGCTGGTGGCGGGCGCGAAGGTCTCGTACTGGCCGAGCACCCGGGAGGCCAGGAAGGAGAGCAGCACGCCGAGTTCCACCCCGGTGACCTTGCCGCCCAGCGCACCCATCACGGCGGCTCCGGGCTTGCCGGCCCTGCGGTCCTCCATCTTCCCGAGCAGCGGACGGAGGATCTCCCGGAAGCCCGCCACGTTGGCCTTGGCCCACCCGGGCCGGTCGACGACCAGCACGGGGGTGTCGTGCACCGCGTCCCCGCCCATCCGGGTGAAGGCCCGGACGTGTTGCTCCGAGGCCTTCGCGTGCCGGCGCAGCTCGGCCACGACGGCCCTCGCCTCCTCGCGGCCGACCTCCGGGCCCGGCCGTGCCAGCCGCGCTGCGGTCGCCACCGCGAGATCCCAGTCGACCATCTCCGTACCACGGAAGCTCGTCATGCCGTCAACGGTACGGGAGCGCACGCCCGTGCGTAGGGTGCCGACGGCCGGTTCCCTGACGCCGCCGCTCCCTGGCGCCGGGTGCTCAGCCGCGGCAGCCGCAGGCGGCGACCGTGGCGGCCAGGCGGTCGAGGGCCGACTCGGCCGGTTCCTTCGCCGGGGTGCCTTCCGCCAGGAAGGCGAAGGCGAGCAGCCTGCCCTCGGCGTCGACGGCCGTCCCGGCGAGGGTGTTGACGCCGGTGAGGGTGCCGGTCTTGGCGCGCACCAGCCCGGCCGCCAGGTCGTCGGCGGCGCGCTCGGTCAGGGTGCCGGTGAACCCGGCGACCGGCAGGCCGGTCAGGACCGGGCGCAGGCCCGGCCGTTCGGGGTCGGCGGCCAGCGTGAGCAGCCGGGTGAGGGCGCGGGCGCTGAGCCGGTCCCCGCGTCCCAGCCCGCTGCCGTCGGCGAACCGCACGCCGTCCAGCGGAACGCCGAGCCGCTTCAGTTCGGCGTGGATGGCGGCCCCGCCGCCGGCGAAGCTGCTCTCCCGCCCGGACGACAGGGCGGTGTGACGGGCCAGCGCCTCGGCGATGTCGTTGTCGCTGTTGGTCATCATGCGCTCGACCTGTGCGGCCAGCGGCGCGGAGCGGACCTGGGCCACCGTGTCGGCCTTCTTCGCGGCCTTCCCCGGGGTGGGGGCGCCGGCGCGGATCCCCTTCTCCTCCAGCAGGTCGGCGAAGACCCCGGCGGCGTGCGCGGCGGGGTCCGCGACGCGGGGGGCCGGGCCGTGGTCGGAGTCGTCGGCGCGGCCTTCGTCGACCATCAGGGCGGTGACCGGAGAAATATTCGGGTTGACCCCGATGGGGTGAATCCGGCTGCCCTTGAAGAGGGAGGCGTCGTACCGGAGGGCGACCTCCTCGATCCCCTCGCGCTCCAGCGCGGCGGCGGTCAGCGAGGCCAGCTCCCGCATGCTCGCCCAGCCGCCGGGCTTCTCACGGGCCGTCAGGGTCGGATCGCCCCCGCCGACCAGCACCAGCTCCGGAACGCCCTTGTTCTTCCCGTCGCCCTCGTTCTTCGCGTCGCCCTCGGTCTTCGCGTCGCCCTTCCCGCCGTCGCCCTTCCCGGTGGCAGAACGCAGCACGGCGCGGGTGGTGAACCGGTGGTCGGGTCCCATGGCGGAGAGGGCGGCGACACCGGTGGCGATCTTGGTGGTCGAGGCGGGGAGCAGCGCGGTGCCCGCGCCGCGCTCGAAGAGCGTCCGTCCGGTGGCCACGTCCACCACCGCCGCGGACCGGCGGGAGCCCAGCGCGGGGTCGTCGAGCAGCGGGCCGAGGACGCGTTCCAGGGCGGCACCGGTGGGCAGCGTGCCGGACGCGGCGCCCGCCTCGCCCGCCGCCCTGCCGTCCGGAGCCTCGCCCAGCCCGGCGAGCACCGTCGCCGCACCGACCGCCGGCTCGGCCTCGCCGGCCGCCCGCGCGTCCCCCTTCGCGCCGGCGCCCGCGGCGCCCGCGGCGGGCTGTTCACCCCCCAGTGCCACCGCGCGGACCCGTTCGGCCGTACGCTGACCGCTGGAGTCCCAGGGACCGGCGGCCGTCACCACCCCGGCGGCCAGCAGGGCCCCGGAGACGGCGGCGCACACCGTGTACCGCCCGACCGGGTCGGACCAGCGCGCCAACGTTCGGGCACCTCGTGCGAACACCGGCCCCACGCGCCGCTGTTCCCCCGGCTCCGCCACAACGACCACCCCTTTCGCCAGCACCCACCTGCGTAGGGGACACTTAACCACCAGAACTATGTGCTGATCATGGAGGAGCCACCGGTGGAGTTCGACGTCACGATCGAGATTCCGAAGGGTTCGCGCAACAAGTACGAGGTGGACCACGAGACCGGTCGTATTCGCCTGGACCGGCGACTCTTCACCTCGACGATGTACCCGGCCGACTACGGGTTCGTCGAGAACACCCTCGGCGAGGACGGCGACCCGCTGGACGCCCTCGTCATCCTGGAGGAGCCGACCTTTCCCGGCTGCCTGATCCGCTGCCGCGCGATCGGCATGTTCCGGATGACGGACGAGGCCGGCGGCGACGACAAGCTGCTGTGCGTCCCCGCGTCCGACCCGCGCGTGGAGCACCTGCGCGACATCCAGAACGTGTCGGAGTTCGACCGCCTGGAGATCCAGCACTTCTTCGAGGTCTACAAGGACCTCGAGCCCGGCAAGTCCGTCGAGGGCGCCGACTGGGTCGGCCGCGCCGAGGCCGAGGCCGAGATCGAGCGCTCCTACACGCGCTTCAAGGAGCAGGGCGGTCACTGACCGCCGTTCCGCCCGGCGCCCGGGCGGACCACGGGGCCGCGTCAACCCCCAGGGGTGGCGCGGCCCTGCTGTGTTCACGGCCGCCTACCCTGGGTACGCGGCACACCGATCATGATCTGCCGGGAGCGAGGGTGACCGACGCGGAGGACCGCAAACCCCAGAGCGACGAGGCGAGGAGCGCTTTCGCACCTCCGCCGGGAGTCGTCGCGATGCCGCCGCCGGTGGACAACGAGTCGTCGACGACCTCGGAATTCGCCGTCCCGCAGGGTCTGCTCCCACCGGAACCGCCGCCCTCGGAGCGGACCGAGGGTTCCGCGTTCCGGCCGCCGTCCGGCACCACCGGCCAGCATCCGCTGCCGCCCGCCTTCACCCCGGCCGCGGGCATCCCCGCGGTCCGGCTGACCCGGGACGTGCCCTGGCAGGACCGGATGCGCACCATGCTGCGGATGCCGGTCATGGACCGTCCGGCGCCGGAGAACGTGCACCGCGAGGAGGACGAGACCCGCCCGGCCGTGCCGCGCGTCATGGACCTCGCGCTCCGCATCGGCGAGCTGCTGCTGGCGGGCGGCGAGGGCTCGGAGGACGTCGAGGGCGCCATGTTCGCGGTCTGCCGCGCCTACGGCCTGGACCGCGTCGAGCCCAACGTCACCTTCACCCTGGTCTCCATCTCCTACCAGCCCTCGCTGGTGGAGCCGCCGGTCAGCGCCTCGCGGACGGTGCGCCGCCGCGGCACCGACTACACCCGGCTGGCCGCCGTGTTCGCGCTGGTCGACGACCTGAGCGACGCCGACGAGGACAGCCCCGTCACGCTGGAGGAGGCCTACCACCGCCTCAGCGAGATCCGGCGGAACCGGCACCCGTACCCCACCTGGGTGCTCACGGTCTCCGCCGGGCTGCTGGCCGGCGCGGCCTCCGTGCTGGTCGGCGGTGGCCCGCTGGTGTTCCTGGCGGCCGCCGTCGGCGCGATGCTCGGCGACCGGCTGGCCTGGCTGTGCGCCGCGCGCGGGCTGCCGGAGTTCTACCAGTTCGTGGTCGCCGCGATGCCACCGGCCGCGATGGGCGTCGCCCTGACCCTCGCCCACGCCGACGTCCGGGCCTCCGCGGTGATCACCGGTGGACTGTTCGCGCTGCTGCCCGGGCGCGCCCTGGTGGCGGGCGTCCAGGACGGGCTGACGGGCTTCTACATCACCGCCTCGGCCCGCCTGCTGGAGGTCATGTACTTCTTCGTGGGCATCGTGACCGGTGTGCTGATCATCCTGTACTTCGGTGTTCAGCTCGGCGCCCAGCTCAACCCGGACGCGTCGCTCGCGGTCACCGAACGTCCGGTGACGCAGATCTTCGCCTCGATGCTGCTGTCGCTGACCTTCGCGGTGCTGCTGCAGCAGGAGCGGTCGACGGTGCTGCTGGTGACCCTCAACGGCGGCGTCGCCTGGGTGGTGTACGGCGCGATGCACTACGCGGGCGGGCTCTCCCCGGTCGCCTCGACGGCGGTCGCGGCGGGGCTGGTGGGCCTCTTCGGGCAGTTGCTCTCGCGTTATCGGTTCGCCTCGGCGCTGCCGTACACCACGGCGGCGATCGGGCCGCTGCTGCCGGGTTCGTCGACGTACTTCGGTCTGCTGGGGTTCGCACAGAACAACATCGACCGCGGCGCCGCCTCACTGAGCCAGGCGGCGGCGCTGGCCATCGCGATCGCCATCGGGGTGAACCTGGGGTCGGAGATCTCCCGGCTGTTCCTCCGCCTCCCGGGCGAGGCGGCCGAGCGCCGCAAGGCCGCGAAGCGGACCCGCGGCTTCTGAGCCGCCTTCCGCCCCGCCTTCCGCGCCACCGTCCGCCCCGCTGCCTGAGCCGCCGCGGGGGTGCGGCACGCGGCACGGCCCCGCGCGGGCCGCTGCGGCGGCACGGGCGGGGCCGGGTGCCCGGTGCGGTCAGCCCTGGGGGTGCTGGGGGTAGCCCTGGCCCTGCGGCGGCTGGGGCCCGCCGTAGGGCTGCTGCTGGTGCTGCGGCTGGGGCTGCTGGTGCTGGTGCGGTTGAGGCTGGTGCTGCTGCGGCTGCTGGCCGTAGTGGCCGCCGCCGTACCCGCCGCCGTAGGGCTGCTGCTCGGGCGTGCCCCCGTACGGCTGCTGGTGGCCGTAGGAGTCGTAGCCCTGCTGCGGGTACTGCGGCTGGGCCTGCGGCTGCTGGTGCGGCTGCCCGTACTGCCCGCCCCCGTACGGCTGCTGCTGGTGCTGCTGGTGCTGAGGCTGCTGGGGCTGGTGGTGCTGCTGATGCTGGGGCTGGTGGTGCTGCTGGTGCTGGGGGTGCCCGGCCGCCTCCGGACGCAGCCGCAGCGGGCGCGTCGCGTCGTCCATCACCGGGTACCCGGCGTCCTGCGGAGCGGCGCCGCCGTGCGGGCCTTCACCCTCGCCGTCCCGGCCGCTCTTGCCCTTGTTGCGCCGTGCCTTGAGGAGCTCGAAGACGATCGGCAGCACGGAGATCAGGACGATCAGGATCAGGATCGCCTCGATGTTCTCCTTGACGAAGTCGATCCGGCCCAGCCAGGAGCCCAGCAGCGTCACACCAGCGCCCCACAGGATGCCGCCGACGATGTTGTAGGTCAGGAAGGACCGGTACCGCATGCCGCTGACGCCGGCGATGATCGGCGTGAACGTGCGCACGATCGGCACGAAGCGGGCCAGCACCAGCGACTTCGGACCGTACTTCTCGAAGAACTCGTGGGCCTTCGTGACGTTCTCCTGCTTGAAGAAGCGGGAGTCCGGGCGGCTGAAGAGCGCGGGGCCGACCTTCTTGCCGAACATGTAGCCCACCTGGTCACCGACGATCGCCGCCAGGCAGATCAGCGCGATGGCACCCCACAGCGGGACGTCGAGCGTGCCGGAGCTGATCAGCATGCCCGCGGTGAAGAGGAGCGAGTCGCCCGGGAGGAAGAACCCGAAGAAGAGCCCGGACTCGGCGAAGACGATGAGCAGCAGACCCGCGAAGCCGAACGAGTTCAGCAAGTAGTCGGGGTCCAGCCAACTCGGTCCCAGGGCAAGAGTCGTCACGGTTCCGGGCTCCAGAGTGGTGAGGGGGAATGACGGCGCGGTTTTCGGACTACCGCACAAAGCTACCAACGCCGTGTCACGACCCCGGGTTCCACCGTGGCGCACCAGGGTCGGGCTCATCCGCCCGGCCCTGCGCCTCCACCCGCCGCGGTGACCGTGCTCGGGCGGCCACTCCTCAGGACAGCTGCAGCAGACCTCGCAGGATGTCCCGGCTCTCCTCCGGGCCCGGGCTGTCGCGGAACAGCTCGTCGATGGCCCGCTCGTACTGGACCACGTCCTCGCGCTTGTCCAGGTAGAGGGCGCTGGTGAGCTGCTCCAGGTAGACGACGTCCGAGAGGTCGGACTCGGGGAAGCTGAGGATGGTGAAGGCCCCGCTCTCGCCGGCGTGGCCGCCGAAGCCGAAGGGCATCACCTGGAGGCGCACGTTGGGCCACTCGGAGATCTCGATCAGGTGCTGCAGCTGTCCGCGCATCACCTCCCGGCCGCCGTACGGGCGCCGCAGGGCCGCCTCGTCGAGGACTATCCGGAACTCCGGGGCGTGCTCGGAGACGAGGTACTTCTGGCGCTCCAGCCGCAGCGCCACCCGGCGGTCCACCTCGGCCGGGGAGTGGGCCAGGCCCCGCGAGACGACGGCGTGGGCGTAGTCCTCGGTCTGGAGCAGACCGTGCACGAACTGGACCTCGTAGCCGCGGATCATGGAGGCGGCGCCCTCCAGACCGACGTAGGTGGGGAACCAGTGCGGCAGGACGTCGGTGTAGCTGTGCCACCATCCGGCCGTGTTGGCCTCCTTGACCAGCGAGAGCAACGCGCCGCGCTCCGCCTCGTCCTCGACGCCGTAGAGCGTCAGCAGGTCCTCCACGTCACGCGCCTTGAAGCTCACCCGCCCCAACTCCATGCGGCTGATCTTCGACTCGGACGCCCGGATCGAGTAGCCCGCCGCCTCCCGCGTGACCCCCCGCGCCTCCCGAAGCCGCCTCAGATGCGAGCCGAGCAGCATCCTCCGCACCACCGATCCCGACTCTCCCGCGCTCATGTCAGCCACCCTCCCCGGCCGGTCCCCTGCGAAAGTCTGCCACCAAATCACTCCGAGCTGTACTCGTTCGGTTACGGAAAGGGAAACTCGATGGCCGGTCCGCGACCCCCCGAGGCCGGATGATGCCTCGTGGGCGGCCGAAACTGAACCCTCCGGGAGCCTTCCGGCGGCTGGAAGCCAACGTGCGGATGGCAGAAAAAATGACCAAGAAACGGTACGGCGCAGCGTATTTCAGACGCGTGCACGTGCATCTGCCCTTGCATCTGCTGGTCGCATCCGAAAACATGGGCTGCGCACCACCGCCATATCGCCGCGACCGCGAATCCGGGGAGTGCCTCGCATGGGGACGAATGGATCGACCATGCTCGAGCCGCTACGGCAGGGCCTTCCCCCGATCGACCCCTCGGCCGTCTCCAACGCGGCGACCTGCGCCCTCCCCGCCCGGTACGACGCCGTCCGCGAGGCCCGCAAATTCACCCGCGGCACTCTGGGCCAGTGGGACATAGGGGACCGCTTCGACGACGTCTGCCTGGTGGTGTCCGAACTCGTCACCAACGCCCTGCGCCACGCCCTGCCGGCCGACCCGGCACGCCGTCCCGAGCAGGACCCCCCGGTACGGCTGCACCTGATGCGCTGGTCCGAGAGACTGGTGTGCGCGGTACGGGACCCCAGTCACCACTCCCCCGCCCCCCGGGACCCCGAGAACTCCGACGACTGCGACGCGGAGTCCGGACGGGGGCTCTTCCTTGTGGAGTCCTTCAGCGACGGGTGGGGATGGCACCCCGTCACCGGGGCGCTGGACGGCAAGGTCGTCTGGGCGCTCTTCCGCCTGCCCGCGAAGGGCTGAGGCCGCCGGCCGCCACGGCGGGTCCGGGCAGGGGTGGTTTCCCGGTTCCCGCACTGCCTGCCGGTACGGGGGCCGACTCCCACTGGTGCGGGTCAGCCCACGATCAGGTGATCGAACTCGCCGTCCTTGATCCCCAGCAGCATCGCCTCGATCTCGGCACGCGTGTAGACCAGCGCCGGACCGTCCGGGAACCGCGAGTTGCGGACCGCCACCTCTCCACCCGGCAGCCGGGCGAACTCCACACAGGAGCCCTGGGAGTTGCTGTGCCGGCTCTTCTGCCACGCGACGCCCTCCAGCAGGGTGGCCGCCATGCCGTTGTGCACCCGGGTCGGCCCCGGCACCGCCGGACGTGCCGAAGGACCTGAGGACTCGTCAAGGTCGTACCCGTCGTACACGTCGTGATCCACAGGTAGCTCCCCGGTGATGCACCGGCCATGGGGTCGCGGTGCGTGGTCAACTGCTTTGGATCATAGTCATGTTCATGTGCATACGCAGGTGTGGATGCACTGGCAAATGCACCGTGCAGATGCACGTGCACGCGCGGTGTTCCTCTGGTTACAGCCCGACGGGCGGCGGAGCCGGAAACCTCCCGTCTCTCCCTGTTTTCTGTTCGTCTGCCCGGCAACTCTCCCTCCATGCACAGGACTGTCCGCACCCGGCGGCGGTTCCGCCGGCCCGCCCGGGTTCTAGCGGCCCGGCAGCCCGGGGGCACGGCCCAGCCGCGCCCTGTCGGCGGCCTCCTTGCCCTGGTTCCATCCCTCCTCGTCGGTGACCCCGCGCAGACGGGTTGTGGTGGTCCGCGGGAACAGGCGGTCCGTCTCCTCCCGCACCGCAGCCTCCCGGGAGGCGAGCACCGGCAGCAGTTCCTGCCCGGCCTGCGCCTTCGCCTCCGCAACCTGCTGACCGGCCGCCTCCGCCAGCCGTGCGCCCGTCCGGTGGGCGTAGGCGGCCAGGAAGGACTGCCGGAAGGTCTTGGTGCGGCGCCGTCCTCCGCCCTTCCCGCCGCCCTTGCGTATCGCGGCCTCGGCCTTGGTCATCGCCCCGTTCGCCTGCACCAGCAGCGAGGTGTAGAGGAGCTCGACGGCCTCCAGGTCCGGCTCGTACCCGACCACCGTGCTGAAGCAGAAGGGCTCGTTCCACACCGCCTGGCAGTTGTTGGCCCGCGCCACCGCGTCCAGCAGCACCGCCTTGGCCTGCTCGTACGGCGGCTCCACCCCGATCCGGCAGGCCCCCGGCCCACCCGCGGAGGCGCCGCGTCCGCCACCGGCGCGCCCGGCGGTGGCGAGCAGCGCCTCGTCGATGCTGTGCCGTGCCATCAGTTCCTGCGCCTTGGCGGTCAGCGCCTCGGCCTCCTCGGGGTAGCCGGTCGCCTCCGCCTTGGCGAGCAGCGCCCGGATCCGTCCGAGCATGCGCGACGCGGGTTCGGCCCGGGCGGATCCACCGGCGGCCGGCCGGGGGCCCGGATCGTCCAGCGGCTCCAGCGCGGGCAGCCGGAGCAGAAGTCGGTAGAGCTCCAGGACAACCGTCGCCCGGGTGAAACGGTCCACCCGGGCGGGTGGCGCGGGCGACAGCTCCGCCAACTGGGCCGCCCACCGCGGCCCCCTGGCCCACGGCCCGGACCGGGACCCGGCCGCGGTGCCCGCCTCGGCCTGCGCCTGCGCCTCCGCCTCGGTCCCTGCCTCGGCCTCGGCCTCGGCGAGAATCAGGTCGGAGACCAGGTGGAGGTGGTCCTCCTCGAGGTCACGCCGGACGATCCGCACGACGTCGGCGGGCTGCCAGCCCCGCCTCCAGAGGGCGGCGGTCAGCTCCCGGCCACGGCGCAGCAGTTCGGCGTCCGCGCCGGGGTCGGCCGCGAGAAGGGACGCGCCCGTGTCGAGGGCCGTGTCGGTGTCGGCGTACAGGGCGGCCGCGAAGGCACGCTCGACGGTGCCGGGGTCAGTGGTGCTCACCCCCCGATCCTGACACGGGGAACAGATCCTCCGGAAAGTTGTCCACAGGCTGTGGACAAAGAGTGGCGCTGTCGTACCCGCCTGGCAGACTCGACCGCATGACCGGCCGGTGGGCTCTCGCACCCGCCGAGGGCGGCGGCGTCGACGTCGCCCCCCTCGGGCCCGACGGCCTGCCCGTCGGGGAGGCGGTTCGTGAGCCCGGCCCCGTCGAGGCCGTCCGGTCGCGACCGGACGTCGCGCGCTGGGTGTGGCGTTCCACCGCCGAGGTCTACCCCCGCCTGCTGGCCGCGGGCATGCGGGTGGACCGGTGCTACGACGTGGAGGACGCCGAGACTCTCCTGCTGGGCCATGAGGGCCGAAGCGGCGAGCCCCGCAGCGCCGCGGCAGCGCTGGCCCGGCTGCGGGGCGGTCCGGTTCCGCCGGACCCACCGCCGCGGAACGCGGACCCACAGGCACAGGCCCCCTTGTTCGAGGCGGGCCCGGTCGACGTGCCGCTCGCCGACCTGATCGCCGTCTACGCGGAGCAGCAGCGCAGGCTCGCGGCCACCACGCATCCGGAGCGGATGGCGCTGCTGCTGGCCGCCGAGTCCGCCGGCACCCTGGTCGCCGCCGAGATGAACCGCACGGGTCTGCCCTGGCGTGCCGACGTGCACCGGGCCGTGCTGCGGGACCTGCTGGGCGAGCGCTATCCGGGCTCCGGCGAACCGCGCCGGCTGGCCGAGCTGGCCGACGAGGTGTCTGCCGCCTTCGGTCGCCGGGTACGCCCCGACCTGCCCGCCGACGTGGTCAAGGCGTTCGCCCAGGCGGGCATCCGGGTGCGTTCCACCCGGCGGGGGGAGCTGGCCGGGATCGACCATCCCGCCGTCCCGGCGTTGCTGGAGTACAAGCGGCTGTACCGCATCTGGGTGGCCCACGGCTGGTCGTGGCTCCAGGACTGGGTGCGCGACGGCAGGTTCCGGCCCGAGTTCCTGCCCGCCGGCACGGTCACCGGCCGCTGGGTCACCCACGGCGGAGGGGCCCTGCAGATCCCCAAGGTGATCCGGCGGGCGGTGGTCGCCGACCCCGGCTGGCGGCTGGTGGTCGCCGACGCCGACCAGATGGAGCCGCGGGTGCTGGCCGCGATCTCCCGGGATCCGGCCTTCATGACGGTCGCGGGCCGCGAGAGCGACCTCTACCAGGCGGTCTCCGAGCGGGCCTTCGCCGGCGACCGTGACCTGGCCAAGATCGCGGTCCTGGGCGCCATCTACGGCCAGACCTCCGGCGACGGCCTGAAGAACCTGGCGGCGCTCCGACGCCGTTTCCCCCGGGCGGTGGCCCATGTGGACGAGGCGGCCCGGGCCGGCGAGGAGGGACGCCTGGTCCGCACCTGGCTCGGGCGGACCTGTCCGCCGGTGGGCGGCCAGGAGGAGGCCGAGGAGGCCGGCATCCCGCTCTCCACGGAGGACGACGACGATGCCGGCCCCGGCCGCTCCACCTCGACGGCCCGCGCCCGGGGCAGGTTCGCCCGCAACTTCGTGGTTCAGGGCAGCGCCGCCGACTGGACCTTCCTGCTGCTCGCCGCCCTGCGCCGCCGCCTCACCGGCATGTCGGCGGAGCTGGTCTTCTTCCAGCACGACGAGGTGATCGTGCACTGCCCGGCCGAGGAGACGGAACGCGTGGCGGCCGCCATCCGCGAGAGCTCCGCCGAGGCCGCCCGCCTCACCTTCGGCGACACCCCGGTCCGCTTCCCTTTCACCACGGCGGTGGTGGAGTGCTACGCGGACGCCAAGTGACCGCGGGCGCGGGGCACCGGGACCGCCGCTCCCCCGAGCATGGCGGTCAGCATGCCTGAGACAACGCAACGCAAAAGGCCAGGTCACGCGGTACGTGACCTGGCCTTGATCGGAGCCGCTTTCGGGATTCGAACCCGAGACCTACGCATTACGAGTGCGTTGCTCTGGCCATCTGAGCTAAAGCGGCGCGTGCTGACCGCACCATGGTGCGACCCGCGACGACGGTAAGTCTACACAGTTTCCGGTGGTGCTCCGAACCGGCGATCAACGGGACGTTCCCGCCGGTCAGACGCAGCGCTTGCCCTTCTCCGGCACGGTCCCTTCCAGCAGGTAGGCGTCGACCGCGCCGTCCACGCAGGTGCTACCCCGGCCGTAGGCGGTGTGGCCGTCGCCGTCGTAGGTGAGGAGCCGCCCGGAGGACAGCTGGCCGGCCAGCGCTTCGGCCCAGGCGTACGGCGTGGCCGGGTCGCGGGTGGTGCCGATCACCAGGATCGGGGCGGCGCCCTTGGCCTCGATACGCCGCGCCTCGCCCGTCGGCGCGACGGGCCAGTAAGCGCAGTTCAGCGCGGCCCAGGCCATCGTCTCTCCGAAGACGGGCGAGGCCTTCTCGAACTCCGGGAGCGCCTCGCGGACCTCGTCGGGCGAGGAGAAGGCGGCGGGCAGGTCCAGGCAGTTCACCGCCGCGTTGGCGAACATCAGGTTGCTGTACCGGCCCGCGGGACCGCGCTCGTAGTAGCTGTCGGAGAGCGCCAGCAGCCGGGTGCCGTCCTTCCGCCGCAGCGCGGAGGCAAGGGCGTCGCCGAGCTGCGGCCAGGCCCCCTCGTCGTACATGGCGGCGATCACGCCCATGGTGGCCAGCGACTCGGTGAGCTTGCGTCCGTCGGGGTCGTCGGCCGGCAGCGGGGCGCCGTCCAGCTTGTCGAAGAACTCCTTGAGCGCGCGCCCCACCTCGTCGGGCGTGGACCCCCGGCCGCCGAGCGGGCAGTCGGACCGGCTCACGCAGTCACGGGCGAAGGCCGTGAACGCGGTCTCGAAGCCGGCCGTCTGGTCGAGGTTCAGCCGCCGCGCGGGCAGCGACGGGTCCATGGCGCCGTCCAGCACCAGCCGGCCGACCCGGGACGGGAAGAGCCCGGCGTAGGTCGCGCCCAGGAAGGTGCCGTACGAGGCGCCGACGTAGTGCAGCTTCTCGTCGCCGAGCACCGCCCGCACCACGTCCATGTCGCGGGCCGCCTCCACCGTGGAGACGTGCCGCAGCAGCTTCGCCGAGCGGCCGCCGCAGCCTTCCGCGAAGGTCTTGAACGCCCCCACGAGGGAGTCCGTCTCCGCGGTGTCGTCCGGCGTGAAGTCGGTGCCCGTGTAGCGGTCCATGCCCGGCCCGTCCAGGCAGGTCACCGGCTCGCTGCGGGCCACTCCGCGCGGGTCGACGGCGACCATGTCGTACCGGGCCCGCACCTCGGCGGGGTAGCCCAGTGCCGCGTACCCCTGGAGGTAGTCCACGGCGGAGCCGCCCGGGCCGCCCGGGTTGACCAGCAGCGATCCCAGCCGGCTGCCGGGCCCGGTGGCCTTGGTGCGGGCCACCGCCAGGCGCACCTCTCCGGCGTCGGGCCGCGCGTAGTCCAGCGGCGCCTTGACGGTCGCGCACTGGAAGCCGGGGGCGCCGCACGCCCGCCAGGACGGCTTCTGCTCGTAGAAGCGCGTCAGCTCCGGATTCACCGTGCCCGGGAGCGGAGCCAGGGCCGGCCGGGAGCCCTGGTCCCCGGTGGCACCCTGCCCCGCGGCACAGGCCGTCAGCAGGAGCGCACAGGCCGACAGGGCGGCGCCGACGAGGCGAGCGGCCCGCCTCGGACGGAAGGCGGAACGGGGGCTGCGGCTGATCTCCACCCGGCCACCGTAACTGTCCGCAGCAGCCCTCACGCTCTCTGCCGCGGAAGTGCCCCGGACGGGCTAACCCTCGCGCAGCGCCATGGTCATGGCCTCGACGGCGAGCAGCGGGGGCACGTTGCGGTCCAGCGCCTCGCCGCAGGCGGCGACCGCCTCGATGCGGCGCAGGGTCGACTCGGGGGTGCCGGCGCGGGCCAGCCGCTGCAGGGCGTCCTCGGCGTCCGCGTTGGCGAGCGCGATCCGGGTTCCGAGCTGGAGCGCGAGGACGTCGCGGTAGAAATTGGTGAGGTCGGTGAGCGCCAGGTCGAGGCTGTCCCGCTGGGTGCGGGTGCGGCGGCGCTTCTGGTTGTCCTCCAGGTCCTTCATCACACCGGCCGTGCCCCGCGGAAGCCGCCCGCCCTGGGCCGCGCCCAGCGCCGCCTTCAGTTCCTCGGTCTCCTTGGCGTCGAGCTCCTCGGAGAGTTCCTTGGCGTCCGCCGCCGCCGCGTCCACCAGTTCCTGCGCCGCGCGCAGGGCCCCGCCCACGTCACCGACCCGCAACGGCAGCTTGAGCACGGTGGCCCTGCGCTCGCGGGCCGCCGGATCGGTGGCGAGCCTGCGGGCGCGCTCCACGTGTCCCTGGGTCGCCCGGGCGGCAGCGTGGGCCGCCTCCGGCTCGATGCCGTCCCTGCGGATCAGCAGGTCGGCGACGGCCTCGACCGGCGGCGTGCGCAGGGTCAGCAGGCGGCACCGGGAGCGGATGGTGGGCAGCACGTCGTCGACCGAGGGCGCGCAGAGCAGCCAGACCGTGCGCGGGGCGGGCTCCTCCACCGCCTTGAGCACGGCGTTGGCCGACTTTTCGTTCAGCCGCTCGGCGTCCTCGACCATGATCACCTGCCAGCGGCCGCCCGCCGGTGCGGTGTACGACTTGCGGACGGTGTCGCGCATGTCGCGGACCAGGATCTCGGCGCCGGTCGCCACCACCGTGGAGACGTCGGCGTGGGTACCGATCAGCGCCGTGTGACAGCCGTCGCAGAAACCGCAGCCCGGGACGCCTCCGAGGGCGCGGTCCGGGCTGACGCACTGGAGCGCGGCGGCGAAGGCGCGGGCCGCGTACTCGCGCCCGGCGCCGGGCGGCCCGGTGAACAGCCAGGCGTGGGTCATCCGGGAGGAGGCGGGCGGCGGGGCGCCCTCCTCGGCGGCGGTGACGAGGGCGTCGGCGTCACGGGCCGCCGCCTCGAGATCGGCGATCACCCGTTCCTGGCCCACCAGGTCGTCCCACACGGCCATGGGAACCGCCTTTCGTCATGTCGAACCGCCGCCCTCCATTGTGCGGGCCGGCTCGGACACCGGACTCCGCGGAGCGGGGTCACGCCCCCGGGGCGCGGGCGGCCAGGGGCACGGAGCAACAGAGGCGGGCAGGTTCCGCCTGCGCGGGCCTGCTCCAGGGAGCAGGCATCCGCCCGCACGGGCCGGCTCCCGGGGACGACCCGGGAGCCGCGCCGAAACGGCGCCCCGTCAGCGGCGCCGGCCGCGGCGGCCCTTGCCGTCGTCGCCGTCGTCGTAGGGGCCGAGCAGTTCGTCCGCCAGGCTCGGGAGGCTGTCCATCGGCGTCTGCGCCGCCCAGTCCGACCGCTGCCGATCGCGGGGATCGCCCTCGGCGCCCACCTGCGGAAGCTCCCGGGTGGCGTCGGACTCGTCGATCCGCGGCAGCACGGCCGTGTCGTCGGCGGGCTGGGACACCTGCGGGATCTCCATCGTGGCGTCGTTCTCGGGGACGCGCGGGATCACCGCCGTCTCGTCCTGCGGGGAGACCACCGGGGTGGGCACGGTCAGCGCCTCGTCCTCCTCCGGCTTGGACAGGTCCACGCGGTCCTGCGCACGGGCGCCCGGCTCGGCGTCCGGCCGCGGGCGGGCGTCCCGCTCCGGCTCGGGGGACTTGGTGAGGCGCACCGTCTGCGAGGTCTTCGCGGCCTCGGCGGCGGTCGCGGCGGCCTCGGCCAGGCGGCGGGCCTCCTCGGCACGCACCAGCGCCTCCTCGGCCTGCCGCTGCTTCTCCAGCCTCCGCGCCTCGGCCTCGGCGCGCTGCCGGGCCTGCTCGGCCTCGCGGTTGCGGCGCTCGACCTCCTCCTCGCGGCGGCGGGCCTCCTCGGCCTTGCGGGCCTCCTCCTCGGCGAGCAGCCTGGCCCGCTCCTCCTCGGCCTTGCGCCGCGCCTCGGCCTCCCGGCGGCGGGCCTCCTCGGCCTGCCGCTCGGCCTCGCGCCGCTGCGCCTCCTCGAGCTCGCGCCGCTGACGCTCCTCCTCCTCGGCGCGCAGCCGGGCGAGCTCCTCCTGGCGCTCGCGCTCCAGCCGCTCCTCCTCGGCCTTGCGGGCGGCCTCTTCCTCGGCCTTGCGGCGCGCCTCCTCCTCGGCCTTGCGGCGTGCCTCCTCGCGGGCCTGGATCTCGGCCTCGGAGAGCGGCAGCATCTGGTCGAGGCGGTGACGGATCACCGTGGTCACGCCCTCGGCCTCCTGGCCCGCGTCGACGACCAGGTAGCGGCCCGGGTCGCTCGCGGCCAGCGTGAGGAAGCCGGACCGGACCCGGGCGTGGAACTCGGCGGGCTCGGACTCCAGGCGGTCCGGGGCCTCGGTGAACCGCTCGCGGGCGGTCTCCGGGGCGACGTCCAGCAGCACGGTCAGGTGCGGGACCAGCCCGTTGGTGGCCCAGCGGGAGATGCGGGCGACCTCGGTGGGCGACAGGTCGCGGCCGGCGCCCTGGTAGGCGACGGAGGAATCGATGTAGCGGTCGGAGATCACGACGGCGCCGCGCTCCAGTGCGGGACGGACCACGGTGTCGACGTGCTCGGCACGGTCGGCGGCGTACAGCAGGGCCTCGGCGCGGTGCGAGAGGCCGGCGCTGGAGACGTCCAGCAGGATGGAGCGCAGCCGCTTGCCGACCGGGGTCGCCCCGGGCTCGCGGGTCAGCACCACCTCATGGCCCTTGGCGCGGATCCACTCGGCGAGCGCCTCGGCCTGGGTGGACTTGCCCGCGCCGTCGCCGCCCTCGAGGGCGATGAAGAAACCGTTCGACGCGGGAGCGGCGGCGGGCTCGTCACCCTGGAAGGCGTCCCGGAGGTCGTGCCGCAGCGGCACCCCGGAGCGGTCGTCGGTCTTGGCCAGCACCAGCGCGGCCACCGGCAGCAGCAGCGCGCCGACCAGCATCAGGACGAAGGCGGCGCAGCCGTGCGCGAAGACGAACTTGCCGCTCTCCATGCGGTGCGGACCGATCGCCGCGGCCAGCAGCGGGGCGGCGACGGCGGCCAGTCCGATCACGGCGCGGACCACGGCGTGCAGGTGGTCGGTGAGCCGCGGACGGCGGTACTCCTCGGCCTCCTGGTCGAGGAGGGTGTGCCCGGTGTTGGCGGCGACGCCCGCGCCGGCGCCCGCAAGCGCGGCGGTCAGCAGCATGGTCGCCATGTCGGGCACCAGGCCGGTGGCGAGCAGGGCCACGCCGGTGAAGGTGAGGGCGAGGGCCAGCAGGCGGCGGCGGGAGAGCGCGGGCAGCACCTTGGGAGCGAGACGCACCCCGGCCACGGTGCCGCCGGTCAGGGCGAGCACCAGCAGGCCGTAGGCGACCGGGCCACCGCCGAGGTCTATCGCGTGCAGCACGGCGACGGCGACCGAGGCGGCGATCGCGGCGGCGACCGAGGAGCAGGCGATGACCAGCAGCGGGATGGCGCCGGTGCGGCCCTTGTCGGGGCCGGAGCCGGTGCGCGGGCGGCGCAGGCCCTCCAGCGGCGAGCGGGCGCGCGGGGTGCGGGTCGCGGGCAGCCGGAGCTGCACCAGCACGGAGATCGACGCCGCGAACAGTCCGGCGGCGACGAACGCGGCGAGGCCGACCTGGTGCTCCGTGAACCAGTCGATGCCGGCCCCGAGCAGGTTGCTGATCAGGGTGGTGGTCACCAGGACGGTGGCGGCCAGCGGGAGCGCCGCGACGCTGGTGCGCAGCGAGAGCCGGCGCAGGGCGTCGGAGTGGTCCGGGAGCGGCCGGATGCTGGCGCCCTCCGGCGGCGGGGGCGGCAGCAGCGCGGGCGCGGCGGAGGCCCGGCAAATCGTCCACAGCCGCTCGGCCACACCGGCCAGGAAGGCCGTGACCAGCAGCATGGCGACCGCGGTACCCGGGGTCCACACGATCCACAGCGGCGCCAGGATCAGCAGCACCAGACGGAACCCGTCGGCGCCCACCATGGTCCAGCGGCGGTCCAGCGGACCCTCGGCCGCGGTGAGCGAGGTGAGCGGTCCCAGCAGGACGGCGCCGAAGAGCAGGGTCGAGAGCACCCGGGCGCCCAGCACGCAGGCGACGGTGAGGGCGGCTCCGCGGGAACCGCCGCCGAAGGCGCTCTCGGCGACGGCGGCCTGGAGGGCCAGCATCACCAGAACCAGCAGGGCCAGCAGGTCACCGGTCCCGGAGACGAGGTGGGCGCTCCACAACCGCTTCAGCTGCGGTCGGCCCAGGAGGGACCGCACGGCCCGCTCGCGGGAATCTGCGACCAGGGCGTCGTCGGGGACCGGGGAGTGGGCCGTTGTCTGCTCGGCTCGCGTCATGCGTTCAGCCTATCGGGACGCGCCGACGCCACGGGCCCGGCCTCCGAACGTGCGCGGAGCTGCGCAGACGTTCGGAGGCCGGGCCCCGGGCCGGCATGGTCGGTCGGTGGCGGGTTCGTTCACGGTGACGGGCGAACGGGTCTGCGCCCTCCGCCCAGTTCCCTCGATTCCCGGTACCGCGCCGGTCAGTCCTCGGCGGGCGGTTCGGCCGCCGTCTTCCTGGCCGCGGCGGAAGCGGTGGTCCTCGTGGCCGTGGTCTTCTTCGCCGCCGTCTTCTTCGCCGCGGAAGTGGTGGTCTTCTTGGCCGCCGTCTTCTTCGCGGCGGTCGACTTGGTGGCCGCCGCCTTGGTGGCTGTCTTGGTGGCCGTCTTCTTCGCCGTGGTCTTCTTGGCGGTCTTCTTCGCCGTCTTCTTGGCCGGGCCCTTGGCCCGCTTCTCCGCGAGCAGCTCGAAGCCGCGCTCGGGCGTGATCGTCTCGACGCTGTCGCCGGAGCGCAGGGTCGCGTTGGTCTCGCCGTCGGTGACGTAGGGGCCGAAGCGGCCGTCCTTGATCACCGCGGGCTTGCCGCTGACCGGGTCGTCGCCGAGCTCCTTCAGCGGGGGCTTGGCCGCGGCCCGCCCTCGCTGCTTGGGCTGGGCGTAGATGGCCAGCGCCTCGTCCAGGGTGATGGTGAAGAGCTGGTCCTCCGACTGAAGGGACCGCGAGTCCGTGCCCTTCTTCAGGTACGGGCCGTAGCGGCCGTTCTGCGCGGTGATCTCCACGCCCTCGGCGTCCGTGCCGACCACGCGGGGCAGGGACATCAGCCGGAGGGCGTCGTCGAGGGTGACCGTGTCGAGGGACATCGTCTTGAACAGCGAGGCCGTCCGCGGCTTGACCGCGTTCTTGCCGGTCTTCGGCGTGCCCTCGGGCAGCACCTCGGTCACGTAGGGGCCGTAGCGGCCGGCCTTGGCGACGATGGGGCGGCCGGTCTCCGGGTCCTGGCCCAGCTCGCGGTCACCGCTCGGCTGGGCGAGCAGTTCCTCGGCGAGCTCGACGCTCAGCTCGTCCGGCGCCAGGTCCTCGGGGACGTCGGCCCGCTGGTGGTTCTCGGCGTCCTTCTCCCCGCGCTCCACGTAGGGGCCGTAGCGACCGACCCGGAGCACGATGTCGTTGCCGACCGGGAAGGAGGACACCTCACGGGCGTCGATGGCGCCCAGGTCGGTGACCAGCTCCTTCAGACCGCCGAGGTGGTCGCCGTCGCCGTTGCCGGCGTCGGCGGCGCCGCTTCCGGCCGTCTCACCGCCGGCCTCGCCGAAGTAGAAGCGCCGCAGCCACGGAACCGACTCCGCCTCGCCACGGGCGATGCGGTCGAGGTCGTCCTCCATGCGTGCGGTGAAGTCGTAGTCGACCAGGCGGCCGAAGTGCTTCTCCAGCAGGTTGACCACGGCGAAGGAGAGGAAGGACGGCACCAGGGCCGTGCCCTTCTTGAAGACGTAGCCACGGTCGAGGATGGTCCCGATGATCGAGGCGTAGGTCGACGGGCGGCCGATCTCGCGCTCTTCCAGCTCCTTGACCAGCGACGCCTCGGTGTAGCGGGCGGGCGGCTTGGTGGAGTGGCCGTCGGCGGTGATCTCCTCGGCGGTCAGCGGGTCGCCCTCGGAGACCTGCGGCAGCCGGCGCTCACGGTCGTCGAGCTCGGCGTTCGGGTCGTCGGCGCCCTCCACGTAGGCCTTCATGAAGCCGTGGAAGGTGATCGTCTTGCCGGACGCGCTGAACTCGGCGTCCCGGCCGTCCGCGGCGGTGCCGCCGATCCGGACCGTGACCGAGTTGCCGGTCGCGTCCTTCATCTGGGAGGCGACCGTGCGCTTCCAGATCAGCTCGTAGAGCCGGAACTGGTCGCCCGTGAGGCCCGTCTCGGCGGGGGTGCGGAAGCGGTCGCCGGAGGGGCGGATCGCCTCGTGCGCCTCCTGGGCGTTCTTGACCTTGCCGGCGTAGGTCCGCGGCTTGTCCGGCAGGTACTGGGCGCCGTACAGCTGCGTCACCTGGGCGCGGGCTGCGGCGACCGCGGTCTCCGACAGGGTCGTGGAGTCCGTACGCATGTAGGTGATGAAGCCGTTCTCGTACAGCTTCTGGGCGACCTGCATGGTCGCCTTGGCACCGAAGCCCAGCTTGCGGCTGGCCTCCTGCTGCAGCGTCGTCGTCCGGAAGGGCGCGTACGGGGAGCGGCGGTAGGGCTTGGACTCGACCGAGCGGACCTCGAACCGCGCATTCTCCAACGCGGCCGCCAGGGCGCGGGCGCCGGCCTCGTCGAGGTGGAGGACGTTGGCCGTCCGTGCCTGGCCCAGGGAGTCGAAGTCACGGCCCTGCGCGACCCGCACGCCGTCGACCGAGGCGAGACGGGCCGTCAGGGAGGACGGGTCGGACGGGTCGCCGGATCCGGCGGCGCCGGTGGCGGAGGTGAAGGTGCCGGTGAGGTCCCAGTACTCGGCGGAACGGAACGCGATGCGCTCACGCTCCCGCTCGACCACCAGCCGCGTCGCCACGGACTGGACACGGCCGGCCGACAGGCGCGGCATGACCTTCTTCCACAGCACGGGGGAGACCTCGTAGCCGTAGAGACGGTCCAGGATGCGCCGGGTCTCCTGGGCGTCGACCAGCTTCTTGTTCAGCTCGCGCGGGTTGCGCACGGCCTGCTGGATCGCGTCCTTGGTGATCTCGTGGAAGACCATCCGCTTGACGGGGACCTTGGGCTTGAGGACTTCCTGCAGGTGCCAGGCGATGGCCTCGCCCTCGCGGTCCTCATCGGTCGCGAGGAAGAGCTCGTCGGACTCCCGCAGGAGGTCCTTCAGCTTCTTGACCTGCGCCTTCTTGTCGGCGTTCACCACGTACACGGGCTGGAAGTCGTGCTCGACGTCCACGCCGAGACGCCGTACCTCACCGGTGTACTTCTCGGGCACCTCCGCGGCGCCGTTGGGAAGGTCGCGGATGTGCCCGACGCTCGCCTCGACGATGTAGCCAGGGCCGAGGTAGCCCTTGATCGTCTTCGCCTTGGCAGGCGACTCGACGATGACGAGTCGGCGGCCGCCCTGTGCGGTCTCGCTGGTCGGGGACAACTTCTGCTCTTCTCTCCGGTCGACGCGGGGTCTTCCCCTGGATGCTCCGGCACCCAGGGTTCGGGTCTGGTGACGCTGCGGAGTGTGACGGTACATGCCGTCCCCGTGTCAAACGGGAAAAGCCCACAACGGCCACTCGAACGGTAACCCGACTACCGCCATTCCTGCCGCCCGGACTCCCGAGCCGACCGGGGAGCCGCCGGGCGCGCGGCCCCGTCCGGCCTCCCGGCCTGGGGCGACGTCGCCATCCGGCGTCCCCGTCCGGTCACGCTTTCAAACCGCGCGCCCTCCCCGGCCCGGCGGGACGCCGGATCAGGGACGTTCGGGCGGGCTCGGCCTGTTCAGGCGGGCTGAGCCTGTTCACGCGGGCTCGGCCCGTTCACGCCGGTTCCAGGAAGCCTTGCTCGATCAGCAGCCTGATCTGCGCCGGGGTGCGGTCCCGCAGCGTCACCGGATCCTCACCCATGAGCTGGGCGATGGCGCCCAGGATCCGGCCCGCGCTGAGCGATCCGTCACACACCCCCGCGAACCCCGCTCCGACGGTGTCCACCCTGGTGGCCCGGCGCATGCCCCGGTTCTGCCGGAGCACGACGTGTTCCGGGTCCTCGGCGCCCGGCAGTCCGACCTGTTCCTGGACCACCTCACCGGCCAGCCTGAAGTGGGCCCCGAGCAGGGCGGCGTCGTCGTTGGCACGAAGGTAGTCCACCCGCTCGAAGTGGGCGCGGACCGTGTCGCCGAGCGGCTGCTCGACGGGGTGCGGCCATTCCTCGATGGTGATCGACGGCTCGCTCTCGGCCGCCGCGCTCCGGCGGAGCGTGATCCAGCCGAATCCGACCGACCGGACGTCCCGCGCCTCGAACTCGTCCAGCCAGGCGTCGTACCGGGACTGGTACTCGGCCGGGTCGCCCTGGTGGTCCCCGGCGTCGCGCAGCCAGAGCTCGGCGTACTGGGTGATGTCCTGGACCTCGCGCTGGACGATCCAGGCGTCGCAGCCCCACGGCACCCAGGAGGCCAGCCGGGTCTGCCAGTCCTCGCCGTCGATGTGCTCCCAGTTGGCGAGGAACTGGGCGAAGCCGCCCTCCTTCAGCCGGGCCCCGGACTGCTGGACCAGCGTGCGGCAGAGGTCGTCGCCGCTCATCCCGCCGTCCCGGTAGGTGAGCCGGGCTCCCGGGGAGATCACGAAGGGCGGGTTGGAGACGATCAGGTCGTACGTGTCGTCCTCCGGGAGCGGCTCGAACAGCGAGCCCTCCCGCAGGTCGGCGGCCGGGGCGCCGGAGAGCGCCAGGGTCAGCGCGGTCACGTGGAGGGCGCGGGGGTTCAGGTCGGTGGCCGTCACTCGGGTGGCGTGCCCCGTCGCGTGCAGCGCCTGGATGCCGGAGCCGGTGCCGAGGTCCAGGGCGGAGGCGACCGGGGTGCGGACCGTGATGCCCGCCAGGGTGGTGGAGGCGCCGCCGACACCGAGCACCACGCCCTCGTCCTTGCTGCCGATGCCGCCGGCGCCGCCGACCGCGCACCCCAGGTCCGAGACGATGAACCAGTCCTCGCCGTCGGGCCCTCCGTAGGGCCGGATGTCGACGGTGGCGGCGATCTCGTCCCCGGCGGTCGCCCTCAGCCATCCTGCGTCCAGGCAGTCCTCCACCGGCAGCACCTCGGCGACCCGCTCACGGGGCACCGGCTGCTGGAGGAGGAACAGGCGGACCAGTATCTCCAGCTCCGTGTCGCCGCGCGTGGCGCGCAGCGCGGGGACGATCTCGGCCCGAGCCAGCGCCGCGTAGGCCGGGGCGCCGAGCAGGTCGAGCAGTCCGTCGGCGGTGAAGGCCGCCGCGAGCAGGGCTTCGCGCAGGCGGGCCGCGGCGTCCGGACGGTCGGCGGCCGGCAGGGCGGACAGGGCCGAAGGCCTGGTGTCCATGGGCCTGGTGTCCGCACGCCGGCTGTCCGAGGACTGGGCGTCGTCCGAGGGCTGGGTGTCCGAAGGCTGGGTGTCCGAAGGCTGGGGTGACTGGCTGACGTTGCTCACCGTCCCATTGTCACCGCTCATACCGAACCGGCACGCCGCCTGTGGACGGCGGTGGACGAGACCGGGCCCGGTCTGTGGACGGCCCCGCGCAGGCCCGACGGAGCGTCAGCCTCCTGGGTGAACTCCTGCGCCAGACCCCGGCCCCGGCCTGCCCGACGCCGAACTTCCCGGTCCACAGGGCGGTCCGGGTGCAGGCCCCAGGGCCGGGCTTCAGGCGTCGGGTCCGGGCGTCAGGCGTCGGGGCTCGCGCCGGTGCCTCCGTCGGCCTTGCAGCTCGCCTGGCCGCGCATGGCCTCGCCGACCTCGCCCTCCTCCAGGCGCTTCAGCGCGTCGCTTCCGCTGCCGCTGAGCTTCTGGAGTTCGGTGCCGATCTCCTTGAGTCCGTCGGCGAACTCGGCCTGGTCGTCGGTCTTCAGCTTGTCGACCTGGTTCTTCAGGTCGGCGTAGGAGTCGGCGATGGAGTTGAGCTCCTTCACCGCGTCCTTCTGCTTCTTCTCGCCGTTCTCCACCGCGGGCGGCCCGGCCCGGTCGATCACGCGGCCGATCTGCCGGTAGGCGTCGGACATGTCCTGGAAGGCCTTGGAGTCGGTCTCCTTGACGTCCTTGGGCGGCGCCTTGTCGGAACTCTCCTCCTGGATGGAGGCGTTGGCCGCCTGGATCTTCTTGGCCTGAGGCTGCACACCGTCACAGACCTTCTTGGCCCAGGCGTCGAGTTCTTCGCTGTTGTCGTCACCGCAACCGGACAGCGTCAGCATCAGTGCCGCACCGCCGGCCAGGACGGTCGCGAGCTTCTTCTTCACCGGGTCGGTCCCTTCCGTCGCTCTCGGCCCCGGAACATACACGCCGAGCCCCGGCCGGACGGAGTGCGACCATCCGATTTATGGCATATTGCATCCCTTTGCATCAGCGAGAGAAGATTCACGACCACGATTGGGCAAGCTCCTGCACAGGACGGGCACAAGTGCACGTTGAGATGGAGAGCGACGGGTCGTCAGAGCACGGGACCCACACCCGCGTCCTGCGTGTCGCCCATGGCGATGCCGCGCCGCCGGGACACCCACACGGCGGCCACGACCACTGCCAGTGCCAGCACCGCGATCGCCGCCCGCAGCCCGGTGTTGGCGCCGGAGCCGTAGCCGAGCTGGATCACCGCCGGAGCGATCAGCAGAGCGACCAGGTTCATCACCTTGAGCAGCGGGTTGATGGCCGGGCCGGCGGTGTCCTTGAAGGGGTCCCCCACCGTGTCGCCGATGACGGTGGCCTCGTGGGCCTGGCTTCCCTTGCCCCCGAAGTTGCCGTCCTCGACCAGCTTCTTGGCGTTGTCCCAGGCGCCACCGGAGTTGGCCAGGAACACCGCCATCAGGGTGCCCGCACCGATCGCCCCGGCCAGGAACGCCGCGAGGGCGCCGACCCCGAGCGTGAACCCGACAGCGACGGGGGCGGTCACGGCCAGCAGTCCCGGCGTGGTGAGTTCGCGCAGGGCGTCCCGGGTGCAGATGTCGACGACCCGTCCGTACTCCGGTTTCTCGGTGCGGTCCATGATCCCGGGCCGTTCTCTGAACTGCCGCCGCACCTCGTGGACCACCGCGCCGGCCGACCGGGAGACCGCGTTGACGGCGAGGCCGGAGAAGAGGAAGACGACCGCGGCGCCCACGATCAGACCGACCAGGTTGTTGGGCTGGGTGATGTCCGTGATCAGCGTCAGGGGGGCATCGGGCCCGCTCAGCTTCTCGCCGACCTCGCGCGCGCCGGTGACCACCGCGTCGCGGTAGGACCCGAAGAGAGCCGCCGCCGCCAGCACCGCGGTGGCGATGGCGATGCCCTTGGTGATCGCCTTGGTCGTGTTGCCCACCGCGTCGAGATCGGTCAGCACCTGGGCGCCGGGGCCCTCCACGTCACCGGACATCTCCGCGATGCCCTGCGCGTTGTCGGAGACCGGGCCGAAGGTGTCCATGGCGACGATCACGCCGACCGTGGTGAGCAGGCCGGTGCCGGCGAGGGCGACCGCGAACAGGGCGAGCATCACCGAGGCGCCGCCCAGCAGGAAGGCCCCGTACACGCCGAGGGCGATCAGCAGGGCGGTGTAGACGGCGGACTCCAGGCCGATCGCCACCCCGGCCAGGATCACGGTGGCCGGTCCGGTCAGGGAGGTCCGGCCGATGTCACGCACGGGACGGCGGCCGGTCTCGGTGAAGTAGCCGGTGAGCTGTTGGATCAGCGCGGCCAGCACGATGCCGATGGCCACCGCCACCAGGGCCAGCACCCTGGGGTCGCCGGACCTGCCGCTGACGGCCTGGTCGGTCACCCCGTCCAGTTCGGCGTAGGAGGAGGGCAGGTAGACGAAGACGGCGATGGCGACCAGGACCAGCGACACCACCGCCGAGACGAAGAAGCCCCGGTTGATGGCGCTCATGCCACTGCGGTCGGTGCGCCGGGGGGCCACCGCGAAGATGCCGATCATCGCGGTCAGTACACCGATCGCCGGAACCATCAGCGGGAAGGCGAGTCCGGCGTCGCCGAACGCCGCCTTGCCCAGGATCAGCGCGGCCACCAGGGTCACCGCGTACGACTCGAAGAGGTCGGCCGCCATGCCGGCGCAGTCGCCCACGTTGTCCCCGACGTTGTCGGCGATGGTCGCCGCGTTCCGCGGGTCGTCCTCGGGGATGCCCTGCTCCACCTTGCCCACCAGGTCGGCGCCGACGTCGGCGGCCTTGGTGAAGATGCCGCCGCCGACGCGCATGAACATGGCGATCAGCGCCGCGCCCAGACCGAAGCCCTCCAGCACCTTCGGGGCGTCCGCCGCGTACACCAGCACCACGCATGCGGCGCCCAGCAGACCCAGCCCCACGGTGAACATGCCCACCACGCCACCGGTGCGGAAGGCGATACGCATGGCCGTGCGGGTCGCCCTGGCCGTGCTCTCCTCGTCCACGGCGTCCCGGGCGGCGGCCGCGACCCGCACGTTGGTGCGGACGGCCAGCCACATGCCGATGTACCCGGTGGCCGCCGAGAAGGCCGCACCGATCAGGAAGAACGCCGACCGGCCGACGCGCTGCCCCCAGTCGTCCGCGGGCAGCAGGAGGAGCAGGAGGAAGACGGCGACGGCAAAGACAGCGAGGGTGCGCAACTGCCGGGTCAGATACGCCTTGGCGCCCTCCTGCACGGCCGCGGCGATCCGCCTCATGTTCTCGGTTCCCTCGCCGGCCACCAGCACCTGGCGCACCAGCACCCCGGCCACCGCCAGGGCCAGCAGGGCCACCACGGCGATCACCGCGACGATCGCCCGGTTGCCGTCGGTCAGCACCGCGGCGAGTTCGACCTGGCCGACGTGCACCTCGGCCGCGGAAACGAGGGAAAGCCCCGCCATGCGTCCTCCTCCGCTCTTCAGAGCAGCGTCACACGAACGCGACGGAGGCGCACATCAAGGGCGAATCGGACGACCGGAGGGGACGCCTGGAGAGAATGAGAGGCAAGCCGAGCGGAAGAAGAGGAGAAAGGTGATCAGGCGCGGGCGGTGGGCCAGGTCATCCTGATCAGGCCGCCCTCGGACCCGGCGCTGACCTTCAGATCGTCGACCAGGCCGGAGATCACCGCGAGGCCCATCTGGTCCTCCTCGGTCTCCGCCGCGTCGAGCACCGCCGGCGAATCGCCGGAGACGGCGTCTACGGAGGTCGAACGGGGAGCGTCGTCGGCCACCTCGATGGAGAACAGCTTCTCCTCGTCGGTCAGCGCGATCCGCACCGGCGTGCCGAGCCCGCTGCCACGATGCAGACCCACGGCACGGGAGCACGCCTCGCCGACGGCCAGGCGGACCTCGTCGAGAACCGCCTCGTCCACACCGGCTCGGCGCGCCACCGCGGCCGCCACCAGCCGGGCCGTCCGGACATGCGCCGGCAGCGGGCTGATGAGGAGTTCAACGGTGGCCATGCATCCCCCTCGGAACTACGGTCCTGCTCCCCGGAGGGCATGCCGAAGAACCGGCCCCCCCCTCCCGATGGTCGTCCGCCCCGGGCCGAGGCCCGGGGCGGCACGTGTCAGTCGGTGGCCGCTACCGCTTCCTCGACCGACGTGTGGATCGGGAAGACCTTGGTCAGGCCGGTGATCCGGAAAATCTTCAGAATGCGCTCCTGGTTGCACACCAGGCGGAGCGAGCCCTCATGGGCACGCACCCGCTTCAGGCCGCCGACCAGCACGCCGAGCCCGGTGGAGTCGAGGAAGTCCACGCCCTCCATGTCGACGACGAGGTGGAAGCTCCCGTCGTTCACCAGCTCGACCAGCTGCTCGCGCAGCTTGGGCGCGGTATATACGTCGATTTCGCCACCGACCTCGACGACCGTACGATCGCCGACGGTACGGGTCGACAGGGACAGGTCCACGGATCCTCCAGCACCTTGCTATCGAGCGGTCGTCCCTCGGGACACCTGGCGGAATCCCCGGGACTGTTCGCCAGCCGCGATGGCATTCAATCACTTACCGGCAGGCGCGCACGACGCCTTGAGTCCATTGTCCTTCCAGCCGGTGACACACTCGGTGCCGATGGCTGAGAATCACCGATCCGGTCGAACCCGGACGGACACTGCTTCCCGCCCCTCGCCGGGCACGATTCTGGACCGGCTCGCCGGGGGGCCGGATCGCGCTGCGCGCATCACTCATACGGAGCACCTGCCCCCTCGTGCGGGTCGGCATGCCGTCTGGCCCCACGAGATCCGGGAAGAAGTTCTTTCAGCGGTCCGCGAACACGGCATCGAGCACCCCTGGGCCCACCAGGCACGAGTCGCCGAGCACGCCCTGGACGGCGAGTCGGTCGTGGTCGCCACCGGTACCGCGTCCGGCAAGTCGCTGGCGTACCTGGTGCCCGTCCTCTCCGCCCTGCTGGACGGCGCCGAGGCGCCCAACGGCCGTGGAGCGACAGCCCTCTACCTGGCGCCCACCAAGGCACTCGCCGCCGACCAGCACCGCGCCGTGCGGGAGCTGGCCGGACCGCTCGGCACCAAGGTGCGCCCGGCCGTCTACGACGGCGACACACCGGTCGAGGAGCGGGAGTGGGTCCGGCAGTACGCCAACTACGTGCTGACCAACCCGGACATGCTGCACCGCGGGATCCTGCCGTCCCATCCCCGCTGGTCCTCCTTCCTCCGGGCGCTGCGGTACGTGGTGATCGACGAGTGCCACACCTACCGGGGCGTCTTCGGGTCGCACGTCGCGCAGGTGCTGCGCCGCCTGCGCCGGCTCTGTGCCCGCTACGGCTCCTCCCCGGTGTTCCTGCTGGCCTCCGCCACGGCCGCGGAGCCCGCCCAGGCCGCCCGGAGGCTCACCGGCCTGCCGGTGATCGAGGTGGCCGACGACGCGTCCCCCCGCGGCGAGCTGCTGTTCGCGCTCTGGGAACCCCCGCTGACCGAACTCCAGGGCGAGAAGGGCGCGCCGGTCCGCCGCACGGCCACCGCGGAGACGGCCGATCTCCTCACCTCGCTCACCCAGCAGGGCGTGCGGACCGTGGCGTTCGTCCGATCGAGGCGCGGGGCGGAGCTGATCTCGGTCATCACCCAGGAGCGACTGGCCGAAAAAGATCGTTCACTGGCCGGGCGTGTCGCGGCGTACCGGGGTGGCTATCTGCCCGAGGAACGGCGCGCGCTGGAACGCGCGCTCCACTCCGGGGAGCTGCTGGGGCTCGCCGCGACCACCGCCCTGGAACTCGGGGTGGACGTCTCCGGCCTGGACGCCGTCGTGATCTGCGGCTACCCCGGCACCCGCGCCTCCCTCTGGCAGCAGGCGGGGCGTGCCGGACGCACCGGCCAGGGCGCGCTGGCGGTGCTGGTGGCTCGCGACGACCCCCTGGACACGTTTCTGGTGCACCACCCGGAGGCGCTGTTCGACCGTCCGGTGGAGTCGACCGTGCTGGACCCGGACAACCCGTACGTGCTGGCGCCCCACCTGTGCGCCGCCGCTGCCGAGCTCCCGCTGACCGACGAGGACCTCGAGCTCTTCGGCCCGGCGACCGCGGACCTTATGCCACAGCTGGAGGCGGCCAGGCTGCTGCGCCGCCGCGCCCGGGCCTGGCACTGGACCCGCAGGGAGCGGGCGGCCGACCTGGCCGACATCCGCGGCGAGGGCGGCCGGCCGGTCCAGGTCGTCGAAACCGGCACGGGGCGGCTGCTCGGCACCGTCGACGCCGGAGCGGCCCACACCTCGGTCCACGAAGGCGCGGTGCACCTGCACCAAGGGCTCACCTACCTGGTCCGTGAGCTCGACCTGGAGACGTCCGTCGCCCTCGTCGAGCGGGCCGACCCGCCGTACACGACCGTCGCCCGGGACACCACCGCCATCGCCGTCCTAACCACCGACACGGAGGTCCCCTGGGGCGAGGGGAGGCTCTGCTTCGGGTCGGTCGAGGTGACCAACCAGGTGGTGTCCTACCTGCGACGGCGGCTCATCACCGGGGAGGTGCTGGGCGAGACCAAGCTGGACCTGCCGCCGCGGACGCTGCGCACCCGTGCGGTCTGGTGGACCGTCACCGAGGACCAGCTCGACGCGGCACGCATCTCCCCGGAGATCCTGGGCGGCGCCCTGCACGCCGCCGAGCACGCCTCCATCGGCATGCTGCCGCTCTTCGCCACCTGCGACCGCTGGGACATCGGCGGGGTCTCCGTTCCTCTGCATCCGGACACGTTGCTTCCCACGGTCTTCGTGTACGACGGCCATCCGGGTGGCGCGGGGTTCGCGGAACGGGCGTTCCACACCGCGCGGGAGTGGCTGCGAGCGACCCGGGAGGCGATCGCGTCCTGCGAGTGCGAGGCGGGGTGCCCGTCGTGCATCCAGTCCCCGAAGTGCGGCAACGGCAACGAGCCGCTGCACAAACGAGGGGCGGTGCGACTGCTGACCGAGTTGCTGCGGGGCGCTCCGGAACAGGCGCCGGAGAAAGCGCCGGAGAAGGCAACGGAGGAGGCGCCGGAGAAGGCAGCGGAGGAGGCGCCGGAGGGAGCGCCCGGCGGCGCGGCGGAGTAGCGCCGCCCGGCACTGTGCCGTACGCCCCTCGCCTCGCCGCAGCGGCGGCGGCGGCAGCGGCAGCGGCAGCGGCAGCGGCGGCCGAGCCCCGCTCTGCGGGACCGGCCCGGACACCGCCCCGGGGCCGAAGGTCTCCCCGGCCCGCATGGTGGCCCGGCGGAAACAGCGCCCTCACGGCAGCGCCTCAGCCGACGGGCTCGACGAGCCCGGGTCCCGCCGCCTCGACGATTGCGTCGCGCCCGAGACCGAGGGTCCCGGGACAGGCGCAGCCGTAGATACAGGTGGCCCCGAGGAGCTCGGTGGGCCCGAGGGGGCCGGCGGCGTGTCCGAGGAAGCCGGCGGAGGCAAGGACGGGGTGCCCGGGGGCAGCGGTGGAGGCGACGGGGCCGGTGGGCCCGCTCTGGCGCGGGAGGTGGCTGCGAAGGGGCCGTGACCGGTGGCCACGACCACGTCGGCCACCTCGCCCGTGATCCCGCACCGGACCAGCCGAGCCCGCTGGGCCTCGGCCACCCGGCCGGCCTGGAGACACGCGGCCGCCGGACCGTCCGGCCAGTGCCGTGCTGCGGCCAGCGCCGCCAGGTCGGCCCCCGCGGCGGCACGGTGCCGCACCAGCACCGCCTCGCTCATCGCGAGGACCGCCGCGAAGACCACGCACAGCGCGCAGATCGCCCCGCCCGCCCAGACCGTGGCCGACCCCCGGTCGTCCCGGCACCTCATGGCCCCGCTCCGACGGTCTCCTCGGAGAGGGCGACCGCCTCGTGCCGCACCTCGAACGGCAGGGCCCCGGCGCCCGGCGGGCGGGCCACCACCCGCACCCGCACCAGGTCACCGCTCCGAGCGACCGTCACCCGCGCGCCGTCCGGAGCGGCTCGCCGGACGACGGCCATCACCACCTCCTCGGGGTCCTGCCGGGACGCGGCCCGGGCGCCCGCCCGGGCCGCGTCCACACACTGGATCTGCGCGGCGGTCGCCAGCAGGGCCCACACCAGCGCCATCCCGAAGAGGACCAGCACCGGCAGGGTCACCGCGGTCTCCGCGGTCACCATCCCGCTCTGCCGGTCCCGCACCGGCCGCCGCGCCGTCTCAGGGCCCTCCATCAAGCGCCTTCTTCACCAGTTGCTGGAGTTCCGTGTTGACCTGGCCGCTGGTCACCACCTTGTAGAGCACCGCGGCGAAGGCAACCGCCGCGACGATGCCCATCGCGTACTCCGAGGTGACCATCCCCGCGTCCCGGCGGCCCGTCTCGACCCGGCAGACCAGGTACAGGAGCCGGTTCCGCAGCCGGCGCGCTCGTCGTGTCATGTTCCGCATGTCGTCCTCCAGATGTCGTGTCGTTTGTCGGTTCCTCGCTGACCGCCGCACCGTCGCGGCGGAGTCGTTCACGGGCCTGCGCCGAGGGCGCCGTCGGCCAGGCCGATCACCACCGGGAGCACCCCGACGGTGATGAAGGCGGGGAGGAAGCACAGGCCGACCGGCCCGGTGATCAGCACGCCCGCCCTACGGGCCCGCCCCGTGGCGGCCCGGTCACCGGCCGCCCTGGCCTCGGCGGCCAGCCGCCCGGCGGGAGCGGCCGCCGGGAGGCCGGACTCCCCCGCCCGTTCGATGAGCCGGGCGAGCGGTGCCGCGCCCGGTACCGCCGCCAGTCGCTGCCAGGCGGCCGCCGGTTCGCCTCCGAGCCGGACCTCCGCAGCGCCCTGCTCCAACCGCCGGCCCAGCGGCCCTCCGAGCGCCTCCCCGACCGCCCGTGCCGCGACCACGGGGTCGGCGCCGGCCTCCACGCAGGCCGCCAGCAGGTCGGCGGCGAGCGGAAGCTGCGCGGCGGCCTGGTGGGTCGTCCGGTCCGTGGCGGCCTCGCGGGCCGCCCACCGTCCGAGGCGCTGCCGCAGGCAGAACCCGGTCACCACGCCCACCGCCAGGCCCGGTAGCCCTCCGACGAGCAGCCAGCCCACCGCGACCGCGCCCAGGACCGCGGCCCGGCGCCGCGCCGTCTCCCCGGCCCACGGCCACGACCGCACCGCCGCCCGCGGGGACACGGGTCGCTTCAGCAGTGACGACGCCCTCCGGCGCGTCCTCCGGGCCCGGTGGTACTCCACACCGTGCCCGGCCGCCCAGCACAGCCCCGCGGTCGCTCCCAGCACCGTCACGGCGCCCGGCCAGGTCATGGCCCCTCCTCCGCGCCGCGCACGATCCACAGCGCCCACCGGACGCCCGCTGTCTCCAGCAGCCCGCCCACGGCCAGGCATGCCAGCCCAGGGCCCGTGTGCAGCAGGATCCTCAGCGGGTCGGCCCCCAGCGCCGTCCCCAGGAGCAGTCCCAGCGCCGGAAGTCCGGCGAGCATCACGGTGGTGGCCCGGGCCCCGGCCAGTTGGGACCGCAGGTCGGCGCGCCGGTCCCGTTCCGCGCGGAGCGCCGCGTCGAGCCGCTCCAGCCCGTCGGCCAGGCCCGCGCCCCGGTCCACCGCCACCCGCCAGCACGCCGCCAGTCCACCCAGCCCTTCCGCCCCGGGCGAGCGGGAGGCTCCGCCGAGCGCCGCCGCGACGTCTCCGCCGAACCGCGCCGCCGCCACCGCCGGGGCGAGCGCCCCGGCGAGCACCCCGGTCCCGTCCGCGTGGACCGCCACGGGAAGCGCCTCACCCGGTTGCCGTCCCGCCCGCACCTCGCCGGCCAGCGCGCCGCACAGCGCGATCACCGCATCCGCCCGCACAGCCCGCTCCCGCCTCCTGCACGCGGCCCGCCGGGCACGCCGCACCAACGGCACGGCGGCCAGGGCCGCGGCGATGGGCAGCGGTGACACTCCGAGCACCGCCACGGCCGCCCCGGCGACCAGGACCCACCACTCGGCTCCGGGCCGCCTCTGCCCGGCCAGGAGCCTGCGGGCTCCCTCACCAAGCGCCAACGCCCTGAGCCGCGCCGCCCCACCCACAGAGCGGGGCTCCGCGGCACCGCCACCCCTGCCGGCCACCACCCGGGCCCGTTGTGCCACGGACCGGGGGCGCGACAGCCACCAGGCTCCCGCCGCGCAGACGGCGGCGGTGACGGCCCACCCGCCCCCCGCGAGGGCCGATCCGGCAACAGGGCTCACCACGCCACCCCCGCCTCGACCCCATCCGTCGTGCGGGCGGCCTCGGCCCCGCCCTGGTCGCCGCCGTCCAGCAGCTCCACGAGCCGCGCCCATCCGCGCTCCGGAACGAAGGCCTGCTCGCTCCAGCGCAGGGCGGGAACCGTCCGCACCAGCCCGTCGGCGTCACGTTCGAGCACCCGCACCTCGGCAACGCGCCGCCGCCCACCACGCTCCCGCACGAGATGGATCACCACCGACAGGGCGGCGGCCAGCTGACTGTGCAGCGCGGCCCGGTCCAGCCCGGCCGCCGTGCCCAGGGCCTCCAGCCGGGCCGGGACGTCCGCCGCGGCGTTGGCGTGGACCGTGCCGCAGCCACTGTGGCCGGTGTTCAGCGCGGCCAGCAGGTGCACGACCTCCGCCCCGCGCACCTCCCCCACCACCAGCCGGTCGGGGCGCATGCGCAGGGCCTGCCGCACCAGGTCCTCGAGCGTGACCAGACCCGCGCCCTCCTGGTTGGCCGGTCTGCTCTCCAGCCGCACGACATGAGGGTGGTCCGGCCGCAGTTCCGCCGAGTCCTCGGCCAGCACGATGCGTTCGGCGGGACCGGTGAGGCCCAGCAGGGCGCTGAGCAGCGTGGTCTTGCCCGTACCCGTACCCCCGCTGACGAGGAACGACAGCCGGGCGTCGACCAGGGCCCGCAGCACTCCCGCGCCGCTGGGCGGAAGCATGCCCGCCCGGGTCAGTTCGTCGAGGGTGAAGGCCCTCGGCCGGACGACCCGCAACGAGAGGCAGGCGCAGCCGACCGCGACCGGCGGGAGGACGGCGTGCAGTCGTGTGCCGTCCGGCAGCCGCGCGTCCACCCAGGGGCGGGCGTCGTCGAGGCGGCGTCCGGTGACGGAGGCCAGGCGTTGCGCCAGGCGCCGTACCGCGGCGGCGTCCGGGAAGGCCACACCGGTTAGTTCCAGCCCCGCTCCCCGGTCGACCCACACCCGGTCCGGCGCGGAGACCAGAACGTCCGTCACCGCCGGGTCCGCGAGCAGCGGTTCCAGCGGGCCGCTGCCTACCAGTTCGGACCGCAGCCGCACCGCCGCTCCCAGCACCTCGGCGTCCCCGAGAACCCGTCCGCCCCGTTCCCGCAAAGCCTGGGCCACCCGCGCCGGGGTGGGCTCCGCGCCGCTCTCGGCCAGCCAGCGGCGCACCCCGTCGAGGAGCTCCACCGCGGGCGCGGCGGCCTCGTTCGTGACGGTGTTCACCGTCCCGGCGTTCGTCCGCCCGGCGCTCATCGTCCACCCGCCGATGCCGCCGCGCGGTCCCAGAACTGCCGGCAGAACCGGGACAGTGGAGCGCGGGGGGCCGCGCCGGGAGGCAGCGACCCCGATGCGGGTGGCCGCAGCGCCGGATCGGCCGGCACCTCGCCGAGCAGGGGCAGTCCGAGCAGGCGGGCCACCTCCGCCCCGTCGAGGCCGGGGGCGTGGGGGCCGCGGACGGCGACCCGGAGGTCCCTCAGCACCATGCCCGCCATCGACGCAACCCGTCCGGCCGCGGCCACCGCCCGGATCTCCGCGGGCACCACCAGGACACCCAGATCGAGCTGGGCGAGGATCTCGGCCACCCCCTCGTCGACCCGTCGCGGCAGGTCCACGACGACCGCCCCGCCGCCCCTGCGGGCCGCCGCCAGCACGGCGCGGACGGCGTCCGGCGGAACGGTCACGCAGTCACCGCGGTCCCAGCTCAGCACCCTCAGCGAGTGCAGGCTCGGCAGCGATTCCTCCAGCGCCCCACCGCCCAGCCGGCCCCGGGAGGAGGCGAAGGCGGGCCAGCGCAGGCCCTCGGCCGCCTCACCGCCGAGCAGCACGTCCAACCCGCCGCCCAGCGGATCGGCGTCGACCAGCAGGGTGCGAACCCCACCGCGGGCCGAGGTGACGGCCAGCGCGCAGGCCAGCGTGGACGCTCCGGCACCGCCCCGCCCGCCGATGACGCCGACCGTCAGCGCGGGCCGGCCGACGCCCTCCACGACGTCGGCGATCCGGTCGGTGAGCCACTGCTCGCCGTCGGGCAGGACCAGCACGTGGTCCGCCCCGATCTCGACGGCACGCCGCCACACCTGAGGGTCGTCCTGGTCCCGTCCGACCAGGACCACTCCGGTTCGGCGGGGTGCCCCGCGCACCCGTCGGGCCGCGTCGTCACCGATCAGGACGAGCGGTGCCGCTTCCCAGACGGACCGTCTGCCGGGTGGCCCGGGATGTACCTCCGGGGTCGCCCCGGCCGCGGCGCACAGCCGCAGGAGATCGTCGAGGAGCAACGGGTCCTCGGTGAGGATGAGCGGTGCGCCCGCCCCGCGGTGGGCGCCGGGAGCCGGGGCCCCGGAAGTGGATCCGGTCATGACTGCTGCCTCCTGCCCGCCCGGGAGGTCGTGTCCCACCGGGCCGTGCCGTGTCGGAAGTGAGCGACGCGGCGGCGGTCAGGCGCCGATGCGAGGGCAGCGGGTGCCGTGATCCGGACGCGTCGGAATCACCGTGCGGCAGTCCCGAAAAAGAAGTGGATCTTGCCTTAAATCGGGGGACAACCCGGCGATTGTGAATATCGCCTTCACCCCCACGGGCGAACGCGACGGGCACCGGCTCCCCGCCCTCCCGCAAGGGCGTGCGGAGAATCCCCAGAGCACCGCTTCGGTCACGGACCGTCACGTCGGTGGGGAAGACAAGGGGAAGACAAAACGCGGCCGGGCTCTCGCGGAGGAGAGCCCGGCCGCCTCGTCCGGAGGGCGAAAAACCCGTCCGGACATGCGACGACCCCCGCCGGGGGGGAGAGCGGGGGTCGTCATCCACGATCCGGCTCGGGGGGGGAGGAGCCGGACCGGGTTAGCACGGTCGCGAACGATCCGTGACTTCCATGGTGTACCCGAGAGGCTTCTCAGGCAAACCCACGCGCCACACCTTACGCCGAATGGCTGCCCCCTATGCTCGCCCTTGTGGAAAACCACTCCTTGCCCCGCACAGCGGCCTTCTTCGACCTGGACAAGACGGTCATTGCGAAGTCGAGCACGCTCACCTTCGGCAGGTCCTTCTACCAAGGTGGACTGATCAACCGCCGTGCCGCTCTGCGCACGGCGTACACCCAGTTCGTCTTCCTCGCCGGCGGCGCCGACCACGAACAGATGGAGCGCATGCGGAGGTACCTCTCCGCCATGTGCCGTGGATGGGACGTCCAGCAGGTCCGGGACATCATCGCCGAGACCCTCCACGACCTCATCGACCCGATCATCTACGACGAGGCCGCCTCCCTGATCGAGGAGCACCACATGGCCGGGCGTGACGTGGTGATCGTCTCCACGTCCGGATCGGTGATGGTGGAGCCGATCGGGGAGATGCTGGGGGCGGACCGGGTGGTCGCCACCCGGATGGTGGTCGGCGAGGACGGCCGCTTCACCGGCGAGGTCGAGTACTACGCGTACGGCCCCACCAAGGCCCAGGCGATCCGGGAGCTGGCGGAGTCCGAGGGGTACGACCTCAGCCGCTGCTTCGCGTACAGCGACTCCGCCACCGACCTGCCCATGCTCGAGACGGTGGGGCATCCGCACGCCGTCAACCCGGACCGGACGCTGCGCCGGGAGGCCGTGGCCCGGGGCTGGCCGATCCTCGACTTCCACCGCCCGGTGCGGCTGAAGCAGCGGCTGCCCACGTTCACCACACCCTCCCGGCCGGTGCTGGTCGCGGCGGCGACGGTGGGTGCGGCCGCGGCCGCGGCCCTGGTCTGGTACGCCAGCCGCCGGCGGTCGGCCACGGTCTGACCCGCGCCGAGCGGGAACCCCGGAGCCCTCGCGACCTGATCACCGCTGGTCAGCGGGGCCCGCGCACGGCCGTCACGCCACCCACACGGACGGGGAACCAAGCACTTCCGTCCAAGAGTTCACATAGGTGACGGAACAGGAGTACAAAGGACTTAACGGCCCGCGAGACCAAGGACATCCGACGGGATGGCCTTCGCAACGCAACGGCCCCACGGACCGGAGCATGAACACCGGGCACCCACGCGACGTCGACCCGTCGATTACGGGCCAGCCGCACCAGGCCACGGGACAAAGTTCCCGGCCTGATGGGCAGCTTACGAGGACGCTTGGTAACCCGGCCGGACATGCGAGCGGCGGCACGAGAACTCGTGCCGCCGCAACCCTGTGCCGGGCGTCCCCAGTTCCTTCCGCCCGGTCAGGCGGCGCCGCGCTGCAGCGCCTCACAGACCGCGGTGGACTCACGCGCCCCCAGTTCGACCGCCTTGCCGCAGTGGCCGATCCAGGCAGCCATCCCCTCGGGGGAGCCGGACACGTAGCCGTCCAGCGCCGCCCGGTAGGCCGCCCGTCCGAGCTCGGCGTGCCCCACCTCGGCGGGGCAGATCGACTTCGGGTCCAGCCCGCTGCCCACCAGCACGACCCGTTCCGCCGCACGGGCCACCAGCCCGTTGTGCGAGCGGAAGGGGCGGAGCGCGAGGATCTCGCCGTGCACCACGGCCGCCTTCACCAGGGCGGGTGCGGAGCCGCCGTCGATGATGAGCCGCGAGAGCCCGTCGAGCCGTCCGGCCATCTCGTCGGCGTCGGGCAACGGCAGTTCGATCAACGGCTCGTCGACCGTCTCCCCGGCCAGCCGGGGGCGCCCGACGTCGTCGCCCTGCCCGGCGGCGGCCACCAGGTGCAGGCGGGCCAGGACCCGCAGCGGCGACTGCCGCCAGATCGAGAGCAGTTGTCCCGCCTCGGCGGTGAGCCGCAGGGCTGCGCCCACCACCCGGGCGTCGTCGTCACCGCTGAAGTCGGTCCTGCGCCTGACCTCCTCCAGAGCCCAGTCGGCCCCGGCGAGCGCGGCGGATCCGCGCGATCCACGCAGAGCCGCCTCGGAGGTGATCTCGTTGCTGCGGCGGCGCATGATGCGGTGACCGTAGACCCGGTCGACGTACGTGCGGACGGACTCCACGGAGTCGGCCACGCCGGGAAGCGAACCCAGGGCCGCGAGCGGGTCGGCGGACGCGCCAGTCGTACTCATGAGTACGACATTACGCGCCCTCACGCCGCCCCACCCTGCCCGGCCCGGGGTCCACCGGGGCAAGCGACGGAGACGGACGGGCTTAACCCGGCGCTTCGGGGCGGGTTCCGCAGGAAACCCCACGATGGAGTGGTTCGTCACGACGGATCGTCACGGAAATGCCACGCGGCGGAGTGCGCGCACTACGCTAGGTGAACATGAAAATTGCTTTCGTCGGCAAGGGTGGCAGCGGCAAGACGACCCTGTCCTCCTTGTTCGTCCGTCACCTCGCCGCTTCGCAGGCGCCGGTCATCGCCGTGGACGCCGACATCAACCAGCACCTCGGCGCCGCCCTCGGCCTGGACGAGACGGAGGCCGCCGCGCTGCCCGCGATGGGTCAGCACCTGCCGCTCATCAAGGACTACCTGCGCGGCACCAACCCCCGGATCACCTCGGCCGAGGCGATGATCAAGACGACTCCGCCCGGCGAGGGCTCCCGACTGCTGCGGGTGCGGGAGGACAACCCGGTCTACGCGGCCTGCGCCCGCCCGGTCGAGCTCGACGGGGGCACGGTCCGGCTCATGGTCACCGGCCCGTTCACCGAGGCGGACCTCGGGGTCGCCTGCTATCACTCCAAGACCGGCGCGGTCGAGATGTGCCTGAACCACCTGGTCGACGGGCGGGACGAGTATGTGGTGGTGGACATGACGGCGGGCTCGGACTCGTTCGCCTCCGGGATGTTCACCCGCTTCGACATGACCTTCCTGGTCGCCGAGCCCACCCGCAAGGGGGTCTCCGTCTACCGCCAGTACAAGGAGTACGCCCGGGACTTCGGGGTCTCGCTCAAGGTCGTCGGCAACAAGGTGCAGGGCCCGGACGACCTGGACTTCCTGAGGGAGCAGGTCGGCGACGACCTCCTGGTGACGGTCGGCCACTCGGACTGGGTGCGTGCCATGGAGAAGGGCAGGCCGCCCCGGTTCGACCGGCTGGAGGCGGAGAACAGGGCAGCCCTGGAGACGCTGCGCGGCGCCGCCGACGCCCGCTACGACGCCCGGGACTGGGAGGGCTACACGCGCCAGATGGTCCACTTCCACCTGCGGAACGCCGAGTCCTGGGGCAATGCGAGGACCGGGACCGACCTGGCGCGGCAGGTGGATCCCGGTTTCGTGCTCGGGGAGCGGGTGGCCGAGCCGGCGTGAGCGTCGCGGGGGTGCGGCCGCGGTCCTCCGGCCGCACCCCCGCCGAACCGGCCCGATACGCCGGACCGGCCCGATACGCCGGACCGGCCTGGTCCGGCGGGTGGCTCGGACCGGGAGGACGTCAGGACGGTCGGGTCACCGGCCGGCCGGTGCCGCCGGCGCGGCCGCGGGGGACGCCGTGAAGCGCTGCCAGCCCTCCCTCGGTGCCTGCCCGATGCCGAGGGTCCGCAGCTTGGTGAGCACCTGCGGGTCCTGCGCGTCCAGCCAGTCGGTCAGCTGCCGGAAGGACACACAGCGCACCTCGGGCTTGGTGCACACCTCCTTGACGACCTCCTCGACGGCCCGCATGTAGACGCCACCGTTCCAGGACTCGAAGTGGTTGCCGATGATGACCGGCGCCCGGTTGCCCTCGTAGGAACGGCGGAAGCCCGCCAGGAGGCCGTCCCGCATCTGGTCGCCCCACAGTTCCCGCATGGCCGGGTTGCCGCGGGTGCTGGTCCCGGACTGGTTGACCATGAAGTTGTAGTCCATGGAGATGGTCTCGAAGCTGCGGCCGGGCACCGGGACCATGTGCATCGACAGGTCCCACAGCCCGTCCTTGTGTTCCGGCCAGACCTGTTCGCGGACCCCGCTGGTGTCGTAGCGGAAGCCCAGCTCCCGGGCGGCCACGCGGAAGTTCTGCCGGCCCTCCAGACAGGGGGTCCGGCCGCCGATCAGCTCCTTCTCGTAGTCGAACGGCAGCGGCTGCGCGTTCTGCAGGCCGGTGTTGGTCTTCCAGGTCTGCACGAAGCTCTTGGCCTGCGCGATCTCGCTCTTCCACTGCTCGACCGACCAGTCCCCCACGCCACCGCTGCCGCAGAAGTGGCCGTTGAAGTGGGTGCCGATCTCATTGCCCTCCAGCCATGCCTGGCGCAGTTGCTCGACGGTGGCGGTCACCCCCTCGACGTCGTTGAAGCCGATGTCGGAGGCTCCGGCGGCACGGCCCGGCGGCTGATAGAGGGAACGTTTCTCCTCGGGCAGCATGTACACGCCGCTGAGGAAGTACGTCATGGTGGCGTTGTTCTCCTTGGCCACCTTGCGGAAGTGCGAGAACAGCCGCTGCCCGTCCTCCCCGGCGCCGTCCCAGGAGAAGACGACGAACTGCGGCGGACGCTGCCCGGGGGCGAGCCGTTCCGGCTTGGCCAGGTTGGGCTGCGCCCCGGTGTAGGCGGTGGAACCGTCCCCGATGAGCCGGACCGCCTGGGGGGCTCTCTTCGGCTCCGCCTTCCTCGCACCGGCCTGGCCCTGGGCGCCGGCCGCGCCGTCGCTCCCCGCCCCGCATCCGGCCAGCGACACGGCACAGGCGGCCGCCGCCACGACGGCGGCGGTGATTCTCCGGTTGACGGTCATGACCCGCCCCACCTTCTTCCTTCGCTCAGGCCGAGCGCCCCCACGGGCGCTCCCCGGTGGACCGCCGAGGACCCGGCGGGCGGCCACGTTCGCACGTCACCGCGCAGGCATTTATATGACAAGCCGAAGAAAACACCGCTTCACTCTTTTGAATGAGGTATCCGGCCATTTGCCCGTTTTCTCCGAACGAAGCCTTTACCCGGAATTACTGTTCATTTACTGAGTGTTGGCACTCGCCGCATCGTCCGCGGTGCCGTTCCCCGTGGTCGCCGAAGGCCTTCGCGCGACCGCGCCGTCCTTGAGGAGAAACGGGAACATGTCTTCCTGCATCCCCGATCACGCCGAGGCCCACGAGGCCGGACGCATCCACCGACCGCACAGTCCGCCGCCCCGGGGGCCCCGCCGGTTCCGGATCGCTCCGGCCGACCTCTCGGCCTCGGTCACGGTCTTCCTGATCTCGCTGCCTCTGTCCCTGGGCATCGCCCTGGCCACCGGCGCGCCCCTCCAGGCCGGCTTGGTCGCCGCCGCCGTGGGCAGCCTGGTGGCCGGACGGCTGGGCGGCGCACCGCTCACCGTCAGCGGGCCCACGGCCGGACTCACCGTCGTCACGGCCGACCTGATCCAGCAGTACGGATGGCGCACCACCTGCGCCGTCACCATCCTCGCCGGCGTGACCCAGGTGGCCCTCGGCTGGCTCCGGGTGGCCCGGACCGCCCTGGCCGTGAGCCCCGCCATCGTCCACGGAATGCTGGCCGGCATCGGCGTCACCATCGCGGTGGCCCAGCTGCACATCGTTCTGGGCGGCACCCCCCAGAGCTCAGTCCTCGACAACCTGCGCGCGCTCCCCGCCCAGCTCGCGGAACTCCATCCGGGCGCCCTGGCCGTCAGCGCGCTCACGCTGGTGGTGCTGCTGGGCTGGTCCCGGATGCCCGGCCGGGTCGGCCGGCTCATGCGCCTCGTGCCCGCCGCGCTCGCCGCGATGCTGATCGCCACCGCCGCCGCCCTGGCCGCGGGGATGCGGCTGCCCCGGGTCGACCTGCCCTCCTGGTCCAACCACGCGCTGGCCGGGTTCCCCGAGGGCCCCGTCCTGCCCCTGGCCGCGGCGGTCCTCACCATCACCCTGGTCGGCGGCGTGGAGACCCTGCTCTCCGCGGTGGCCGTGGACAAGATCGCCGCGACCCGTGGCGGGCCGCCGGTCCCGCGCGCCGACCTGGACCGCGAGCTGCGCGGCCAAGGCTTCGCCAACATGGCCTCCGGCGCCCTGGGCGGCCTGCCGGTCACCGGCGTGGCGGTCCGCAGTTCGGCCAACGCCCGCTCCGGCGCTGTCAGTCACAACGCGGCCATGCTCCACAGCCTGTGGATCGCCGCGGCGGCCCTGGTGCTGGTGCCGCTCCTGGAGCTGATCCCGCTGGCGGCCCTCGCGGCGCTGGTGATGGTGATCGGCGTCCAGATGGTCTCGATCATTCACATCCGCACGGTGAACCGTCACCGTGAGGCGCTGGTGTACGCGGTCACCGCCGTCGCGGTCACCTTCCTCGGCGTCCTGGAGGGCGTGGGCGTCGGAGTGCTCGCCGCGGTCGCGGTCGCCCTGCACCGGCTGACCCGCACCCGGATCGTCCACGAGGTGCGCGACGGCGTGCACCACGTCCACGTCCGGGGCCAGCTCACGTTCCTGGTGGTTCCCCGGCTCAGCCGGGTGCTGCACCTGATTCCGGAAGGCGCCGACGCGGTGGTGGAGCTTCACGGCTCCTTCGTGGACCACGCCGCGTACGAGTCGCTGGAGGACTGGCGCAACAGCCACCGGGCGCACGGCGGCTCGGTCCGCCTCACCGGGCTGCGCAGGGGGCTCACCGCGGCGGGTGCCGCCTCCCCGGCCGAGGCCGCCACCAACCCGCCGACCGACGACGCCTCTGCCCCGCCGTTCGACACTCCCACTCCGCCGGCCGACATCTCCGCCGAGCCGGCCAGCAGCTCCGCCGAGCGGGCCGACACCTCCGCCGATCCGGCCGGTGCCGCCGTGCCGTCCGCCGACGCCGCCGGATCCGGCAGCGGACGCCCCGCCGAGCCCCACGAGGAGCCCACGGCACCCACAGCGCCCGCGGCCGCCGACGAGCCCGCCGGCCCCCGACCCAGCGGGCACGAGCTCGTCCGCGGCATCAGCGCCTTCCAGCGGGAGACGGCCCCTCTGGTCCGCAGCGAACTCGCCCGGCTGGCCCGGGAAGGTCAGCGGCCGGCACAGCTCTTCCTGACGTGCGCCGACTCGCGGTTGGTGACGTCGATGATCACCAGCAGCGGCCCCGGCGACCTGTTCGTCGTCCGCAACGTGGGCAATCTGGTGCCCGCGCCCGGCGAGGAGTCGGGGGACGACTCGGTGGCCGCCGCCATCGAGTACGCGGTGGACGTCCTGCGGGTCCGCTCCATCACCGTCTGCGGCCACTCCGGCTGTGGCGCCATGCAGGCGCTCATCGACTCCGAGCCCGACAACGACGGGACTCCGCTCCAGCGCTGGCTCCGCCACGGTCTGCCGAGCCTGCGCCGGATGGCCTCCGGATCCGGCCGCGGCCGTCCGGTCCGGCTGGCCGGACGGGAGCCCGCGGACGCGGTCGAGCTGCTCTGCCTCACCAATGTGGCGCAGCAGCTCGAGCACCTCGAGGCCCACGAGGCGGTCGCCCGGGCGATGCGCGAAGGCCGGCTGGAGTTGCACGGCATGTACTTCCACGTCGGCGAGGCCCAGGCCTACCTCCTCGGTGGCTCCGCGGACACGCCCGTCTTCGAGGACATCAGGGAGACGGAGGCCGATCTGACCGGCGCCGGAAACTGACAGCGGGCCGACCGGCCTCCTGCGCCGCTCCGGCCTGGGCGCGGGACCCGGGCGCGGGCGAGCCGGGGCCGGCGGCCTCACCGAGGGGCCGGGCCCGGCAGCGGGGCCTGGTCACAGCCTCTTCTCCGGGCTCCGGTACGCCCGCCCCCGCCGGGGACCGCGCACCGGAGCCCCCGCCCCCCGGTCGGCTCCCGCTCCAATCCCGCTCGTCCACCACTCCGCTCCTACTCCGCTCCCACCCGCTGCCGAGCCCCATCCGCCACGCACGGGCCCATGGATAGACCCGCCGACCGAGGGGTAGTGCACTGCACGACCCAGGTGGACGCAGGTCCACCGGCCGACGTACGCCGCGCGGGTCGTGCACGCCGTCGCCTCCTCGGCGCGACACCGCTGAACTCCTCCGCGCGGCCGTACGTGACAACGGGTGACCGATCCGCGCAAGCCATCCGCGAATCCCGAGGTCGCAGCCACAGCCGAATCAGACACAGGTCTACACCAATTTCCGGACGACCCTTGTCAGTGGTCCCTCCGGTCTGATGAGCTGTGGCCTGGGACACAGCGGACACCCTTGGAAAGGGAGATGTCGTGAGCAACGAAAGCCTGGCCAACCTGCTCAAAGAAGAGCGCAGGTTCGCACCCCCCGCCGACCTGGCCGCCGCGGCCAACGTCACCGCGGAGGCGTATGAGCAGGCCAAGGCTGACAGGCTCGGCTTCTGGGCCGAGCAGGCCCGCCGACTGACCTGGGCCACCGAGCCGACGGAGACGCTCGACTGGTCGAACCCCCCGTTCGCCAAGTGGTTCCAGGACGGCAAGCTCAACGTCGCCTACAACTGCGTGGACCGTCACGTCGAGGCCGGCAACGGCGACCGGGTGGCCATCCACTTCGAGGGTGAGCCCGGTGACACCCGCGCCATCACCTACGCCGAACTCAAGGACGAGGTCTCCCGCGCCGCCAACGCGCTGCTGGAGCTGGGCGTCCGCCAGGGCGACCGGGTGGCCGTCTACATGCCGATGATCCCGGAGACGGCCGTCGCCATGCTGGCCTGCGCCCGGATCGGCGCCGCCCACTCGGTGGTCTTCGGCGGCTTCTCCGCCGACGCGCTGGCCACCCGCATCAAGGACGCCGACGCCAAGGTGGTCATCACCGCCGACGGCGGCTGGCGCCGCGGCAAGCCGTCCGCGCTCAAGCCCGCGGTCGACGAGGCGCTCGCCAAGGTCGACGGCGTGGAGCACGTGCTCGTGGTCCGCCGGACGGCCCAGGAGGTCGCCTGGACCGAGGGCCGCGACGTCTGGTGGCACGAGATCACCGAGCGCCAGTCCCCGGAGCACACCCCGGAGGCGTTCGAGGCCGAGCAGCCGCTGTTCATCCTCTACACCTCGGGCACCACCGGTAAGCCCAAGGGCATCCTGCACACCTCCGGCGGCTACCTCACCCAGGTCGCCTACACCCACCACGCCGTCTTCGACCTCAAGCCGGAGACCGACGTCTACTGGTGCACGGCCGACGTCGGCTGGGTCACCGGCCACTCGTACATCGTCTACGGCCCGCTGGCCAACGGCGCCACCCAGGTCATGTACGAGGGCACCCCGGACACCCCGCACCAGGGCCGCTTCTGGGAGATCGTCCAGAAGTACGGCGTGACCATCCTCTACACGGCGCCCACCGTGATCCGCATGTTCATGAAGTGGGGCGACGACATCCCGGCCAAGTTCGACCTGAGCACGCTGCGCGTCCTCGGATCGGTCGGCGAGCCCATCAACCCCGAGGCCTGGATCTGGTACCGGGAGCGCATCGGCGCCGGCGCGAAGCCGATCGTGGACACCTGGTGGCAGACCGAGACCGGCGCCATCATGATCTCGCCGCTCCCCGGCGTGACGGAGACCAAGCCGGGATCCGCGCAGACCCCGCTGCCCGGCATCGCCGCCACCGTAGTGGACGACGAGGCCAAGGAGGTACCGAACGGCGGCGGCGGTTACCTGGTGCTCACCGAGCCGTGGCCGTCCATGCTGCGCACCATCTGGGGCGACGACCAGCGGTTCATCGACACCTACTGGTCGCGCTTCCCGGGCAAGTACTTCGCCGGCGACGGCGCCAAGAAGGACGACGACGGCGACATCTGGCTGCTCGGCCGGGTCGACGACGTCATGCTGGTCTCCGGCCACAACATCTCCACCACCGAGGTCGAGTCGGCGCTGGTCTCGCACCCGAAGGTGGCGGAGGCGGCCGTGGTGGGCGCCGCCGACGAGACCACCGGCCAGGCCATCGTGGCCTTCGTCATCCTGCGCGGCAGCGCCTCGGAGGACGAGGGCCTTGTCGACGAACTGCGCAACCACGTGGGCGCCACGCTCGGGCCGATCGCCAAGCCCAAGCGGATCCTGCCGGTCGCGGAGCTCCCCAAGACCCGCTCCGGCAAGATCATGCGGCGCCTGCTGCGCGACGTGGCCGAGAACCGCGCCCTGGGCGACGTCACCACGCTGACCGACGCCGGGGTGATGGACCTCATCCAGGCCAAGCTGCCGTCCGCGCAGAGCGACGCCGACTGACCCGCCGAACGGCCCTGGAGGCCGGATGATCCGCCCGAGGCCGGCTGAGCGGCCTGAGCGGGCCGAACTCCCCCGTAAACCGGATCCGCACCGGATCCGGCAGCACCGGGGAGTCCGGCCCGCTCTGCCGTTCGCGGATCACATTAGCTAAGCTAATGATCGTGTCCTCCGTCGTCGCGCTCCCCGCGTGGTGACCGGAAGACCATAGGTGCGCCGGGAAGTCTGGTCGGCATGTGTACGCCCATGCCCCGACCACCCTGGAGGCTCCTTCATGGCCCGGCCCGAGCACACCCCTGACAGCCCGCCCCTGCCGGGCGACGACGCCGCACCCCGCCAGGCCTTCCGCCGGGTGTCCCTCCGCGAGCGCGGCTTCCTCGCGGACGCCCTGCGCACCGAGACGGTCGGCGGCGTCCTTCTCCTGCTGGCAGCGGTCACGGCGCTGGTCTGGGCGAACACGCCCGGCATCAAGGAAAGCTACGAGTCGTTCAGCGACTTCCACCTCGGCCCCTCCGCCCTCGGCCTCGACCTGTCGATCGAGCACTGGGCCTCGGAGGGTCTGCTGGCGATCTTCTTCTTCGTGGCGGGCATCGAGCTCAAGCGTGAGCTGGTGGCGGGCGACCTCAAGGACCCGAAGGCCGCCGCGCTCCCGGTGATCGCCGCCGTCTGCGGCATGGTGGCGCCCGCTCTGGTCTACGTGGCGGTCAACGGCATCGGCGGCGGCTCGATGGCCGGCTGGGCGGTCCCGACGGCCACCGACATCGCCTTCGCGCTGGCCGTCCTCGCGGTGATCGGCACCTCGCTGCCCTCGGCGTTGCGGGCCTTCCTGCTGACCCTCGCGGTCGTCGACGACCTGCTGGCGATCGTGATCATCGCCATCTTCTTCACGCACCAGCTGAACTTCGCCGCGCTGGGCGGCGCGGTCGCGGGTCTGGTCGTCTTCTGGCTGCTGCTGCGCAAGGGCGTGCGCGGCTGGTGGGTGTACGTGCCGCTCGGCCTGGTGATCTGGGCGCTGATGTACAACAGCGGCATCCACGCCACCATCGCCGGCGTCGCCATGGGCCTGATGCTGCGCTGCACCCGCCGGGAGGACGAGGAGCTCTCCCCCGGTGAGCGCATCGAGCACCAGGTACGGCCGCTGTCCGCGGGCCTCGCCGTGCCGCTCTTCGCGCTGTTCGCGGCAGGCGTGCCGGTGGCCGCTGGCGACCTGGCGGCCGTGTTCACCAAGCCGGAGACCCTGGGCGTGACCCTGGGGCTGGTGCTGGGCAAGACGCTCGGCATCTTCGGCGGCACCTGGCTGGCCGCCCGGTTCACCCGCGCGTCCCTCAGCGACGACCTGGAGTGGGCGGACGTCTTCGCCCTGGCCACACTGGCGGGCATCGGCTTCACCGTCTCCCTGCTGATCGGCGAGCTGGCCTTCGAGGGCGAGGACCTCCTCACCGAACACGTCAAGGCCGCCGTCCTGGTCGGCTCGCTGCTGGCGACGCTGCTGGCCGCCGTCCTGCTGAAGTTCCGCAACGCCAAGTACCGGCGGATGACGGAGGCCGAGGAGCGGGACGAGGACCGGGACGGCATCCCGGACGTCTACACGCAGGACGACCCGGAGTACCACCTGCGGATGGCGGAGATGCTCGAGGCGAAGGCGGCGGAGCACCGGCGCACGGCGGAGACGATCATGTCCGGCCGGTCCGAGTAGGAGGCCCCGGCCGCAACTCGCGCGGTCCGAGTAGGACGCCCCGGCCGCCCGTCCGCACCACTTGCACGGGCGGCCCACGGAAAGGCCTGCGCCGTCGCCGCCGCGGGCCCTGCGTAACTCTCCTTCAGGTCTTCTCCAACAGCCCACGTACGGCCGGAGCGATCGGGGGTACCTCTAGTACCGGCCGGTGCGCGCAAGGTTCGTGCGGGTCCGGCATGATCTGACTGGACAGTACAGAACTCGGCAGGAAAGGGAGTCCGCGATGAGCGCACCCGACGGCAACCCGGTCGGCACCGAACGCAGCATGGGACAGCTGTTCGCCACGGCGTCGACCGAGATGTCCGCTCTGGTCCAGGACCAGATCGCGTACGCGAGGGCGCTGCTCAAGCAGGACGCCAAGCGCGGGGCGATCGGCTCGGGGGCCTTCATGGCGGCCCTCGCCCTGCTGGTCTTCTCCCTGCCGATGCTCAGCTTCGCGCTCGCCTACGGCATCCACACCTGGTCGGACTGGAACCTGGCGATCTGCTTCCTCCTCTCCTTCGCGGCCTCCCTGCTCGTGGCGGGCGTGCTGGCGCTGATCGGCACGGCCTCCTTCAAGAAGGCGAAGAAGAGCCGCGCTCCGCAGGAGGTGAGCGCCGAGATGAAGCGGACGGCCGAGATCCTGCAGAACGCCAAGCCGCACCCCCGCCCGGCCACGGCGCCCGCCGACCCGTACGCCAAGCAGCTCGACTCTGTGGCACGCTCGACGTCATGACCGACCCAGCCACTCCTTGGGCGCAGCCCGCCTCGGCGGTACGGATCGACCTGCCCGACGGGAGGAAGGTGATCCACCGCGACGTCGCCGCCAACGGCGCCCGGTTCCACATCGCCGAGCTGGGCGACGGTCCGCTGGTCCTGCTGCTGCACGGTTTCCCGCAGTTCTGGTGGACGTGGCGCCACCAGATGGGCGCCCTCGCCGACGCGGGGTTCCGTGCGGTGGCGATGGACCTGCGGGGCGTCGGCGGCAGCGACCGCACGCCCCGTGGCTACGACCCCGCCAACCTGGCGCTGGACATCACCGGTGTCGTCCGGTCGCTGGGCGAGCCGGACGCCGCCCTGGTCGGCCACGACCTGGGCGGCTACCTGGCGTGGACGGCGGCGGCGATGCGGCCCAAGCTGGTGCGGCGGCTGGCGGTCTCGTCCATGGCCCATCCGCGCCGCTGGCGGTCGGCGATGCTCTCCGACGTCCGCCAGACCTCCGCCGGGTCGCACATATGGGGCTTCCAGCGGCCCTGGGTCCCGGAGCGGCAGCTCACCGCGAACGGCGGGGAGCTGGTCGGCCGTCTCATCCGCGAGTGGTCGGGACCCGGTGGCGGGCCGGACGAGCAGGCGATCGACCTGTACCGGCAGGCGATGTGCATCCCCTCCACGGCCCACTGCTCCGTGGAGCCGTACCGCTGGATGGTGCGCTCCCTCGTGCGGCCGGACGGCCTGCAGTTCAACCGGCGCATGCGACGTCCCGTCCGGGTGCCGACGCTCCACCTGCACGGTTCGCTGGACCCGGTGATGCGCACCCGCACCGCCGCGGGGTCCGGGGAGTACGTGGAGGCGCCGTACCGGTGGCGGCTCTTCGACGGCCTGGGCCACTTCCCGCACGAAGAGGACCCGGTGGCCTTCTCCACGGAGCTGGTGAACTGGCTCAAGGACCCCGAACCGGACCGCTGAGGGCCGGCGAGGTCCGCCTCGCTCCCGTACCCCGCCCCTCCCCCAAGGGCGCGGAGGCGCACCCCGGCGCGCACGCGCAGAGCGCGCGCCCCCGGCAGGGTCCGGGTCCGGGCAGCTCGCCGCCCGTTATGCGGACCGGGATGTCTGTCCTACGAACAGCCCATGCCTGCCGCATAGGCCAAATAGGGCCTGACGGCGTGGTTATCGACCTTGGGCCAGGGGCACACGTCGGGGTATGCGCTGGACGTACGACTTCAGTGACGCAGCACGGGACCGCCGCTCGGCCGGTGGGCCGACCGGCAGCTACCGGGGGGCACCGCAGCCACCGGCGACCGATCTCGACGTGGGCATCGGCGGCATACTGCGCCGGCGGGCCCGCTGGGTCTCCGTGCGCCTGCGCCAACAGCGCCCCTGACCCTTCGACCGGCGCCGCCCGGCGCGCGAGCCCCCGGAAGGGGAGCGTCCGCACGCCGGGCGACTTCCGCCTACGGGCCCGACGGCGTCCCTTTCCACTTTTTCCGGCACCCGGCTCCGCCGTTCGGCGGGGTCCCTCCGGATGCACCGGTGTCCCGTACCGCTCCGCCGTGAGGCCGGCGTCAGGACGTGCGGTGTGAGGACGGCGGTGTGAGGACGGGGGCGTCAGCGCGGCCAGGGGGCCCGGACGGTGGCGTCAGGGCGACGGGAGCAGGGCCGTGGCGTCAGGGCTGCGGGATCGAGGCGGTGCGTCAGGACAGCGGCGTCACAGCGCGCACTGGTCGCTGTCGACCTCCTGGTCCGCTGTGCGGCCCCGCTCGATGTCCTCCCGGATCTCGTCGACCGTGAGCGCGTAGCCGGTGTCCGGGTCGTCGAGCGACTTGGCGAAGATGACCCCGACGACCTCGCCGCGCGGGGTCAGCAGCGGCCCGCCGGAGTTGCCCTGACGGACCGTCGCGTACAGCGAGTACACCTCGCGCTGGACCGTGGAACGGCGGTAGATGTCGGGCCCGTTGGCCGGGATCTGACCGCGCACGCGGGCGGCGCGCACGTCGTAGCCGCCGTTCTCCGGGAAGCCGGCGACGATGGCTCCGTCCCCGCTCTCCGCCTCCGAGGAGGCGAACCGCAGCGGATCGGCGGGCAGGCCGGGCACGTCGAGGACGGCGATGTCCCGCTGCCAGTCGTAGAGCACCACGGTGGCGTCGTAGCGGCGGCCCTCGCCGCCGATCTGCACGGTCGGCTCGTCGACGCCGCCGACCACGTGCGCGTTGGTCATAACCCGCTGCCCGGCGAAGACGAAACCGGTGCCCTCCAGCACCTTGCTGCAGCCGGTCGCGGTGCCCACCACCTTGACGATGGACCGCTTGGCGCGCACCGCCACCTCGCTGTTGGCGAGCGCCTGGTCCGGAGGGGCCACCTCACGGATGGGCTCGTTGGCGAAGGGGCTGAAGACCTGCGGGAAGCCGTTCTGGGCGAGGACGGAGGAGAAGTCCGCGAACCAGGTGTCGGCCTGTTCCGGCAGGGTCCGCGAGACGCCCTGCAGCACCTGCGAGGACCGCACCTGCTTGCCGACCGTCGGGAGCGTCGTGCCGGCCAGAGCCGACCCGATCAGCCAGGCCACCAGCAGCATCGCCACCACGTTGACCAGCGCGCCGCCGGTGGCGTCGAGCGCCCGGGCGGGCGACCAGGTGATGCGGCGGCGGAGCTTGCCGCCCCAGTGGGTGGTCAGCGCCTGGCCCACGGAGGCGCAGATGATGACCACGATCACCGCGACCACCGCCGCGACCGTGCTGACCTCGGAGTTGTCGGTGAGCGCGTCCCAGATGACCGGGAGCAGGTAGACGGCGATCAGTCCGCCGCCCAGGAAGCCGATCACCGACAGGATGCCGACCACGAAGCCCTGGCGGTATCCGACCACCGCGAACCAGGCGGCGGCGATCAGCAACAGAATGTCCAGCACGTTCAACGCGTCACGCCTCGCCTCGTCCTCTTCCGGCAGCGTCTTGCCCGCCGGGGCCCACCGTCATCCATTTCCCGTCGGGTCCCCGGTCATGACCTGTGGTCGAGGGACACCTCGCGGCTGCGGTCCCAGGGGAGTTCCCAGCCGGCGAAGTGCAGCAACCGGTCGATGATCCCGGCGGTGAAGCCCCAGACGAGGGCCGACCGCACCAGGAAGGCCGGGCCGCGGTAACCGCTCGGGTGCACCGCGACCGCCCGGTTGGCGGAGTCGGTGAGCTCGGCGACCGGGACGGTGAAGACACGGGCCGTCTCGGCCGGGTCGACGACCCCGACCGGGCTGGGCTCTCGCCACCAGCCCAGTACCGGCGTCACCACGAAGCCGCTGACCGGGATGTAGAGCTTGGGGAGCGCGCCGAAGAGCTGGACGCCGGCCGGGTCGAGGCCGGTCTCCTCCTCGGCCTCGCGCAGGGCGGCGCGCAGCGGGCCGTCGGTGTGCGGGTCGCCGTCCTCGGGGTCGAGGGAGCCGCCGGGGAAGGACGGCTGACCGGCGTGCGAGCGCAGCGAACCGGCCCGCTCGGTGAGCAGCATCTCCGGACCCTGCTCGCCCTCGCCGAAGAGGACCAGCACGGCTGACTGGCGGCCTCCGCCGTCCGCGGGCGGCAGGAAGCGGCTGAGCTGTCGCGGTTCCACCGTCTCGGCGGCCCGCACCACGGGGCCGAGCCAGGAGGGGAGCCCTTCACCGGAGAGGCGGATCCCACCGCCGGACATCGTCATCGCACCGCGGTCCGCATCACTCGCCCGTGTCATCGCCACCCCCGCTCCCTCTCCAACGTCCCGTGGGCCACCCATCGTTCCTCACGTCGGAACCGGCCGGCCGGTTCCTTCATTCCCTGCCCAGGGGCGGGGCCGGGATGCCGCCGTGGTCCAGGTAGGACTGCGGCGGCTTGAGGCGCTGGCCGGGGAAGCCGCCCTTCTCGTACTTCAGCAGCTTCTGCGCCTTCTCCGGGTCCGTCTCGCCCTCCCCGTAGGAGGGGCAGAGCTCGGCGATCGGGCAGGCGCCGCAGGCGGGCTTGCGGGCGTGGCAGATCCGGCGGCCGTGGAAGATCACGTAGTGGGACAGCATGGTCCAGTCGCGCTGGGGGAAGAGCGCGCTCATCTCGGCCTCGATCTTGTCCGGCTCGGTGGCCTCGGTCCACTTCCAGCGGCGCACCAGGCGCATGAAGTGGGTGTCCACGGTGATGCCGGGGCGGCCGAAGGCGTTGCCGAGGACCACGAAGGCGGTCTTCCGGCCCACGCCGGGCAGCTTGACCAGGTCCTCCAGGCGGCCGGGGACCTCCCCGTCGAACTCCTCCACCAGGGCCTTGGAAAGGCCCATGACGGAACGGGTCTTGGCCCGGAAGAAACCGGTGGGCCGGAGGATCTCCTCCACCTTCTCCGGGTCGGCCGCGGCGAGGTCCTCGGGGGTGGGGTACGCCGAGAACAGCGCGGGCGTGGTCTGGTTGACCCTCAGGTCGGTGGTCTGCGCGGACAGCACGGTGGCGACCAGCAGCTGGAACGGGTTCTCGAAGTCCAGTTCGGGGTGCGCGTACGGGTACACCTCGGCGAGTTCGCGGTAGATCCGCCGGGCGCGCCGCACCAGCGCCACCCGCGACTCCGGCTTCCCGGCCGCCACCTTGCGTGCCGCGGAGCCCTGGACCGCGGGCGCCTTCTTCGCGGGAGCGCCCTTCGCAGGCGCCTTCTTCGCGGGAGCGCCCTTCGCGGGCGCCTTCTTCGCGGGAGCGCCCTTCGCAGGCGCCTTCTTCGCGGGAGCGCCCTTCGCAGGCGCCTTCTTCGCGGGGGCCGTCTTCGGGGGCGGGGGAACCTTCTTCGCCTTCGCCGCGGGGGTCGTCTTCGCGGGAGCCGCCTTCGCGGGGGCCTTCACCGCCGGGTCCTGCGGCCCACGCGCGGAAGGGGCGCTCGCCGCGTTCCCCTCCCCGCCCACCGCGGGGCTCGTCCCGGCGTTCGACGTCCGCCGGGGGCGCTCTTCGGTGGTTCGGTCCGGTCGGCGAGCCTCGTCGTCCGCCACGTTCGTCGCTCCATTCGTGGTCTGTTCGCCGTCGGCGGAATCACCCTGTCCGATCACCCGGTCGGACCGCGTGGCCCGTGTAGTCGTCGGCGTTTCGGACACCCGGCCAGCCTAAGGCTCCGCACCGACATCCGCCGCGTACCCCGGGGATCACGGCCCAATTGGGCCCCTGGCGCGATGTCTGGCACACCAGTGCGGCATCCTTGTGACAGATCACACTGTTTGGACCGTCCGGCAAAATGGGGAACTGGGACCCCTGGACGACCGGTGGTACGGACGGTAACCGGGGGGACCGGATTCCCTGAGCAGGTCGAATAGGAGAGATCTCGTGGACGACGTTCTGCGGCGCGCCCCGCTCTTCGCGGCGCTCGATGACGAGCAGGCCGCGGAGCTCCGCGCTTCGATGAGTGAGGTGACCCTCGCACGCGGCGACGCGCTGTTCCACGAGGGCGACCCGGGTGACCGCCTGTACGTGGTCACCGAGGGCAAGGTGAAGCTCCACCGCACGTCCCCGGACGGCCGCGAGAACATGCTGGCGGTCCTGGGCCCCGGTGAGCTGATCGGCGAACTGTCGCTCTTCGACCCGGGCCCGCGCACGGCGACCGCCACCGCGCTGACCGAGGTGAAGCTGCTGGGCCTCGGCCACGGCGACCTCCAGCCCTGGCTGAACGCGCGACCGGAGGTGGCCGCCGCCCTGCTGCGCGCCGTCGCCCGGCGCCTGCGCAAGACCAACGACCAGATGTCCGACCTGGTCTTCTCGGACGTGCCGGGCCGTGTCGCCCGCGCGCTGCTGGACCTGTCGCGCCGCTTCGGCGTGCAGTCCGAGGAAGGCATCCACGTCGTCCACGACCTCACGCAGGAGGAGCTGGCCCAGCTGGTCGGCGCCTCCCGCGAGACCGTGAACAAGGCGCTGGCCGACTTCGCGGGCCGCGGCTGGCTGCGGCTGGAGGCGCGTGCGGTGATCCTGCTGGACGTCGAGCGCCTGGCGAAGCGCAGCCGCTGAGCCAACGCCCGGCGAGGGCGCCGCACGGGAGCACGGGCCGGTCAGACCAGCCCGTGCTCCCGCAGGTATTCCAGCTGGGCGCGGACCGACAGCTCGGCCGCCGGCCACAGGCTGCGGTCCACGTCCGCGTACACGTGCGCCACGACCTCCTCGGCGGTCCGGCAGCCGCTCTCCACGGCCGTCTCCACCTGGGCCAGGCGGCTGGCGCGGTGCGCCAGGTAGAACTCGACGGCCCCCTGAGCGTCGTCCAGGACCGGCCCGTGGCCCGGGAGCACGGTGTGCACCCCGTCGTCGACGGTCAGGGAGCGCAGCCTCCGCAGCGAGTCCAGGTAGTCGCCGAGCCGCCCGTCCGGATGGGACACCATCGTGGTGCCACGGCCCAGGACGGTGTCGCCGGTGAGGACGGCCCGGTCGGCCGGCAGATGGAACGAGAGCGAGTCCGAGGTGTGGCCCGGGGTCGGCACCACCTTCATCTCCAGCCCGCCCACGTCCACCACGTCCCCGGCCGCGAGCCCTTCGTCGCCGAGGCGCAGGGCGGGGTCCAGGGCACGGACCTTGGTGCCGGTCAGTTCGGCGAAACGTTTCGCCCCCTCGGCGTGGTCCGCGTGGCCGTGGGTGAGGAGGGTCAGCCCGACCCTGCGCCCGGAGCGCTCCACGGTGGCGACGACGTTCGCCAGGTGGCCCTCGTCGAGCGGCCCCGGGTCGACGACCACGGCCAGCCGGGAGTCCGGCTCGGCGACGATCCAGGTGTTGGTGCCGTCCAGGGTCATCGGGGAGGCATTCGGTGCCAGCACGTTGACGGTGCGGGTGGTGGCGGGGCCGGACAGGACCCCGCCACGGGGCTGTCCCGGCAGGGCGGCGGCGTTCGTCATGCGGACGGTCCTTCCGTGACGTCGGCGGTCACCCGCTTGGTGAATTCGTCGTGGCCCGGCCAGACGAGTTCGACCACGCCGTCCACCAGGCGCGCCTCGGCCAGTACCGGCGTCATGTCGCGAGCCGACGCGGCGGCGAGCGCGTCCGCGGCCGTGGCGTGGGCCTCGAGGGTGCGCAGGGTGGAGATGGTGGGCGGCATCATCAGCAGCTCACCCCGGTCGTAGCCGGCCGCGGCGTCCGCCGGGCGGGTCCACACGGTGCGGTCGGCCTCGGTGGAGACGTTGCGGGCGCGCTGGCCGTCGGGGAGGACGGCGACGAAGAAGAAGGTGTCGTACCGGCGGGTCTCGAACTCCGGGGTGATCCAGCGGGCCCAGGCGCCGAGCAGGTCGGAGCGGAGGACGAGGCCGCGGCGGTCGAGGAACTCGGCGAACGACAGCTCGTGACCGGCCAGGGCGGCCCGGTCCTTCTCCCACTCCTCACCGGTGGTGTCGCCGACGACGGTGTCCTCGGTGGGGCCTGCCAGCAGGACGCCGGCCTCCTCGAAGGTCTCCCGCACGGCGGCGCACACGATGGCCTGGGCGGCGGGCTCGTCCACCCCGAGGCGGTCGGCCCAGGCGGCGAGGGAGGGGCCCGCCCAGCGGACCTGACGGTCGTCGTCACGGGGGTCCACGCCGCCGCCGGGGTAGGCGTAGGCGCCGCCGGCGAAGGCCATGGAGGCGCGGCGGCGGAGCATGTGCACGACGGGGCCGTGATCGGTGTCGCGCAGCAGCATGACCGTGGCCGCGCGGCGGGGGGTCACGGGGGTGAGGGTGCCGGCCGCGAGGGCGCGTATCCGTTCCGGCCACTCCGGGGGGTACCACTGACCATTCGCCATGCGGGGAGGCTATCCGGAGCGGGGGGAATCTTCGAGGGGTGCCAGGTGAGGGCCCGGGGCCGTCTGGAGTGCCTGGTCCTCGCCGCTCACGCCCGGCAGGCCTGCGGCGCTGTGCGCGCCGGCCTGGCGGCGGCACCGCGGGGTAGGACGGCCCCGGTGGACCGAGGACCGGCGGAGCGAACCGCCTAGTGCGGACGTGAGGGCCTGCGTCCAGCCGGCCGGGCGGCGGCGCAGCGGGTGCGGGCGGGCCGGGCCGTGGGCCCCGGCGGCGGTGGAGGCCGCCGGGGTGCCAGGGGTTCAGTCGGTGAGTTCCACCTGGAGTTCGACCTCGACGGGCGCGTCCAGGGGAAGGACGGCCACGCCCACGGCGCTGCGGGCGTGGACACCCTTGTCGCCGAAGACCTCGCCGAGCAGCTCGCTCGCGCCGTTGATCACGGCCGGCTGGCCCGTGAAGTCGGGGGCGGAGGCGACGAAGCCGACGACCTTCACGACGCGGGCGACCCGGTCCAGGTCCCCGGCCACCGACCTGACCGCGGCCAGCGCGTTCAGCGCGCAGATCCGGGCCAGCTCCTTGGCCTCCTCGGGCGTGACCTCGGCACCGACCTTGCCGGTGACCTGCAGCTTGCCCTCGACCATCGGGAGCTGCCCACTGGTGTACACGTACGCACCCGAGCGCACCGCCGGCTGGTAGGCGGCGAGCGGCGCGGCCACCTCGGGCAGCGTCACCCCCAGCTCGGCGAGGCGGGCCTCGACGCTGCTCACGCCTGCTTCTCCCGCTTCAGGTAGGCCACCAGCTGCTCCGGGTTCGGCCCGGGCACGACCTGCACGAGCTCCCAGCCGTCTTCGCCCCAGGTGTCGAGGATCTGCTTCGTGGCGTGCACGAGGAGCGGGACGGTCGCGTATTCCCATTTCTTCATGGGGCGACTTTAACCGCTGGCCCGGCGGCCCCCCGAGTTGTCCACAGGGCGTGCGCGGAGCACGGCGTTTGTCCACAGGCACCGGCGTGAGGGAACCACGAGTGGTTAGGCTCACGACGTGAGCAGGCTCCAGGTAGTCAGCGGCAAGGGCGGGACCGGAAAGACCACGGTCGCCGCCGCCCTCGCGCTCGCCCTCGCCACCGAGGGGAAGCGCACCCTACTCGTCGAGGTGGAGGGCCGGCAGGGCATAGCGCAGCTCTTCGAGACGGAGCCGCTGCCCTACGAGGAGCGGAAGATCGCCGTCGCGCCCGGCGGCGGCGAGGTGTTCGCCCTCGCCATCGACCCCGAACTGGCGCTGCTGGACTACCTCCAGATGTTCTACAAGCTCGGCGGCGCCGGCCGCGCCCTGAAGAAGCTCGGCGCCATCGACTTCGCCACCACGATCGCCCCCGGCCTGCGGGACGTCCTGCTGACCGGCAAGGCCTGCGAGGCCGTGCGCCGCAAGGACAAGGCGGGCCGCTTCGTCTACGACCACGTGGTGATGGACGCCCCGCCGACCGGCCGCGTCACCCGCTTCCTCAACGTGAACGACGAGGTGGCGGGCCTGGCGCGCATCGGGCCGATACATCATCAGGCACAGGCCGTGATGGGGGTGCTGAAGTCCCCGCAGACCCAGGTGCACCTGGTGACGCTGCTGGAGGAGATGCCCGTCCAGGAGACCGCGGACGGCGTCGCCGAGCTCCACGCGGCGGGCCTGCCCACCGGCCGCGTGATCGTGAACATGGTCCGGCCGCTCCTCCTGGACGACGACGGAGTGCGGCTGGCCGGCTCGGTGCCGCACGCCTCGGTGGCCGGCTCGCTGGCGGCCGCCGGGCTGGGCGGCGCCCGGCGGGGCGGAGCGGCGGAGCGGCTCGTGGACCCGCTGCTGAGGCAGGCGGAGGAGTACGTGGAGCGCCACACCCTGGAGCACCGTCAGCGGCAGGCGCTGGACGCGACAGGCCTCCCGACGGCCGAGCTGCCCCTGCTCACCGACGGAGTCGACCTGGCCGGCCTCTACGAGCTGGCCGCACTGCTGCGGACCCGAGGGATGTCATGAGCCTGGACGCCGAGCGAGAACTCGACCTGGACCCCCTGCTCGACGATCGGCGGACCCGCATCGTGGTCTGCTGCGGGTCCGGTGGTGTCGGCAAGACGACCACCGCCGCGGCGCTGGGGCTGCGGGCCGCCGAGCGCGGCCGCAAGGTGGTCGTCCTGACCATCGACCCCGCCCGTCGGCTGGCCCAGTCGATGGGCATCGACGAGCTGGACAACACCCCTCGCCGGGTACCGGGGATCGACGACGCCGCGGGCGGCGAGCTGCACGCGATGATGCTCGACATGAAGCGCACCTTCGACGAGATCGTCGAGGCGCACGCCGACCCGCAGCGGGCCGCCGCCATCCTGGCCAACCCCTTCTACCAGTCGCTCTCCGCGGGCTTCGCCGGCACGCAGGAGTACATGGCGATGGAGAAGCTGGGACAGCTGCGGGCCCGGGACGAGTGGGACCTGATCGTGGTGGACACCCCGCCCTCCCGCTCGGCGCTGGACTTCCTGGACGCCCCGGAGCGGCTCGGCTCGTTCCTCGACGGCAGGCTGATCCGGCTGCTCACCGCCCCGGCGAAGCTGGGCGGCCGGGCCGGCATGAAGTTCCTCAACGTCGGCATGTCGGTGATGACCGGCACCCTGGGCAAGCTGCTCGGCGGCTCCCTGCTGAAGGACGTGCAGACCTTCGTGGCCGCCATGGACACCACCCTGGGCGGTTTCCGCAGCCGGGCCGAGGCCACCTACCGGCTGCTGCAGGCACCCGGCACGGCGTTCCTGGTGGTGGCGGCCCCCGAACGGGACGCGCTGCGCGAGGCGGCGTACTTCGTGGAGCGGCTGGCGGCCGAGAAGATGCCCCTGGCCGGCCTGGTGCTCAACCGCGTGCACGGCAGCGAAGCGGCCGACCTGTCGGCCGAACGGGCGATCGCCGCGGCGGAAACCCTGGAAGGGGAGAATTTTCCGACCGGCGGCATTGTTGATCACACGAGCGGGAAAGCTGCGGGTAACTCACCCGATACACACGGCAGTTCAGACTCCCCTGCTCCCGAAGGCCTCCCGGATCCAGGCTCCCCCGCCACTTCCCGGCCCGAGGCGCAGGCACCGTCCGATGTCGACCGGCTCACCGCCGGTCTGCTGCGCCTGCACGCCGAGCGCATGCGGTTGATCGCCCGCGAGCAGCGCACCCGGGACCGTTTCACGGCGCTCCATCCCGGGGTGCCCGTGACCGAGGTGCCCGCGCTGGCGGGCGACGTCCACGACCTCGCCGGGCTCCGGGGCATCGGGGAACACCTGGCCGCACCCCGTACCGAAGCCACGCCCCTTGCCGACGCCGCAGCTCGCACCGAAGCCACGCCCCGCACCGACTCCGCACCTCGCACCGACTCCGCACCTCGCGCCGGCCGTTCCGACGCGCGCCGCCCCGACGGCGGGACCGAGGCGCGGACCGGACAGGCCGAGCTGCCCGCACAACCGGTGTCACCCGAGCCGCCGAAGCGCAGGGCGAAGCCGGACCAGAAGACGGCAACGACCCCCGGGCGGTCGGACGCGGCCGACCAGGCGAGCACCCGGACAGGGTGACGTCACCGACCCGGCCAGGCGGAAACGGCGAAGCGGCGGCCCGGAGTCATGACCGACCCCGGCTCCCGCCCTCCACGACCGCCCTGGCGGCGGCTCACCGCACCGCGGCGGTCAGCTCACCGCGGCGTAGTTCTCGTAGTTCTCGTCCGTCTCGTCGAGCGGCAGGATTCCCGCCTCCCGCTCGTACTCCATGCGCGCCGTCTCCAGCAGGCGGCGCCACGAGGTCACGGTCGGCCGGCGGCGCAGCAGCGCACGGCGCTCCCGCTCCGTCATGCCTCCCCACACGCCGAATTCGACGCGGTTGTCGAGCGCGTCGGCCAGGCACTCCGTCCGCACCGGGCATCCGGTGCACACCGCCTTGGCCCTGTTCTGCGCTGCTCCTTGAACGAACAGTTCATCCGGATCGGTAGTGCGGCAGGCCGCCTGCGCACTCCAGTCGGTTACCCAGCCCATACCGGCGCCGTCCTCTCCCGAATCGAGGCTCCCCCACGGCGGCAGCGGCATATTCACCGCCGCCAGTTGAGGACGTTACGGAAGGTGGACAGAGTGCAACACCCCCGACGGGCCCAATCTTGAATGGTCCGAACGGACTATGGGTAAGCGGCAGATCACCCGGAGGAGTGGCCTGGCGACAAATCTGATCATCACGGCGGATCGGGACAGACCACTCACCGCAATAAGGGTGGCGTTGCTCACGGAGGGATGATTCGGGCATCCCCCGGGAAGAAGATCGGGCGGTCCAGGAACGATCCGGGGCCGTCGGACGTCCCGACATACGGGTCCTCGCTCGCACCCGCTGTCGTGACAGCCGGGAGCAGCTTAGGCCAAGGCATTTACCTCTGTCCGGCAAACGAGAACGTAGGCTGCCCTCATGCCAAACAAGCGCTCGGGTGGAGGCCTGTCGCCAGTCCAGCAGGCCGCGAAGTTCCTCGGGATCAGCGTCCTCGCGGGAGGCGTGCTGGCCGGTATCGCCCTGCCCGCCTTCGGGACGCTCGGCCTCGCGGCCAAGGGGTCGGTGGAGAGCTTCGACGAGATCCCGGCCAATCTGAAGACGCCTCCGCTCAGTCAGCGCACCACGATCCTCGACGCCGAGGGCGAGAAGATCGCGTCCGTCTACTCCCGCGACCGCACCGTGGTGCCGCTGAAGAAGATGTCGCCGCTGGTGCAGAAGGCGATCGTCGCGATCGAGGACGCCCGCTTCTACGAGCACGGCGCGATCGACCTGAAGGGCGTGCTGCGCGCGCTCAACAGCAACGCGCGCAGCGGCGAGGTCACCCAGGGCGCGTCCACGCTGACGCAGCAGTACGTGAAGAACGTCTTCGTCGAGGAGGCCGGCGACGACCCGGACAAGGTCGCGCAGGCCACGCAGCAGACCCTGGGGCGCAAGATCCAGGAGCTGAAGTACGCGATCCAGGTCGAAGAGGAACTCGGCAAGAAGAAGATCCTTGAGAACTACCTGAACATCACGTACTTCGGGCAGTCCGCCTACGGCGTCGAGGCCGCCTCCCAGCGCTACTTCTCGAAGTCCGCGGAGGACCTGGAGCTCCAGGAGGCCGCCCTGCTGGCCGGCCTGGTCCAGTCGCCGACCCGCTACGACCCGGTGAACAACCCCAAGACGGCCGAGGAGCGGCGCAACGTCGTCATCGACCGGATGGCCCAGGTCGGGGACATATCGCAGAAGCAGGCCGCGGCGGCCAAGGAGAAGCCGCTGGGTCTGAAGATCAAGCAGCCGCGCAACGGCTGCATCACGGCCACCAAGGGTGCCGCGTTCTTCTGCGACTACGTGCGCGGCGTCTTCCTCAACGACCCGGTGTTCGGCAAGGACCGCGAGGCCCGCGCCAAGCTCTGGTACCAGGGCGGTCTGACCATCCGGACCACCCTGGACCCGAAGGCCCAGGAGTCCGTGCAGGCCTCGCTGGCGAACCACGTGAACAAGGACGACAAGGTGGCCGCCGCGGCCACCCTGGTCGAGCCCGGCACGGGCAAGATCGTGGCCATGGGCCAGTCCCGGCCGTACGGCTCGGTGGCCAAGGAGAACCAGACGGTCATCAACTTCTCGGCCGACCTGAAGATGGGCAACAGCGCCGGCTTCCCGACCGGCTCGACGTTCAAGCCGTTCGTCGCCGCCGCCGCGATAGAGGCGGGCCGGCCGGCGACGCAGCAGTACTCCTCGCCGTACGAGATGCCCTACCCGACGGTGGAGAGCTGCCGCGGTGAGCGGTACGTCAACACCACGGGCGAGAAGGTCCCGAACGAGAGCGAGTCGGAGGTCGGCCCGTACCGGCTGAAGGAGGCGATGGCCCTCTCGGTCAACACCTACTTCGTGCAGATGGTCGAGGACATCGGCCTCTGCCCGGTGCTGGACATGGCCAACAAGCTGCACGTCGTCCAGGGCGACGGCAAGAAGCTGCCGCAGGCCAGCCCCGCGGTGGTCCTGGGCACCGAGTCCGTCTCCCCGCTGACCATGGCCTCCGCCTACGCGGCCTTCGCCTCGCGCGGCATGTACTGCACCCCGGTCGCCGTCGAGTCGGTGACGCAGAAGATCGGCAACGAGACCAAGACGCTGGAGGTCCCGAAGTCGACCTGCTCGCGCGCCATGTCGGAGAAGACCGCCGACACCATCAACACGCTGCTGGGCGGCGTGGTCGACTCCGGCACCGGCAAGCAGGCGGGCCTGAGCGACCGTGACAACGCGGGCAAGACCGGCACCACCGACGAGCGCCGCAACGCCTGGTTCGTCGGTTACACGCCGAACCTGTCCGGCGCGGTCTGGGTGGGCAGCCCGACGCAGCAGGTGAAGATGCGCAACATCACCATCGGCGGCCGGTTCCACGAACTGGTCTACGGCGGCCAGGTCCCCGGGCCCATCTGGAAGGACGCCATGACCGGCGCCCTCGTCGGCAAGGACGCCCCGTCCTTCAACAAGGTCGCCATCCCGGACCTGGACCGGGAGACGGACCGGGACGAGGACGACGGCAGGCCCGGCGAGGGCCTCTTCGGCGGCTTCCTGAACGGCGGGAACGGCAACGGCAACGGGGGCGGTGGGAACGGCAACGGAGGCGGCGGCAACGGCGGCACGGCCACCAACGCGGGCCTCACCTTCGGCGGTCTGACCGGTGGCGACCTCACGGGTGGCACGACGCAGCCCACCGACCCGACCATCGGCGGCTGGATCCAGGGCAACGAGAACGGCGGGGGCAACGGCCCCTAGCGGCCGCCCTCCCCGCCCGTACGGCGATCGGCCCCTTCCCGCAGCGTGCGGGAAGGGGCCGATTGCCATACGGAACGGGACCGTTGGGGAGCCGGGACCGTTGGGAAGCCGGGACCGTTGGGGAGCCGGGCCGCCGGGCAGTCACCTGGGCACCCCAGGGGCCGTCATGCCGTCATCCGAGCGACGGGGCCCGTGTCAGCCCAGCAGGCGCCGCTTCACGGCGGCGGCCACCCGGCCGCCCTCCGCCCGCCCGGCCACCTTCGGGTTCACGATCTTCATGACCTGACCCATGGCCTTCGGGCCCTCCGCCCCGGCCGCGCGGGCCTCCTCGACGGCCTGGTCCACCAGCTCGTTCAGCTCGTCGTCGCCCAGCTGCTGGGGCAGGTACTCCGCGAGCACCTCGCCCTCGGCCTTCTCCCGCTCGGCGCTCTCCGCCCGCCCGCCCTGGGCGAACGCGTCCGCCGCCTCCCGGCGCTTCTTCGCCTCACGGGTGATCACCTTGAGGATCTCGTCGTCGGAGAGCTCGCGCTTCTCCGTACCCGAGACCTCCTCCTTGGTGATCGCGGTGAGCGTGAGCCGGAGCGTCGAGGAGCGCAGCTCGTCGCGCCCCTTGATCGCCGCGTTGAGGTCTTCCTGCAGCTTCGACTTGAGCGTGGTCATGGCTTGATTGTCGCAGGTGTGTCGCAGGCAACGCCCCTTGATTTACGGTCCAGCGGGCACCCTGACACGATGGACGGCATGCGCGCGCTCTACAAGGTCCCCCTCGGCATCACCGCGGCCGCGGCCGCCGGTCTCGTCTACTCCGCCGGGATCGAGGCCCGTTCGTTCCGGCTCCGGCGGGTGACCGTTCCGGTGCTGCCCCCCGGGATGCGCCCGCTGCGGGTCCTGCAGGTCTCCGACATTCACATGGTGAGCGGGCAGCGCAAGAAGCAGCGGTGGCTGCGTTCGCTGGCCGGGCTGCGGCCCGACTTCGTCATCAACACCGGGGACAACCTCTCCGACCCGGAGGGCGTACCTGAGACGCTGGACGCGCTGGAACCCCTCATGGAGTTCCCGGGGGCGTACGTCTTCGGCTCCAACGACTACTACGGGCCGAAGCTGCGCAACCCCGCCCGCTACCTGGTCGAGAAGGTGCAGGGCAAGCACGGGCTGAACGGCAACGAGCCGGCGGTCGGCGCGATCCACAACCCCTGGGAGGGGCTGCGGGACGCCTTCGACGAGGCGGGCTGGCTCAACCTCACCAACACGCGGGGCACCCTCAAGGTCGACGGCGTCTCGGTGGAGCTGACCGGGCTGGACGACCCGCACATCAAGCGGGACCGGTACGACGAGGTCGCGGGCGGCCCGTCCGGGGCCGGTGACATCGCCCTGGGCGTCGTGCACGCCCCGTACCTGCGGTCGCTGGACGCGTTCACCGCCGACGGCTACCCGCTGATCCTCGCCGGGCACACGCACGGCGGACAGCTCTGCATCCCCTTCTACGGCGCCCTGGTCACCAACTGCGACCTGGACACCGACCGGGTCAAGGGCCTGTCCACCCACACGGCCGACGGCAACACCTCCTACCTCCACGTCTCGGCGGGCTGCGGCGCCAACCGGTACACGCCGTTCCGGTTCGCCTGCCCGCCGGAGGCGACGCTGCTGACGCTGGTCGGCACGGACGGAGCGGCCTGACGGCGGACGTCTGATCGACGGCGGTCTGATCGGCGAAACGAGGTCCGACCGCCGCCGCCACCTGCCTCCGCTCAGCTGGCGCCCCCACCCCCACCTGCCACCACGGCCACGGAAATCCCCCGTTCGGCCGCGCTAAATCGCCCGGTATGCCCCGTTCTGCCTAGCGTGAAGGCATGACCGCTCCCCTTCCCAGGGACATACCGGGCCTCCCCGCGGTGCCGGGCTGGGCCAAGCTGACGCCCTCGTACGTCCCCCCGACAGCCGTCATACCCCGCTCACGCCGTCCCTTCACGGCACTGTTCCGCCTGTTCACCGCCTTGGCGGCGGCGGGCGGTGTGACCATCTGCCTGGTCCTGGGCCGCCCGTTCCAGGCCCTCACCCACTTCACCGTGCAGGCCAACGTCCTGCTCGCCGTCGTCCTGGCCGTCTCCGCCCAGCGCGCCTGGAGCGCCGGCCGCCCGGTGCGGCCCGCCCTCACCGGGGCCGCGCTGCTCTACGTCCTGCTCGCGGCCCTGGTCCACGCCTTCGCCGTCCCCGGCGGCCCCGCCTTCTCCGACCCGGGCCCAGACGCCCCCTGGGCGACCGTCGCCGCGCTGCTGCTCACCGTGGTCACCCCGGTCGCGGCGCTGCTGGACTGGCTCCTGCTGACCGCCCCGCGCACCCTGCGGCTGCGCCACGCCACCGCCTGGCTGCTCTACCCCCTCACCTACGTGGGCCTCGTCCTGGTCCGCACGACGCTGCTGCCGGCCGACGCGCCCGGCCGCGTCCCGCTCCCCTTCCTCGACGCCGGCCGCGACGGCACCCTCTCCGCCGTCGGCAATGCCCTCCTCCTGACCCTCGCCTGCTACGGGCTCGGCGTCCTGCTGGTCAGCGTCGACCGGCTGTGCCCGGGGTTCGTCCGCAGCCGCCCGAAAACCGGATTTCGTCTCAGGCCACCGGTGGGCTAAAGTAAACGTCGTCGCCGCGGGAACGCGGAGATGATCGGGGTGTAGCGCAGCTTGGCAGCGCGCTTCGTTCGGGACGAAGAGGTCGTGGGTTCAAATCCCGCCACCCCGACAGAGAAGTACCAGGTCAGGGGCCTGATCCACTTGGTGGATCAGGCCCCTGAGTGGTTCCTGGGGTCGTTTTGGGAGCCGCTTGGGAGCCGAGGTCGGGATCCAGCTCCCGGCGGCTCCCATTTCGTCCACACGGGGGGCAGCGTCCGACTCATCACGGGGAAGCGGGCGAGCACATCCGTCCCGTCGGCACAGATCCGCGACGAAGTCCTCGGACTCGCCTCCCGACATCGTGTCCACCTCGACGAGGAACCGGTGACCGGACCTGAGGGCTCCGCCTGCCGTCACTGGTGATCACGTCCTTTGACCAATCGGGTCGTACGCCATAGCCCCCACCCTCCTAGGGCACCCCCGACGAGAAACGAGCCCGCCGACGAGGAACCGCCAGATCACCTGCCAGAACACGCTCAGCAGGACGAGGCAGTCCGCAGCACCGATCAAGCCCGCCCTGAGGCGCTGCGCCCGGTGCTTCCGCGCTGCGGATCGACGCCGCTTCCGTGCTGCCACCCAAACCTCCCCATTTCCTGAGCAGCAGTCTCGGCAGCTCTGTGGGCCAGTGGCCGATGTGATCCCTTCGGTGGAACGACCACCGTGGATACGGAACCAGCCTGGGTAGAACGGGTGCTCATATCCTTGTCAGCACAACCGTCTTGGCGTGTTGCCGATCCGGCCTATGCGCCGCACATATCACGCCATTCTCCCGGGACGCGTTGTCCTGCCTGCCTGGCACCCTCATCCTGAAACGTTCGCCATCAGCCGAGGGGAGCAAGGTGAACGTGCCGCGACGTGTCGCGAACGACCCTGACGTCATTGGACAGACCACCGGTCTGCTGGGCTTCCTCAAAGAAGTCGTGCAGAGCAGCCATAACCGTCTACGCGACGACCGCCGCTCACGGGAGCGCATGTGGCTGGCTAACCTGCCCGCATCCGTACGACGCCCGTCAGCTCGAGTAGACGGCTTGCTGCTCACACTCGAGCACGTGCCGCAGACGGCACCACCGCCCCTACCAGAGGTGCTGGATGGATGGATTTCCGCGGAACAGTGCCAGGACGCTGATGGCGGTGATCCGCCGCTAGCACTCGAAGGGCCGGGGCGTGAGCTGGTGCGAGCCGCGGACGGCCGTCAGTGGTGGGAGGAGGCGGAGGACCACAGCGTCCGCCGAGAGGATGCAGCCGAAGTGTTGCGGGCCTATGGTCCGTGGCTCGACCGCTGGCGCCGGTGGGCAGAGCGCGAGCGTGCGGAGCGATCCCTTCGGGAGTTGTACGAGCAGATCTACCACTGGCACCAGAAGCTGACCCAGCAGGACGACCAACTCGAACTCGTCCTGGCAACTGGCCTGTTGACATGGAGTGATCCGCGCGGCGACGCCGTCCATCGTCATCTGCTCACTCACCGGGTTGAGACGTCGGTTGAGCGCAAGACCGCCCGGCTGACAGTGCGGCTCATGGCCGAAGGCGCGGTGCGACTCGAGGATCAGGCGTTTCTCGACACCGATGACGGCTGGGCTCCCGAGCGCTCGGCCGCGCTCGCTGAGGAGATAGCTTCCCAGTCGCTGCACCTGCTCGGCACGGAGGCACTGGAGCAGTTGGTCCAATGGCAGGAGCGAGTGCTGCAGCGTCCGGTCGCGTTCAGCGCCGAGTGGCAGCCTCCACGCGAGCCGGAGGCAGGCGCGCGACTGACCTACGCTCCAGCCCTGGTGTTGCGTCCGCGGGACCGAAACGCCTTGCTGAGCTTCTACGACCGAATCGCGGACAGTGTGGCCTTCGAGGCGCACGCTCCCCTGGGGCTCGCTCAGCTGGTGACGACACTGGATCCGGAGGAGCGCGCGAACTGGGGTGACCGCGAGATCCCACCCCTCTTCGGGGACGACCCGCTCTTCCCTGGGAAGACCAACGAGCGGCAGCGGAGTGTGCTCAGGCGCCTGGAGCACGACACAGGTGTAGTGGTGCAGGGTCCGCCGGGGACCGGCAAGACACACACGATCGCCAACCTGGTCTCCGCGCTGCTCGCACAGGGACAGCGGGTTCTCGTGACCAGTGCCCGCGATCAGGCTCTGACGGTTCTGCGAGACAAACTTCCGCCTGCTGTGCGGGACTTGTGCGTTCTCCTGCTCAGCTCCGCGCGGCAGGACGGGGCGGATGAACTGGAGCGCACGATCAATGCCCTGACTGACCAGGTCGCTGCCAGTGATCCCGAGCAGCTTCAGGACGAGATCCGTCGACTGACCGCGCGCCGTGAAGAGGTGCGGGGAAGGATCAGCACGCTCACCGAGCAGGTGATCGCGCTACGGGAGAACGAGGTCTACCGTCACCGGGAGATCGCGCCCGGATACACCGGCACCCTTGCCGCAATAGTGCAGCGCGTCCAGGACAAGGCCGCACGTCACTCCTGGATCGGCCTGGTTCCGGATGAAGGACCGACACCCTCCGTTCCCCCGCTCTCTCCCGCGCAGGCAGCGGAACTGCTGAGCCTCCTGCATGACGGAGCGGCTGAGCCACGCGCGGGTGGCACTCTGCCGGATCCGGACAGCCTGCCGTCACCCGAGGATCTGGCCCAGGCCCTCACGGCCGGCCGTATCACCGATGACGGCCTGTCCTCGGAAGCAACTGGCATTCGCGACGATCTCGCCCAGCTCGACATGTCCGTCACCGGTGAACTGACCTCGCTCGCCGGTGATTGCCGTACGGCGCTGCACCATCTCGGTCTGCCGACATCGGCCGACCAGTGGGATACAGCCAAGTGGACCACCAAGGCCCTCTCGGACCGGCTCTCTCGCGAGAACCTCCTCCTGTGGCGTCGAGTGTCCGGATTGGCCGATCACCTCGCCGTCATGTCCCGGCAGTTGGACGAGCAGGGAATGAAGCGCATCATCGTGCCCGAGCAGCTCTCCGTCGAGCGAGCCGATGCGATGGTCGCGACCGGCTCTGCGCTGCGCGAGCATCTCGCCTCGGGTGGCAAGCTGCGCGCTCGCGGCAGCTTCCGTGCGTCGAAGGCGCAGAAGGCCGCTCAGGAGCTGCTCGATACGTGCACCGTAAACGGTCGCCCGCCCGAGACACTGGAGGATCTCGACTCCGTCCTCGTCCACGTGCGCGCTCACTCCGCTGTCGCCACACTCGCGGAGCGGTGGGCGCAGGCCGGGGTCTCCCTACCGGAAGGGCCGGTGGAGCTACGTCTGGCCTCTCTGGCCGAGGCTTTCGCACGCCTAGAGCACATCGACGCCTTCGGCGCTGCACGCGAGCGCATCGACGAACTGCTCGTAGGCCACGGCCTGCACATCGCCCTCACTTCCCGCGCGGCATGGCAGGACTTCACCAGCGCGCTGGCTGCCCTCTCCGGTCGGCGGGCAGCCGATGAAGCCATGGCTCAGCTGGCCGCATGGGAGGAGCAGCTTCGTACGCCGGTGGAGGGTTCTCACTCCTCCGCCGAAGCACTGGCCGCCGCCCAGGCCATCCGAGAACAGGACATCGACCGCTACGCCAAGGAACTGGAGGCGCTGCGGGAAGCACATAGGCGGGAGCATCGTCGCCGCCGGTGCGCCGTGCTCCTGGACAGCGTCCGCAGGGCACACCCCTTGCTCGCCGACCAGCTGACGCAGACACCCGACGATCCTGCCTGGGAGGCGCGGCTGGACTCGCTGGCCGAGGCGTGGGCATGGGCTGTGGCTTCCGCGTTCGTACGCCGCCAGCGCACCCCGGGCCGCGAGCGTCAGCTTGAAGCGGAACTGGCCCAGTGCGAAAGAAACCTGGAGGACCTGACCGGTGAACTCGCCGCCACCTGGGGTCGGCTGCACTGCTTGCAGCGCATGACACAGGAGCAGCGGTCAGCGCTCCAGGCGTACCGCAACCACATGGCCTCATACGGCAAGGGCAAGGGTCGCAACGCGGGCAAGTACCGTGCCGCGGCGCACGACGCCATGAGGACGGCGCAAGGAGCCGTACCCGCGTGGGTCATGCCGATCTCGCAGGTGGCCGAGATGGTGCTGCCCAAGCGCGACGCGTTCGACGTCGTCATCGTCGACGAGGCCAGTCAGGCCGGCATGGACGCGCTGTTCCTACTGTGGCTCGCTCCCCGCGTGATCGTCGTCGGGGACGACAAGCAGTGCGCGCCCCCGGTCAGCGGCATGGGTCGTCTTCAGGCGATCCAGGACCGGCTCATCTCTCATCTGCCGGACATGCCACCCATGCTGCGCCAGCTCTACACCCCCGCCACCAACCTCTACCAGTTGCTCTCCACATTCTTCCCGAAGGTGATCCGGCTGGAGGAGCACTTCCGGTGCATGCCCGAGATCATCGGCTGGTCCTCCCAGACCTTCTACAACAACAAACTGCAACCCCTGCGGCAATTCGGCGGTGAGCGCCTTGATCCGCTCGTGACGCAGTTCGTCGAAGAGGCTGTCACCCAGGGCCGCGACAGCCGGCTCCGCAACCCCAAGGAAGCCGAGGCCATCGCCGACTGCCTGGCCCGACTCGTGCAGGATCCCGCCTACCGGGACAAGACCATGGGCATCATCGCTCTGCAGGGTTCGGTCGGCCAGGTCAAGCTCCTGGAACAGCTGATCAATGAGCGCATCCCGGCGCCGGTGCGCGAGCGTCACCAGATCCGTGTGGGCAACCCCGCGTCGTTCCAGGGCGACGAACGCCACGTCATCCTGCTGTCGATGGTCGCGACCGACCCGCCGCGCATCGCGGGCGGCGCGCGCAGCGAACGGCAGTCGTACAACGTCGCCGCGTCCCGCGCCCAGGACCAGATGTGGCTCTTCTACTCGGTTCCCCCGGACCGCTTGAAGAAGGAGGACCTCCGGTTCAACCTGCTCGCTTATATGGAGAACCCGCCCGCCGCACTGGCCAGCTCCGCCGACATCGGAGAGGTGTCGACCGATATCCCGCAGAAACCATTCGAATCACTCTTCGAGCAGCACGTCTATCTACGTCTGAAGAAGCGCGGCTATCACGTCATCCCGCAGTACCCGGCGGGCAACAAACGCATCGACCTTGTCGTCGTAGGGGCACGCGGGTGCCTGGCCGTGGAATGCGACGGCGAGCGGTACCACTCGACACCCGAGCAGATCCGGCGCGACCAGCAGCGCGATCGTGAACTACAAAGAGTGGGCTGGACGTTCTGGCGCATCCGCGAGAGCGACTTCCGATTCGACCCCGACGAAGCGCTGTCCGGCCTTTGGGAAGAACTGAACCGGCTGGGGATTCATCCGGCCACGTTCGGCGGCCCCGACGACCAGTCCCGCTCGCCCTCCGCATCTGGCACTCCTCGGTGGACCCCGCTCGACCTCTCCTCCGACGAGGGGCTGGCCGAGGATTCAGCCGACGCACCCGACACCCCGGACACGACTGATCCGGTCGCTGCCCTCGACATGACCGAAGACGACGATACCGACGGCACCAGCACGGAAGGCCCGGCATGACTCCGCAGTCCCCACTCGGCATCCTGGACGCCAACACCCTGGAGGAACTGGCCCGCGTCATCTGCGGCGACGAGCACCTCTACTACCGCAAGGGTTACGAGATCGCCCGCTTCCTGGAGCACGCCGGCTGGCAGCGGGTGCCTGAGTACGACGGCGAGTACCGCAGGGAGTGGACCCTTGCCCGACTCACCGAGCGCCGAGAGGACCCCACGGAGCTGGAAAAAGTCCTGCTTCGGCTCGCCGACCCGCGCGAGTACCTCGATGAACCGGACCAGCTCCCTGCCGTCATCTCCGCCGTCAACGCCTTCCTCATCCACGAGGGCGCCCGCCTGGAGAACCCCGGGGGCCGGCCCCGCCTGTTCGCCTGCGACCCCTCTCTCGCTCATCCGGGCAGCCAGGGCCCGGTCGAGCTCAGAGCAGCCATGGCCGACCTGATCAGCGACCAGACTATGGCCGGGCTCCTCCAGCACCGCCTGGACGAAGCACGCACCTGCTACGCCAACGGCGCCCACGTCGCTGCCATCATCATGCTCGGCAGCCTCTTGGAAGGCGTCCTCGTCCATGTGGTTCAGGAACGGGACGCGTCACTGCTCGGCAACAAGTCCCCGGACCACGTGAATCTGGACACGCTGATCAAGATCTGTCATGACGCGGGCTGGATCGGCGCCGATGTGGAGCGCTTCTGCCACGAGCTGCGCAAGTACCGCAACTTCGTCCACCCGCGCGCCGAGATCCGAGAGGCGCACACCCCGGACCGCGACACGCTGGACATGTGTTGGCCTGTAGTCAACGCGGTCCTGAACGACCTGGCCGACTCACAGCCCAAGGCAACCTGACAGCGCGAACCACACCATCCCGGCCCCGGGCTGGGCTCGTCAGACGAAACTCAGCACGGGGCGGCTGTCCGGCATCCCCAGCAGTTCCCGCACGCGGGCTGGCTTCCATGCCAGTTCCGCAGCCAGCTCGCGCTCGAACGCCTTGCGCAGCATCACGCGCTGCTCACCCGGAAACCCGCGCACGGACTCGGGCGCGAAGCCTGGTTGGCCGCTGAGGCGGAAGCTGTATACGCGGGGCCGTGTGGTCGACGCCCGGTTGGACAGTGAGGCCATACAGCGAGTGGGTGCTCACAAGAGGATGGTCAGGAAAGAACCCCCGAGCGCCTCGCCAAACCGGCGGAGGAGATCAACCCAGGGAGGCGCCCGCGATACCGCCGCGTCCTCAGTCCGGACTACTACATCGACAGTCTTCAACGCCGAGCCCCGGACGCCCATAGAGCCGCTGGCTGACTGCGATGCCACCCCATCTGTAAGCACCCTGTGGGCGGCAAGATGGTCAGAGCGTCGGACTGTCGTGGTTTCGGGCGGTCTCGAAGGGGGATGGGGAGCGGGTTGGTTCCCAGCCGTTTGGGAGCCGACTCGGTGATCCGGCTCCCAAACATGGAGACTCGCAGTCCGCGATGGACTGTCGGTAGCTGTGGTTAGCCTGGCTGCCATGGCCATCCAGACCCTGACGCTGAGCGTCCTCATCGCTTCCCCAGGCGACACCGCTCCTGATCGCGATGTGGTGGAGGACTCCATCCGCAGTTGGAACAGCGACCACACGATGCGGCGCAAGGTCCACCTCCTTCCTCTTCGATGGGAGCTGGGGGCAGTGCCGCTGGTCGGGCAGGGCGACGCGCAGGAGGTGATCAACGCACAGTTCGCCGACGAGGCGGACATCGTCGTCGCGGTGTTCAACAGCCGGCTCGGCCAGGCAACGAAGCGCGCGGTCTCCGGTACGGCCGAAGAGATCATCAGAGCCCGTGATCGCGGTGCGGCCGTCCACGTCTTCTTCTCCGACGCGCCAATCCCACGTGATCACGATCCGGAGCAGCTCGCTGCTCTGAACTCGTTCCGCAAGGAGCTCCAAGAGCACGGCCTCACTGGCACCTACGCATCGGCGGATGATCTCAAGGCAAAGGTGCGGACATGCCTGGAGCACGACGCGTATGCGGCTGGCGCCCCAAAGAGTGACACGTCAGAAGGCCCACAGACGGGTGCGCTTCTCCGCTCAAGCTTCCAGTGGGACACCGAACCCAAGCAGGACAGCAAAGGTCGGCTCAAGATGCGGCGTGTGAGGGAGCGACTGCGCGTGGAGAATCTGGGTGACGTCGCTGCCGAGAACGTCGTCCTAGAGATGAAGCCTGTCGGCGAGGGCCACAACCCGCACGTATTCGACGAACTGACCGCCGACCGCATCCCGTCCAAGTCTTTCGTTGATTTCCTCCTCGCTTGCGATATGGGGACCTCTCGTCAGGGGACGATCGTGCACCGATGGACTGAGTCGGGCACGCCCTGCGAGGAGGAACAGACGATCTCCTGGCTATAGGCGCATAGTGCGCTGAGGGCTGCTCGGGGGTGAAACGCAGCCCTTGGTCTACCGGCGTGCGCGCAGAAGATCGTTGAGCGCCCGTACCGGCGATGTCGGACACATCGCCAGGCGCGCGTCAAGCATCGCCTCCCACTGTTCGGTCAGGCCAGCCATGAGGCGGCGGCGCATGCCTGGGGTGACGTGGGCGTACCGCGCCGAGACCGAGCCGTCGATGTGGCCCATGCGCTCGTCCATGAGGACCTTCTCCGTTCCGAGGTCCTCCATCATCGTCCGGTGGGTGTGGCGAAGGCCGTGGGGCGTGAGTCCCTTGGCTATCGGGAGCCAGCAGGCGTCGGCCCGGTCGCTGGCACCCCGCCCTCGTGCCGGGACACCGGGCCACGGCTCGCCCAGTAGGGGCACCGGCCGTGGCTCCTGTGGTGCCTTCTTCGGGTACCAGCCGGAGACCGCAGGCGTGAACAACCAGGTCGCGAAACCATTCCTGCGCCAGTGGGCAGCGTGCTCCGGCACAACACCGCCTCGCACGAACCCGAGGTCCGCGATGGCCTGCTCGACCTTCGCGCGCGTGGCTTCGGCGACGCGTTCGGGGTGGTTGAGGACGTTGGACACCGTGCCCGTCGAGACGCCGGCACGACGGGCGACGTCGACGAGCTTCGTGCCCTGGTGGCCCCCAGTACGGGCTGCACCCTGCCCTCGGAAGACATAGGTCTTGCCGTGGCAGGGGCACGGCTTGGGCTTCGTGCGGGCGATGTGGTTGGCGACCAGCGCGGACAGCCAGTCCATCGAGTCGATGGTGCGGTAGCTGTCGTCCTTCGGCGGGCAGCGCACCAGCTCCCCCGTGTCGAGCTCGTACAGCTGCCACTCGACCCGGACGGCTCCAGGGCGGACGAACGCGGTCTCCAGGCCGACGATCTCTCCCCAGCGCATGCCGGTGTACCCCTTGAGGACCACGGCGACGAACTCATCGTCGCGGCCGGAGAGCAGGGCGGCGCGCTCGGCGGTCAGCAGGATGCCGAGCGCGTCGGTCACCACCTTCTCCGGACCACGGTCTCGGGAGCGACCGGCGCGCTTACCCCGTCCGCGCCTGCGAGCGGCCGGGTTGGACGTGATGAGGCCCTCGTCGATCGCGTCCTCGAAGATCAGGTGGAGCGTTGAGCGCCAGGTCTTGACGCTGGAGGCGGCATAGAGGGCCTTCTCCTTCTTCTCCCACAGGTCGACGTCCGTGCGCAGGATGCCGGCGAGCGCCTTGTCCTCGAAGTCGGGGAGCAGGTGCTCCTCGATGTGGCGCTTGTAGTTCTGCATGGTCGAAGCCGCCAGGTCTTGGGCCTCGTACCAGCGGTTCGCATACTCCCCGAAGGTCTCCTGACCGAGTGCCGGGTCGCGCCAGTCGCCGCGGCGGTACCTGTTCTCGGCCTCGGCCGCTGCCCGTTGGGCCTCGCCCTTGGTGGCGAACCTGATCGCCTTGCCGTTCTCGTCGACGACCGTGTTGTGCTTGCCTGGCGCGACCTTGTACCGGCCGCGCCAGTAGCTTCCGCGCTTCTCCGCGAAACCCAAGTCCTGCTGTCCCCTGTTCCTCGTCCTCGGCTTCGGCAGATGCGATCGAGTCAAGCAACAGCGCTGTACTGCTGCTGTCGACGCGGCGGGCGGGCCCGCAGGCGAGTCGCCGGTGCCACGGCAGGGCGGCGACGTCGCGGGGAGCCGGTCTGCGTACCGGGCTCGGAGAGCGGATCGGTCGCCCGCAAGGCTGTCTGCGCAGGCTGGGCCGGCCGCTCCTCGTGCAGGCGGATCATCTCGGCAAGGTGCTCGGCGGTGAAGCGGTAGGCGCGGCCGACCCGGGTGTGCGGGATCAAACGCCGTCGCGCTCGGTCCTTGACCCACCAGGCCGAGCAGCCGAGGGTGTCGGCGATCTCCTCGGGGCGGTAGAGGCGGGGTGCGGGGGTGTCGGACGGCCTGTGGGGGGCGGACGCGGGCGTGGGTCGGTGCAAGGGGCAACTCCTGGTCGTGAGGGCGCGAGGGATGCGTGGGCGGCTCAGGTGGCGCGCGGGCCCTGAAGGAGGGCAAGGGGTGATACCTGCAGGGCTTCGGCGATGGCGACCCGGCCGTCGACATCCATCGCCGCTTGGCGGATTCGATGCGGGACAGCATCGTGCTGGACATAGGCCGGCTCAAAGCGGTACATCATGCGGCGAGTGGGCATGGCTCAAGGCCGCGCTCCGTGCGAATGATTTCGGTGGTGTGAGCCGTCAGCATTCCTGCGGGCCTCACTTCCAGAGATCGTGTTGTCATGGCTCCACTTGTAGCGCGCATTCGCCGGTTTGGTTAACCGGCGATCGTCGGCTATATTGCCCCGCGCTCAATCGGTGAGCGAGGCGGTCGGGGTGCTACGTAAGGCAGGATCCCCGATTGAGCCCCCACAGTAGAGACCCTCCCTGACGTGGGGTGTTGTGTTGTAGCTTCGCCGCTCGCAAGACGTCAACGGCTTGCCGGTGTGATGCTTCTGGCTCGGGATGCAGGGCAACTATTTGGTCGACCGGCAATCGTGCCCTACTGTTTTCGCACCGCTCTCTCCGTCTCGATTTCCGGCGGAGTTTCTGCCGTGAGAGATTGCGCCGGTAAGGGCTGGACTTGCGCGCCGCGGGTGTGGCTATGTTGACAACGCCCGGAAAGCGCAAGCGGCCATCAACGCCCCGCGCCAACGGCCGGACATCCCCACCCTTCACACCCGTCCCCGCCCCCGACCGACGGTGAACCGTGGGCATCCAGCCCACCGGCCACCGAGTGAGGACCGCCCCTCTTGGCACGAATCCGCACCATCAAGCCGGAAGCCTTCGTCTCCGAGTCCCTGGCCTCTGTCTCCCTGACGGCCGAGCGGACCTTCTTCGGACTGCTCACCCAGGCCGATGACCAAGGGCGCCACCGCGACCACGCCGCGATCATCGCCGGGCAACTGTGGGTCCTGCGCCCGGAACACACGCCCGCCGCTGTCGAGAAGGACCTCGCCCAGCTCGCCGACGCCGGGCTGATATGCCGCTACAAGGGTCCGGACGACAAGCGCTACCTGCACATCGTCACCTGGCGACAGCATCAGAAGATCAACCGCCCCAGCGCGAGCCGTCTTCCTGCTTGTCCGCATCACGACACGCAGGCTCGCACCGTGCCCCGCGTCGACGCGCCGCCTGTTGGAGTGGACGTCACGGAGCCCGCACCAGGGCGTCACGGAGCCCTCCGTGACGCCTCCGGGCGAAAACGCGAGCCTGCGATGAATTCGGTCACCGATGACGAAATTGCAGGTCAGAGCGATTTCAGTGAGCCCTCCGTGAGGCAGCGGGGAGGGTTCGGCGAGGGAGCGGTGACACCTCACGGTCCGGATCTAGGACCTAGGATCATGGATCTAGGAGATACCCCTTCGGGGGGCGCAAGCGCCCGCACACCCCGCCCCGTCTCAGCCAACGAGCTCATCGCCGAGTACGCCGCCGCTTGCACACACCGTCCACCCAAGGACGTCCTGGGCCATCTCGGACGAGAGGCACGCAAGTTGCTCGAGGAAGGCATCGCGCCTGGTCACGTCCGGGCCGGACTCGACCTGCACCGCGCCAAGGGCCTACACCCCAGCACTCTGCCGAGCCTCGTGCACGAAGCCATGAACGGCTCCCCCACGGCGCCGGTTGCCCACAGGGCGTGGACAAATCCCACCGATGCCGAAGCCGCCTACGGAGGTGACCTCTGACCGCCACTCTCAGCCGCGAGCCCCGCCGCGTCGGTCCGCTCGCCGAACGGCTCAACGGCATCCTTGCCGACCGCGGCATCGACCCCACCACCGCAGCCGCGGATGAATCGCCGGCCGAGCGGATCACCGCCCTGGAACTGGCCGACGCCCGCATCCCCGCCCGCTACCGCCGTGCCTTGGCCGACCGCCCCGAGACGACCGCTTGGGCCGACCAGATCGCCTGCGCCGGACGCCCTGGCCCCGGCGGGCCGGGCATCGCCGAAGGCCCGTCGCTGCTGATCGCCGGCCCGACGGGCACCGGCAAGACCCACCTTGCGTACGGCGCCATCCGCACCCTCCTCGCCCGTGGCGTCCGCCTGCGCTGGGAAGCCACCACCACCGCCGACCTCTACGCCCGCCTGCGCTCCCGGGCCGGCCACGACACCGAACGCGACCTGCGGACCCTGGCCCGGAGCCCGCTCCTGTTCCTGGACGACCTCGGCGCGGCCAAGACCAGCGAATGGACCGAGGAGCTGACCTACCGGCTCATCAACCACCGGTACGAGCACATGCTCCCCACCCTCATCACTACCAACCTCCCCACCGCCGAACTCCGCGCCACCCTTGGTGACCGCGTCGCCTCTCGCCTCGCCGAAATGACCGACCGCGTCATCCTCACCGGCCCCGATCGACGCCGCCACCACCCCGCCTGACCTCCATGAGGTCGGTCCCGCACTCCCAAATCCGGAGGGCGCAGCCTTCCGGAAACGGGGACCGGCCTCGTCACCATCGGAGACCGAGGCCCGGGGACCGGGGGACCGGGGACTAACCGGGACCGACGCAGCAACGACGCGGGGACCGGGCGTCCAGTCTGGGGACCGGTCCCCACTCCGACAGCGGCCGGTCCCCTTCGATTCCGGGACCGGTCCCCAACGGACTTATCGGATACGGGGACCGGGACCAGATGTCTCCCGCATTTCCAGGGCTCCCGAACCGGGATCGACAACACACGGTCCCCGAGCGTGATGAACCACGGGGACCGGGGACCGGTCCCCGCCCTGAGCCGGATCGGTCCCCGTCCTGAGCCTGACCCGGCGCAAGGGACTGCCCCGACCGTCCCGCAACCCACCCCTTCCTCCCGTGCCAACCCCGCCGACCGCAGTGCGAGGCACGGACCAAACCACCCACCCAGAGAGCATCCATGCACCAGGCACAGCACGAAACCGTCGACGACACCCGCTCGAAGACCACCTCCCTGGCCCCCGGCGGAGCAAGGTATGGCATTGGACCGTCCAAGGGCCGGTCCAACGCGGAAGCCTCCGCCCCGGGGGTGGCGGAGATAGGGCCCCGGCGCGAGGGCGCACTGGGGACAAGGGTCGTGCGTGCCGCTGACGAGGCCGCGCTGCACCGTGTCGCCCGCCGCCGCGCCCACCAGGACGTGCAGCGCAGGGAGCGTGTCGACGTTCGCTACAGCGTCAACGAGAAAGCCGAGATCCTCGCCGAGGCCCGACGGCTCGGCCTGGCCGGCGCACACCTCGTCGGCGCCGTCGTCATGGCCCACCTCAGTGGCGACCTCGTCCTGCCCGACCGACGCACAGCGACCGACGACCTGATCGACGAACTGGCCGCCCTCCGCACGCAGGTCTCCAAGATCGGCACGAACGTGAACCAGATCGCTCACCGCCTCAACTCCGGTGGCGATCCCCACCCCATTGACGCCGCCGTGCTCGCCGAGGCCGGGCGCGTCCTGGCCTCGGTCACGCAGGCGGCCAACGCGATCGACGCCGCCGCCGACGCCACCGCCGATGTGGCAGCCACACAGCGCAGGGCGGTCTGATTGATCGCGAACATCGTCAAGCCCGGCCACAAAACCAGGGGCGTCCTCAACTACCTGTACGGGCCCGGCCGCGCCAACGAGCACACCGACCCCCACCTCGTCGCCTCCTGGGACGGCTTCGCGCCCGACCCCGGCCGCGACCCCGAGGCCACCCTCGCCCATCTCGCCACCGTCCTCGACCTACGAGTCAAGCAGGCCGGCCACAAGGCGCCGAAGAACCACGTCTGGCACTGCTCGATCCGCGCTGCTCCCGAAGACCCGATCCTGTCGGACGATCAGTGGGCCACCATCGCCCGGCGCGTCCTCAACGCCACCGGCATCGCCCCCGCCGGCGACCCCGACGCCTGCCGCTGGGTCGCCGTCCGCCACGCCGACGACCACATCCACATCGTCGCCACCAAGGTCCGGGGCGACCTCCGTCCACCCCGGAACTGGAACGACTTCCTGCGGGCGGACAACGAACTCGTCGCCGTCGAGAAGGAGTACGGCCTGCGCCAGGTTCCGCGCGGTGATCGGACCGCCGCCAAGCGGCCCACCCGCGCCGAGCAGGAGAAGGCCCGCCGCACCGGACGTTCCATCACGGCTCGCGAGCGCCTGCGGAGCACCGTCCGCACCGCCCTGACCGCAGCCACCAGCATGGGCCAGTTCTTCGAGGTCCTCACCGGCACCGGTGTGCTGGTGGATATCCAGTACTTCCCCTCCGGTGACATCCGCGGGTACAAGGTCGCTCTCGAAGGCGACACCAACAAGGACGGCGAGCCCGTCTGGTTCTCCAGCTCCACCCTCGCCCCCGACCTCTCATACCCCAAGATCGCTGACCGCCTCACCGCCAGCGACCCCGGCCCGGCGGCCCCGACCGAGTTCGACGCCTGGCGTCGACTCACGCAGGCTGTCGGCCGGATGCCCGACCACCTCGCCCACAGCGACGATGGGGCCGGACAGGCGCACATCGCCGTCCTGGTCGAAACCCTCGACGCCCTGCCCCTAATCGCGCCGACCGACCGACGGCCTGAGCTCCTGCAGGCGGCTGCCTCGTTTGAACGGGCCAGCCGTTCCCGCGTCCGCGCCCGCCACCAGCAGGCCCAGGCCACCCGGCGGGCAGTGAAGGCAATCCTCCGAGTCCCCCCTCCCAAGGACGGAGCCCTCCTCGCGATCCTTCTTGACGCCCTCCTCTTGGCGGTCGTCGCCACCCAGCACTGGCACCGCACTCGCGCTCACGACCAGCAGGCCGAAGCAGCCCGCCAGGCGGCCGAGCACTTGCGCCGCGCCTACCAGGCCGCAGCCGCGGAGCCACTGGCCGTGCTCCAGCAGCGTGGAACCCGGCTGGCCACGTCGCTTCGCCGCCGCCAGAAAACCATCCTGCGCCAAGCGCTCCCGGAGCTGGCGGACAAAATCCTCGCGGAGCCCGGGTGGCCCGCCCTGGCAGCCACTCTCGCCAAGGCCCGGTCAGCGGGACACGACCCCGGCACCCTCCTCGCCGAAGCCACCGCCCAGCGAGAACTCGACACCGCAACCAGCCTCAGCCAAACCCTCACCTGGCGCCTCCACCGTCTCGCCGACCTGACCCAGCACACCACCAACGCCCCGGGGACCCTGCAGGCCACAACGCGGGTGGTCCATCCGACCACCCAGCAGCGCCGCGGACGTTGACCCTGACGGCATGCTCGCGAGGTCAGGCGGTCGGCACGACCCGCCAGTCCTCAGCCAGCCGCTCTTCCCACCAGCGCCGGAGCCAGCAGTTCCAGCGCCTCCTCCCACTGGAAGCGTTCCGCTCCCCCGCCTGCCTTCGGACGGTGCGGCTCGTACGTCCCGACCAGCACCCCCATCTCCCGTAGCTGAACCAGGCTCCGACCGTACGCCGGGTGGGCGGCCATGGCAGCGTTCACGTACGGCAGGACAGCGGTCGGTGTACCCAGCCCGTACGCCTCGCAGAGGACGCCCAGGGCGAGGGTGTCGGCGATGCCGGCCGCCCACTTGTTGACCGTGTTGAACGTGGCCGGCGCGACGGCAATCGCGTCGGCGGGCGGAAGGGGGCGCGGGTCACCGGGGCTGCGCCAGGCAAAGCGGATCGGGTAGCCGGTCTGGGCCTCGATCGCCTCGGCGTCGAGGAAGCCGAGCCCTTGGGGCGTGGCTATGACGCCGACGCCCCACCCTCGCTTCTGCGCGGCGCTGATCAGCTTGTGGGCGTCGCCCGCGATGCCGGCGGCGCAGACGACGACGTACAGGAACGGCTGCTCTGCGCTCACGCGGGGACTCCCAGTCGGCGGCTGAAGCGGTGGAGTTCGGGCAGGGTACGGCGCCGGTCGCGGGCGGCCATGTCGGCGACCAGGTCTCGTACAGCGGGCCGGCGTACGTCCTGGGCGGCGCAGGTCTCGGCGATCCGCAGTGCCTGGTAGCCCTCGGCCAGGCGGCCCTGCTGGTTGTAGGCGCGGGCGGCCTCGATCCAAAGGGCCGCTCGGCGTTCGGGGACGGGGATGTCGCGGCGCATGAGGGGGGCGGCGGTGTTCAGGGCGATACCGGCGTCGCCGAACGCAACCGCCGCGCTCACCGCGTGGAGGGCGACGTTGGTGGGGCTGAAGTTCGCCCAGGCGTCGGGCCGGTCGAGTGCGACGTAGCGGGCGACGTCTTGGGCCTCGTCGAGGAATTCGCGGGTGGCGGCACGGTCTCCGGCGGTGCTGGCGGCCGTGACGCCCCGCAGGAGAAGCAGGCCCACTGCGGCGAGGTAGCGAGGGGAGCGTCGGTCGTAGGAACCGGCGAGTTGTCCCGCCGTGTGACGGACGAGGGTGACGGCCTGGGTGGTGTGCTTCTCGCGGGCCAGGACGTGGGCATGCACGCGGACGCTGGAGGCGAGGACGACGGGGTCGCCGGAGCGCTCGGCCTCGGCCAGGGCGCGGCCCACCGCGAGCCAGGCGTTGCCGTGGTCCCCCTGTTTGAGCAGCAGGCTGGTCGAGGTCTGGTACGCGGTGGCCAGTAGTCCGGCCATCTCGGCCTCGTTGCGGTGGTCACCCGCGGCTTCCCGCAAGTCGGCGAGAAGGCCGGGCAGGATGGCCTCCAGCTCCGCGTAGTCGCAGGTGCAGAACAGGCGCCGGGCGGCAGCAAGGCGGGTTTCCAGGGAGCCGGTGTCTGCGGAACCAGTGTCTGAGGCTCCTGTCTGACCGGAGACTGTCCGCGGACTGGGGAGGAGGGCGCGGACAAGGTTGTCGTGAGCTGCCGTGGCAGGGGTGGTGGGGGCCGTGAGGGAGGCAATGCTCGCGGCGAGGAAGGTGCGGCGGCGCATGTCTTCCGTCTCATGATCGTCGGTCGGTGCTGCTGACGGGCCCGGGTCTCTCAGGCCGAGGATGTGGAGAGGAATGCCGAGTTCAGCGGCGACGGCACGTAAGACCCGGGTGTCTTCCGTGCCTCGTCCGCTCTCCAGGCGGCTGAGCTTCGACTGGTGGTAGCCCAGCGCGGCGGCGACGTCCGCCTGCGAGCGCCCGGTGCTCCGGCGGGCGTGCTTGATCACCTCGCCGATCCTCCCGGCTTCGGTCTTCACGTCTGCCATCCATGCCCTTCCGTCCACGTCGAGCATGCCCCTGCGGTCGAGCGTAGGCGAGCAGTACGGGAGCGTCATGCAGCTTCTGCATGGACGATGCGGTGCGGGCACAGGGTGTCGCGACCGAGGCGTCCGGGGCGGTTCCTTGGAGTGGTCGATCCGACTTCTGGAGGCCGCTCGTGGAAGCGCACCAGCTCACCTTCACTCTCCCGCCGACGCCGGTCGCCGTTCCCACGGCACGACGCCAAGCGCGGGAGGCCATAGCCGCCTGGCTGGCTGTGACAGCAGCGCCGGAAGCCGTGCGGACGGCTGAGCTGGTCGTCAGCGAGCTCGTCACGAACGCGGTCCGATACGCCGATCACCAGCCGATCAGCGTCGTCATCCAGTTCTGCGCAGCGGTCCTGCGAGTGGAGGTCAGCGACGCGAGCCCCACTCTGCCGAAACCGGCGCTGCCAGGCGAGGACAGCGAGGGCGGACGCGGTCTCTTCATCGTCGGCGTCCTCGCAGACCGCTTTGGGGCGGCGGCGACGGCCTCCGGCAAGTGCTGCTGGGCCGAGATCGACACGGCTGCCTCGCCTCCGGCCGGTGCTGCCGACTTGTCCCTTCCTACGCAGAGGAGTTGTACGTGAGTACCCGCGCCCCCGCAGCCACGTCCCAGGTCATCGCTATCCGGCCCGGCCGGCCCCTCTCCGGCACCGTGACGGTCGACGGTTCGAAGAACGCCGCGCTCCCGCTCGTAGCCGCTGCGGCAGCCCTCCTTCGCCCGGTCCGTCTGGACAACGTCCCCGCCAGCTCCGACGTGCAGACCCTGCTGGACCTGCTGCGCCAGGCCGGCTGGAACACCGCCCACCCGGTCGGCGACGACCAGACCGTCCTCGTCCTTCCCCGCGAGGTGGCCCCGACGCCCGACGGCCTGGGCGAGGCCGCGTCCGGCATCCGCGCCTCGTACTACCTCGTCCCCGCTCTGATCGCCCTGTACGGCCGGGCCCGGCTTCCCTGGCCGGGCGGATGCCGGATCGGGGACCGCGGCATGGAGCAGCACTTCAAGGTGTACGAAGCCTTCGGCGACCGCGTCCGCGTGGACGACCACGGGTACGTCGTCGAAGCCGGCAAGGCCGTCCGTGGCACGGTGTCGCTGGTCCTGCCCTTCCGCTCGCGCGGAGCGACGATCGTCGCGGTCCTGCGCGCCATGGTCGCGGGTACTCCGCTTCGGCTCGGACAGCCGAACCTCTCCCCTGAGGTTCTCGGTGTCCTGAACGCCCTTAGGGCAGTGGGGTACGAGTGCCGTGCCGGCGAGCGCGTCCTCACTCTCGCGCCGCCGTCTTCCGTCTCGGAAGAGGACGTACCTGTCTGGAAGGTGCCGGGAGACAAGATCGAGGCGGGGACTCTGGCCTGCGCCGTGGCCGCGAGCGGCGGCAACGCGCGGATCGAGGGTGTTCACGGCCCTGATGTCGCGCCGCTCGTCGCAGCCCTTCACAGGATGGGCATTCCCACGGCCGGCGAATCGAAGGCCCTGGTCGTCCACGGACGGGAGACCCAGCCGACCGGCCGCCCGCTGCGGGCCATGGCCACGCTGGCGCCAGGCGGCCTCGACGCCGACTTCGAGCCGCCGCTCCTCGGCCTGGCCCTGGGCTTCCCCGGCACGCATCTGTTCTCGGACCCGATCAACCCCGGCCGCCACAGCAACCTCATCCCGCAGCTCGTCCGCATGGGCGGCGACATCACCGAACTGTCCACCACCGAGTGCCGGTTCACCGGCCCGCAGCGACTGACGGGTGCCGGAGTGGAGGCGACAGACATCCGCACGGGTTCAGCGCTGCTGGTCGCCGGCCTCACCGCCCGCGGCGTCACGACCCTCGGCGGAGTCGACCAGATCCGCCGCGGCCACTCCGACCTACCCGGAAAGCTCCTCGCCCTAGGAGCCGACATCTGCGAGGTCACCCCATGACCGCCGTCAGACGCTTTAAACGGATCATCGCCACCACCGACGTCCACTCGTCCTTCGACGACGCCGTGCCGATGCTCGCGCACCTGCACGCGATGAGGCGCGACAGCTTCGTTGTCGACTGCGGGGACTTCTTCGAGGGCACGGGCTACTACCGGCTCGGTCAGGGCCGGATCGAGCAGGACGTCCTCACCCGTCTCTACGACGCCGTCGTCCCCGGCAACCATGGCTGGGGCCATCACTTCGAGCCCGGCCTGTACGACATCACGGTGTGCGCGAACGCGGTCGACGACGAGACCGACGAGCTGCTCTTCCGCCCGGGCCGTCTGGTGCGCGTCGGCACCCGCTGTGTCGCCGTCACGGGCGTCATCGGCCCGCAGGCGTTCCACGCCATCCCGGCGGACCAGCGTGCCGGCCACCGTGTCGTCGAACCGGTCCGGGCCTTGCGCGAGCTGATGCTGGCCCATCACCACCAGGCCGACTCCTGGGTGGTCCTGAGCCACTCCGGGTTCGACGAGGACCTCAAGCTGGCCACAGCCTGCCCGTTCCTGGACATCGTCTTCGCCGGGCACTGCCACAGTGAACGCCCGGACCCGGTGCCGGTCGGGGACACGCTCGTCCTGAAGGGACGTGAACTGGCGGCCGGGTACGCGCTGGCCGAGCCCATGGATGCCGGCTGGGCCACCCAGGTGGGCTCCTTCCCGTCTGGGGTCGTCCTCCCCCGTGAACTCGCCCTCGTGGGGAAGGCCATCGACACCATTCACGAGGAGCTACGCACTCCGCTCGGCCCGCTCCGGGATCCATACGGGAACGGTCCTCTCAACCGTCGCGCCCTGCTCTCCGACGTCGCTGACCGCCTCCACAACGGTCTGGGGGCCGAAGCCGTGCTGCTGAACGAGACCGCTCTTCGGTCTCCCCGCTTGGGGACCGAACTCACGCGGGGCGATCTCCTCGCCATCGAGCCCTTCGACAACCAGCTCGTGCACGCCCACGTACCCGAGCAATTCTCCTCAGACCCGACGGCCCTCCTCACCCACCTCGTCGAGCAAGCCGGTCCGATCGTGTCGGCTCCCGAGCCCTTGCCCGATCATCTGCCGACCGTGCTGACCACCGGCTATCTCGCCGACACCTACCTCGGCTGCCGTACCCGGCAAGCCGGGGTCCGTCTCAGTCAGGCCGTGCAGCACACGCTCATCGATGGAGACTCCCGATGATCCTCACCGGTCCCGAGATCACCCAGGCCGCGGCCGACGGCCGCATCCGTATCTCCCCGTTCGAGCCGACGCAGGTCAACCCGAACAGCTACAACGTCCGGCTCGGCGGCACCCTGCTCACATACGTCGCCGACACGTTGGACGCCCACCTCCCGAACGCCACCGTGCCGATCGAGATCGAGCCGGACGGTTTCGAACTCCAGCCGGGCCAGCTCTACCTCGGCCACACCATCGAGGAGGTCGGCTCCGACACGTTCGTGCCGCTGCTCTTCGGACGCTCCTCGGTCGGCCGCCTCGGCCTGTTCGTCGAGATCACCGCGCCCATCGGCGACATCGGCTTCCACGGCCAGTGGACGCTCATGCTCTCCCCGATCCGTCCGCTGCGCGTCTACCCGGGCATGCGGATCGGGCAGATCATGTTCTTCGTGTCCGTCGGCCCTGTGGCGCTCTACACGGGCAAGTACCAGTCCTCCACCGGCCCCCAGCCCTCCGCGTACTGGCGCGACCTCGCCGCCCTCGGGGCGGTGGCCTCGTGATCCTCACCGGCCCCGCCATCACCGCCGCCAGGGCCGCCGGCGAGATCACCATCGAGCCGTACGAGCCGAAGCGGATCTCCCCCAACGCCTACGACTGGCGTCTGGGCGACACTCTGCGCTTCCACGACGGCTCCCTCGACGCGGCAAAGCCGACCGAGTTCCGGGAGGCGCCGATCCCCGACGCGGGCTACGTACTGCGGCCGGGCGTCCTCTACCTGGGGACCACCTACGAGCGGACCGGCTCGGAGACGTACGCGCAGTTCCTCAACGGCGACCGGACCATCGGCGCGCTCGGCGTCTGGGTCCACGTCTCCGCTCCCCTCGGACACCAGGGTCACGCCATCCGCTGGACGCTGGAGATCCGCGCCAGCCGACCGGTCCGCGTCTACCCGCGCATGACGTTCGGCAAGCTGATCTTCCTCCAGGCCCTCGGCGCTGCGGCCAGCTACCAGCACCACGGCCTGAAGTACCGGTCCAGCCAAGGCATCGAGACCTCCCGCCTCTACGAGGAAAACCCTGGAGGCTCCGCATGAACCCCAGCGTCGTCACGGCCCTCGACCTGCCGTTCCCGAGCCCCGGCGGAAGCGTCGAGCTCTTCCTCGATCTGTACACCGGCCGCAGTCCCCTCCTGCCCGCACGGGCCTTCATGCTCGCCCCGGAGCACAGGGGCCTGCGGCCGGCCGCGCCAGCGGGTCTGGACCTCGTGCAGGCACCAGGGAAGTGCCTGACCGGATACGCGTTCCGCCGTTACGTCACCACACTGCAGCGGGCCCTCGTGGAGGCGGTCGACCCAGGCGAGGTCGGGGTACTCCATCTGCAGCACCTCGCCTTCGGCGCCACACCGGCCCTGCTCCGCGCCTTCCCGAAACGCCCTCGGATCGCCCTCGTCCACGGCACCGATCTGCTGTTCGCGGAAGCGCACCCGGAACAGCTCGCCACCCTGCGCGAGGCGGCCTGGGCGGCAGACGTGATCGTGGTGCCGACCGGCGCGATGGCCGACCGCCTGCTTCTGCTCGCCCCCGACACCCGCCGCCGCAAAGTGGAGAAGGTCCCCTGGGGCATCCCGAACGGCCTCATCGCCAGCCCTCCCCCACGACGCCGGCACCAGTCCTCCAGCCACCTGCGGATCCTGTACGCCGGCCGCCTCACCCCCGAGAAGGGCTTCGACACCCTTCTCTCAGCCCTCCCCCTCACCCAGTCGGCCGAGCTGTCCGTCGCCGCCCCCAGAGCCGAGTTCCACGCCCTTCGTCCCCGTCTCCACCGGCACGGAGTACACGTCCACTACCTCGGCTGGCTCCGCCGGCCACAACTCTGGAGGACCTTCGCCGACCACGACGTCCTGGTGATGCCCTCCACGACGCTCGAGGCCATGGGCCTCGTCGCGCTGGAAGCCCAGGCATGCGGCCTTCCCGTCCTCTACCAGCCAGTTCCCGGCCTCACCGAGGCGCTGGGCACCACCGGCCTCGCCACCGACTTCGCCGACCCGCACGCCGTCGCGCGCGCAATCGACCGCCTCCGCGCCAGCCCCGGCCTCCTGTCGGCGCTCCGCGCGGCCGGCGTCACCAACGCGGCCCGCTTCCCCCTGAGCGCCACCGCCGCAGCCCTCGCCGAGCTCGGCAGACGCCTCGTCTGACCACCCGTGGCGCACCTCCGCCAGGGCCAGCAGTCTCACTACGATCGGAACACCATGACGCTCGACATTCCGCACATTGAGCAGCTCCTCGAGGACGGCGTCCGCGACCGGGTCTATCCGGGAGCCGTCTGGGCCGTCGGCGACGCCTCCGGTACGACGGCGAGCGGGGCGGTCGGTCTCCTCGACCCGACCGCCCCCGACGAACCGATGCGGCTCGACACCGTCTTCGACATCGCCAGTCTCACCAAGATCGTCGCCGTATGGGCCGTCATCGGCACCTTCGTCGAAGAGGGCAAGCTCCAGCTCCATACCCCGCTCGGCGCTTTCTGGCCCGAGGTCACCGGCCACCCCCTCGCCCAGGTGACCACCCACGAGCTCCTGACCCACACGGCCGGTCTGCCTCTCCGCGCCAACCTCAAGAACCTCTACGGCACCGACCCACAGGACATCCGCGACGGCGTCCTCCACGAAGCCCTCCACCGCGCGCCCAGCGAAGCCGTCGAGTACACGGATCGGGCCGCCCTAATCCTCGGCTACCTGGCCGAGTACCTCGGTGGGAAGCCCCTCGACACCCTGGCCGCAAGCCGCATCTGGGAACCCATCGGCATGACCGAGACCGGCTTCGGCCCTCTCCCTACGGACGCGGTCGCCCGCTGCGCCCCCACCGAACTCGACGAGGAAGCCGGCACCCATCTCAAGGGCACCGTGCACGACTTCTCCGCCCGCCTCCTCGGCGGCACCTGCGGCATCGCCGGCGCGTTCTCCACCCTCACCGACCTTGGCCGCTTCCTCCGCCACATTCTCGCCCCGGCACAGACCGCCTTCGGCCCATCGTGGATCGCCGACTCCCTCCGTGTCCGCACCGGGGAACTCACCCCCGCCCGCGGCCTCTTCTGGCACCCAGCACCCGGCACCGAACTGCACGAGGACGTCTGGGTCCACTACGGCTTCACCGGCACGGGCATGTGGATCAGCCCCACGCAACGGCGCTGGGCGATCCTCCTGACCAACAAGCTCTACTTCACCCGCGACCGGGAGCCCTTGACCGGCGTCCGGAACACCTTTCGAGCCGCGGCCTTTGCCTAACCTGCACACAACCACGCCGGCACCCGCTTACGGCCAAACAGGCACCGAGTCCGTATCCCATCGGGCGGGCCCGATCACCTTCACCAAGATCCGTCAGAGACCGCGCGGCGCACCACCTCACTCGGCCCTCAGGGCGGTGGCGGGACGTATGGACTGATCCAGAGCACTCGCCCACTTCCCGAGGTGCTCCTTACCGCAGGAAAGGACAACGCTCCTGCCATTGCGCAAAGCAGCGCCCGGTATCAGGAAACGCCCGGTAGGAAGCGGGACAAGTGGCTAGCGTTTGACCTTATGACTGCTGCCGCACCCGCGCGGGTGGAGCTTCTGACGTCTCTGAACCGTCTGGAGTTACGTTTCGACTCCGCCGCGTCTCTTGTCGCATCGGACGCCCACGACGATCCGGCGACACTGGAGTGGGGCTGCCGTGCTGTCCTGCCCCTGTGGGAGCCGGACGACGAGGAGGCCGTGGCCGACAACGCCCGCCTCCTCGGTCCGGGCGTCTCGCTGGCCCAGACGTCCCAGGGCCAGCGCCAAGAGTTGACGATCCTCTCCATGTCCGGCCTCACGCTGGACCTGTGGCGCATCGGCCACATCTACGCGTCCCTGGACTCACGCAGCAGCGACTACGAGCACTTCTCCCCGCTCTTCGACGCGTCCGGCGATCTCGGCCTCCACAGCGACCTGGAGGAGGGCCTGGTAAGCGGCACGCACGTCGTCATCATCGACCGAGTACTGATCGCGCCAGCGTGGCGTGGCCTGGGCGGCGTCGGCCGGCTATTGATAGGCCGCATGCTCCGGTGGGTGGCCAGCCAGGCGGCGCTCGTGGCGACACATCCCCACCCAATCGACATCCCTGTCAGCGAACGGGACGACAGGGCGACGATGGCTCGGGAGAAAGCAGTCGTCCAACACACCTGGCGGTCCTTGGGGTTCGAACCCTTCCGCGAGGACCTGTGGGTGATGCAGCCCCATATGAGTGCTCACGACGATGCCGTCAAGCGCCTGGAGACGGCCTTCAGCCGCTACCTCTGAGCCCACCCGATCAACACGCGAGAGGACGCACCGGTACCACGATGCGCGAGTTCACCAACTACAAGGCACAGCAGAGGCTCGGCGTTCTGCACGCCATCTACCTGGAGACCTTGAACTTCTCCGGAACACATCCTGGGGCGACACTGGCCGACTTCGAGCGCCACTTGCGTCAGCGAGTGGACGCCATGGAAGCGGAACTGGAGGCAGGCGAGGAGGCAGCCGCGGCGGCCGTCGTCACCAAGCCCCTGTCCGGCCCACTCGCCGATCCCGAGCGCCAGCGAGCCTTCCGTCAGCTGCAAGAGTCGAGGGCACCGACGTCAGGACCCGAGAGGGAAGCCTGGTGGAACCAGCGCAGGGCGGTACTCGACGAGATCAAGGCGCAAGGGGTGGCGGAGGCCCTTGACTGGGAGTGCCGCGACTGCGGCGCCCCGGTTGGGGTCGCGTGCCGTACGAGGGGCGGAAGGCTCCGGAAGGAGCCTCACTTCCTCCGGGCCACCGACGCAGAAGCCCCTTACAAATGCGCGTATGGGCTGCGCTGAAGGCCGGGACGATGCACGGCGTCCCGGCCTTCGACTCCCCAGGTCGTATGAGCCCAAGTCCTGCAACAGGATGCCAGCCCACAGACCTGGCCCTCGCCCGGCAACGTTGGAACTGGCAGACCAGCCGGAAGCCGCTGGGGAGACACAGGTCCATTCGCCAGCGACGCGTCAGACCAGTCTCAGCACAGGACGGCTGTCCGGCATTCCAAGCAGCTCACGCACCCTCGCCGGCTTCCAAGCAAGCTCTGCGGCAAGCGCGGGGATCGTTAGTCCAGTGTCCTGTTCCGCCAGCTCGAACGCCTTGCGAAGCATCACTGGCTGTTCCCCGGGGTATCCACGAACCGATTCCGGGGCAAAGCCCGGCTGGCCGTTGAGGCCCCGAAGTCGCTGGTAGGCGCGGCTGATCGTCGCGTCCGAGACAAGTCCGAGTTCCCTGTACCGGTAGATGAGCGAACTTACCGACACGCCCCAGGTCTGGGACAGGCCAGCCAACTGTGCCAGGTCGACCCGGCGCGGCAGCAGAGGAAGGATCGACTTCTGGGGAGTGAGGAACTCGGCGGCGAAAGCATCCGCCTCTCGCTCCAAACGACTGTCGCCGGTGGCGCCCGCGTGGAGGACCAGGTGCCCAAGCTCGTGGGCCGCGCTGAAGCGATATCGGTAGACATCATCAGCGCGATTGGGTGTGAGTACGACGACAGGACGCAGCAGTCCTGAGCTGGAGAAAGCGTCAACCTTGGCTGCTGCCTCGTCGGCCTCCGTAGGCGCCACCACGATAAGACCGTGTGACTCCATTCGGCGTGCTAGGTGGCGAACCGGCCCGTCGCCCAGTCCCCAGTGGCGCCGGAGCGCTCGCGCAGCGCCCACGGGATCGCCAGGTAGGTCCGTCCCGGGATACACCTCGCCACCCGTGAAGCCCGGAAGGTCCACGGGTGGCAGCTGTACCCGCTTCTCGAGGGCATGAGTCAGTTCCCATACCTGTTCGATGAAGCCGAGGGCCCGCTCGCGCTGGGCTCCAGAGGTGGAACGCAAGGCCCGGAAGTGCGCCATTGAGGTATCGACCTTGCCCATCGGCCGGCCTGCGACGAAGAACTGAATCGGCACATCCAACACTTCAGCGAGGCGAGGGATCAGTTCGGGACGAGGGCGGCTGGTGCCCGCCTCGTACTGACCTACAGCTGCTGCCGACACACCAATGCCGTCCGCGACCTCACGCTTCGTGAGCCCGGCGAGACGTCGCGCCTGTGTCAGCCGGGGCGCGTGGAAGCCGTCCCACACCGCTCTCGGTGACGTACCGCCCAGGCTCGTTCCCGGGAGTAGTGGTTGCTCAATCTTCATTGCCCTCAGCAGCGTTTACGAACGCCTCGTACTCGATCTCACTCTGCGGCGGAGTCCCCGTGGCACGGGCCGCCTCACTGCGCGTGGAAAGCGGCACCTCGGGAAGATCACCAGAAGCGAAGTTATCCCCTGCACGCTGATCCGGCACGGCGTAGAGGCGGCTCTCGGCTCCGGTCGTGAGGAGAGACTTCTCGGTCACCCACTGAAGGTTTCCGGCCTCGTCCAGGAGGTTAGCCTGTCCCCACCAGGCTCGTTGCAGGCCACTCATGTTCATCTCGTACGGGATGAGTACCAGACCGGGGCGCGGGTCCCGCTCAGCCAGATCAGCAAGGGATCGTCGTAGAACCAGCTCCTCACCTTCCACCTGCAGCAACGGATCGGCGACCCAGCGTGGCGTCGGCGCGTCAGTGACTGCGAACAGCTCCCGCATCACCCGCGACAGCTTCTTCGGCCACTTGTCACCCGGCTCGAAGCCGTCGACCGACTCCACGCGGTAGGGACAGAGGAGGGTGTTGTGCACCAGCACAAGTTCGTAGAAGGTGCCCGGCTTGATCAGCTCAGTGCCCGGGATGCCGAGGTCAAGCACATGCTCGGCGATCCGGTCGTACTGATTGGTCATGCGAGCCGCTCCCGCGGCGAACTTGTGCTTGGACCGACCGGCCACGTGTGACTCGAGCATCGCCGACTCAGTGTCGAGAAGCCCCATCTGGATCGCCAGGCGAAGTCCGGCGACATCCTCCCCAAAGCGAGCACTAGCCCAGGCCGGCATCGGCCCGTCCACGTTCGCGTCCACGCATCACTCCGATTCACGACAGCTTGCGTTGCTCCGAGGATGCTACCGCATGAGCTTTAGTTGATCTACGTGTCCTTGCACATCTGCTACTTCCCCTCGCCCTCATGGCGGCAAGTTGCCACTCCAGCCTCTGCGACCGCGCAAGTCGTGCGTCCTCGCCGTACAGCGCGGAAGTGAGCTGGCGCGCACCAATCGCGCCGAACTCATAGCGCAGGGGCCCGCAGTAGCAGACCCGCCGCCCGGCCTCAAGCCGTGCGGGCACAACCCCGCGTGGAGCACCTAGGGAAGGTTGCTGCCGCGATGTCGCCCTGGAGATGGGGCCCACGACGACGCCAATAGCCCCGAAGCGTTCGACACCCTGACCGCCGACTGCATCCCATCCAGGTCCTACTTGGACTTCCGTCTTGCTCTCAACTAGGAGACATCTCGTCATGGGGCAGTTGTGCACCGAAGGACCCAAGTCCGGCAGGCCATGCGCCGAGGAACAGACAAGCTCCTGGACGTCGGACGTAGCGAACCCAGGGAACCTCGGTTGCGAGCTTGGCGTCAGCGCACTGAACGGAGGTAACGCTGCACGGTTCGCCTGGAGCAGCCAAGCACGTGCGCGATGTCGTTGACTCGCCATCCGTCTCGGACCAGACGAATCGCTGTGAGAGCCCGGTCCGGCAAGGATGTGGTCTCAACGGAAAGCCGAAGCATAGCCGCGATACGGTCGCGGTCTGCCGGGCCGACCCCGCCGTACCACCCATGACGGGTTTCCGAGTCCTCTGCGCGCAACGCGAGGGCAAGGCATTGCAAGCGGTCCGCACAGGCGACGCATGCGGCCAAGAGGTCCTCAGCGGGCCGCTCCCCGTCCTCCGGATGGTAGAGATTCACGTCCACGTCCCTGCATGCCACAGGGACTGGGTCCCAGTGCTGAGGTGATCGGATCAGATCGTCAAGCTCCTGTTCGCGGCCGACGAGAAAATGCAGGCTGTCCATCGAGGGCTCCCAGCCCGTGGCCATGTCCGGTCCACAGTGAATAGCCAGGGTGAGCTGGGAATTGTCCGGCGCACCCACTTGATGTCTTCCGGGTCGCTCCCGGTGTGACGGCAAGCGGCAGCGGATCCCAGTTCGGCCCCGAGGCGTACCGGCTTCCCGAGGACCAACCTCGGGAAGCCGGCGTTACCGCCCTCGCCCTGGCCGGGCGGGTGGGCCTCACCGTCTGTCCGCGTCGCATTTCCTTGCGCGCTTCTGGGTTCTATACCTGTCTAAGAACCCGGGAGCGACGAGAGATTCAAGCAACCTCGTCCTGAGACGGGGCGTCTTCGTCAGTCGGTTCGTCCTCGAACTCGTTGTCCGGTTCCTCTCCTTCCTCATCGTCACGGTCTGCGTCGAGGTCGTACGGGTCCTCGGCGATGATCCCGTGCCGCTGGACGCTTCGCTGTTGCCAGACGGGCAACTTGAACAGCACGTCCTGCAGGATGTTCCGCCACGCCTCACAGTCGGCCCGGTCGGCACCCAGCGAATCGATTGCACGGGTTCCGTCATCGGCCCGGACCGCCTCCACAGCCTTGACCGCACCCTCAACAGCCTGAATCGAAGTGGCCAGGTCGTGCAGGGCGTTCCCGAGAATCTCAGCCGCGTTTTTGGGAGCCGGTGTCGGCGATGGGCCTTCGCCGGCAGCTGGGAAGGTGCGACGGAGATCAGCGTCGGTGACGAGGATGTCGCGACCGTCTTCGTTCTGCGTTACCTGGCCCGTCTCGTCGACCTTGCGGGTCCTGCGGCCCGCCACAGAGTCGAGAAGTGTCTGCTTCAGCTGGTGCACGCCGTGCGCGCTACTGCGCATGCGGTCGATGACCTCGCCTGGATGCCGCCGGTCGGGTTGATCGTTGTTCTGCGTGCCACGATCACCCGTTAGCTGGCCGTTGATCACCAGGGGATAGGCACTGCGGGCCGCAAGCTCCCGGGTCGCCACGCCTGGTTCGCCCTTTGTCACCTCTGCAAGTGCGGCTTGAGCAAGCTCCTCCGTACCGCGGAACGTGGCCTCCCAGTCCTTGGCCAATTCGCCCGGGAACGCCGACTTCAGGTACTTCCGCATCCGTTCGCGCCGACGGGAGTCCTCTTCCGAAACCGAACGCATGACCAGCGAGGAAGCCACGTCGAGCAGCAGCTTCGTGGTGATGTTTTTGCGGGTACTCTGTCCGGTAATGGCAACCCGCACAGCGGCATGAATCGACTGATCGCGTTCGGTGAAGAGCCGGACGATGGCGGCCGCCCGGACGGACGGGTCATCGTTGAATCCAGCGGCCTTCGCCTGATCAGGGGTAAGGGCACCACGTAGCCAGTCGGCCTTGCTGGGAGTGATCAGTGTCCGCCGCTCGATCTCATCCACCACGGCATCGGCGAGGGCCTCGTTCTCCGCAGCCTCGCCCCAAGGCTTGGGCGGGTCAACATGCCGGAGCGCAACCAACGACTTCACGGCAACGCCGAAGTCAGCGGTGGTGCCGTCGTGCGGCTCGAAACCGACAAGCAGCAGCGCAGGAAGCCGTTCACAGCGCACAGTGACTGCCACTTCGGGGTCAACCTGCGCGGGGTCACCCGCAGTCGCAATCGCTTCGTTGAGCTTGCGGATGTGGGAGCGCAGTTTCGCCGTATCCCGAATGTAGGGAACGTCAGCGGACCTGAGGCCGAGCAGGTCATGGGCACACGTCACACGGCTCGACCCCTCGACGGTGACCGGCACCGTTACACCGGGTGTCTTGTCCTCGTGCTGGAAGGCCGTCGCGGCCAGCCACACCTCGGTCATCACTCCCTGGTGGCGCAGGGACTCGCGCCAGTCGTTGTGGTCGAGCACATACTCCTTAGACAGTTGCGCCGCCCACGCGAGGTGTTCCTGGTTCGCGAGCCTCTGCACGAGTTCCGGGCGACCCCCTGATGCCGCGATCGGCTCAGCCAACGGGCGGAAGCGCGTGCTCTCGCCAGTGCCGATCAGGTTCGAGGCCGGGTGCCGACGCGACGGACTGATGCGGGGATTTCGCGGGTCCGGGATGACATGGCGCGCCCATACCTCAGCCCGAATGGCCAGAATCACCCCGCCGGGTACCCGCAGCCGCTCCGGGGACCCTGCTGCCAGACGGGCGGCAGACGGGTCGACGACGGCCTGCGCAAGGGCCAAAGCGGCAGGCTCGCCCATGGTGAAGTGCTCGATGAGCTTGTCGGCGAGCTTCCGTGTTGCGGCCGCCAACGCAGGAAGGGGTAGCGCTTCGACGGGGCGGGGCAGCACGGTCTCGCCCGCGCCAGGTGATGTCTCCATCAGGTGTTCTCCGATCTTCGTCCCGGTGTCCATCCAGGTACGCACCTGGACGCCGTGGTCGTCCAAGGAGATCGGTCACGCTGCTTCCCGTTCTCCCCCTCGGCTCGCCCGGGCAAGACCCGATGTGTCCGAGACGGCATCAGCACACTCGACCGCACTTCCGAGACGTACCGGCTTCGTCTGCCGGCGTTGCCGCCCACCGCCAACATGGCGAAGGTGAGGAGCGTGAGTCCGCTGATGTGACTGCCTGAAAGACGCTAGCAGCAGGGGTGACACTCACTCAGATTCCGTGGAACACCCGATTTTGGGCGCGAATTTGTGCTAAACAGCCAAGCTTCCTGGAGCATGTCCATAGGGAAGCGTCCACAATGTCGGCCCATCCTCCACAAGGACTACGTCAACAGCCTTCGTAGCCGGGCCGCGGACAACGCATAGGGCCACAGAGTGACCACGCGTCCGAGTGGCGGGGCTCTCTGGGAGCCATCTGGGAGCCAACCCGCTCCCCGAACCCCTTCCAGGCCCCGCGACACCAACCGAGCCCATCCGCCTGACCTGGGGAAACGCCATCAGGGCTGGCAGGCTCCCCAACCGAACCTCATTCGGGACGAAGAGGTCGTGGGTTCAAATCCCGCCACCCCGACAGCCGTAACACCAGGTCAGGCCCGGTGCTGAGAGATCAGCACCGGGCCTGACGTGCGTTGGGAGGGCCACCCGGCACTGGCACGGTACTCGCGCGCACGGCCGCCAGTCCTCAGTCGGCCGCTCTTCCCGCCAGCGCGGGAGCCAGCAGCTCCAGTGCCTCCTCCCAGTGGAAGCGTTCCGCTCCCCCGCCTGCCTTCGGACGGTGCGGCTCGTACGTCCCGACCAGCACCCCCATCTCCCGCAGCTGGTCCAGGCTCCGGCCGTACGCCGGGTGGGCGGCCATGGCGGCGTTCACGTACGGCAGGACAGCGGTCGGTGTACCCAGCCCGTACGCCTCGCACAGGATGCCCAGGGCGAGGGTGTCGGCGATGCCGGCCGCCCACTTGTTGACCGTGTTGAACGTGGCCGGCGCGACGGCGATCGCGTCGGCGGGCGGGAGGGGGCGCGGGTCACCGGGGCTGCGCCAGGCGGAGCGGATCGGGTAGCCGGTCCGGGCCTCGATCGCCTCGGCGTCGAGGAAGCCGAGCCCCTGGGGCGTGGCCATGACGCCGACGCGCCACCCTCGCTTCTGCGCGGCGCTGATCAGCTTGTGGGCGTCGCCCGCGATGCCGGCGGCGCAGACGACGACGTACAGGAACGGCTGCTCTGCGCTCACGCGGGGACTCCCGGTCGACGGCTGAAGCGGTGGAGTTCGGGCCTGGTAGCCCTCGGCCAGGCGGCCCTGCTGGTTGTAGGCGCGGGCGGCCTCGACTCGATTTTCACAGGGCCGCTCGGCGGTCGGGGAGGGGGATCTGGCGGCGCATGAGGGGGCGGCGGTGCTCAACCGGGCCGCCGCTCAGAGGTGGGCTTCTTCTTCCCTCGTGTCGAAGTCTTCGCGTGCGCGTTCGATCGCGGGCATGTTCTGTGCGGCCCACGCCAGCAGGACGTCCACGGGGTGCCGGAGGGTCTTGCCGAGGGGCGTGATCCGGTACATGACCGCCACGGGGCGGGTGGAGACGAGCTCGCGCTCGATCACGCCGTTGCGCTCGAGCCGCCGGAGTGTCGCGGTGAGCGATTTCTGCGTGACCCGGGGGATGGCCCGGCGCAGTTCGTTGAAGCGGCACGGGCGTTCGCAGAGTTCGTTGAGGACGCTGAGCGACCACTTGTCGAGGATCTGGTCGAGCAGTTCGCGGTGCGGGGCGTCGATGCGGAGTTCGTCCTCGGTATCCATGGTGAAACCTGGTCTCGTTGAAGTGTCCTTCTCCTACTAAGTAGCTTGAGGATACTTAGTAGGAGAAGGGAAGAGCATGACCGTTCAGCACTTCACGCCCGCAGGCATGCTGCAACCGGCCCCGTATCACCACGTCGCCGTGGGCACCGGGGCGAAGCACGTCCACGTCAGTGGGCAGATCGCGCGCCAGGCCGACGGGACTCCGGTCGCGCCGGGTGATCTGGCCGGGCAGGTGGCCCAGGCGCTGCGCAACACCTCCCTCGGGTTGGCGGGCGCGGGCGCATCCTTCGCGGACGTGCTGCGCCTGACGTTCTACGTGACCCGGTGGAGCCCGGAGAAGATCAGCGACTTCATGAGCGGTGTGGAGGCGGTCGCCGACGAGATCGGGCTCCGGCTTCCGATGCCGCCCGCCTCCCTCATCGGTGTCGAGCACCTCTTCGAACCGGATGTGCTCGTCGAGGTCGAAGCGACCGCGCTCATCGACTGATCTGCCAGGTGATGCGGCTCGGCCGTGACGTCACGGGGCCGGGAGAGACGGTGGTCCGGGCGCTGCCGGCCGGCGGACGCCGGCCGGCAGCGTGGTCGGTGCGCGGCATAGATCCGCGCCACGGGCAGACCTCACGGGCCGAGGGGGCGCCGAACTCCGGCGCACCCACCTGGTGGCCGCACGTGGTGGTCGTTCGGCAAGCCACGCACCGCTTCACTCGCGGCGGCGACGACGCGGGCGGGGGAGGACGGACGGCCGCGCGCTCACGTGGGGATCGGGGAGGGTCCCGTTCCCGCCAGGTCGACCTCCGCCCACACGGTCTTCCCCGGCCCGGTGCGCTCCGCCACGCCCCAGCGCGAGGCCAGGGCGGCGACCAGGAGCAGGCCCCGGCCCCCGTCCGCGTCGGCGGCCGGGGCCAGGGCCACCGGCTGGGCGGGATGCGTGTCGGACACCTCGACGCGCACGAGCCCGGCCGCCGGACCGTGGACGAGCCGCAGCGCGAAATCACGCCCAGGTACGCGTCCGTGCAGGACGGCGTTGGCACTCAGCTCCGCGACGATCAGCACGGTGGCGTCCGACGCCGGCATGCCGTGGGGCACGCCCCACACGTCCAGTTGGTGCGCGGCGAGTCCGCGGGCGAGGCGCGCACCGCGGCGGGTCGCGGGAAACCGCTGTTCGAACGTACGCACGGTGACGTCGGCTTGCGTCTGTGGCATCGGCATGCGGCCCACGGTCCCGCCGTCCGCGCCTCGTCAACAGGACCGACGCCGATACAGATTCGCCTGTACTGGTTCACTCGGTGGACCGGGTGGGTCACGTTACGTAACTCTGGGCGGGGTTCGGTGTGCGACGGTACAGGGAGGCGGGCGGCTGCATGGCTACGGACAACGGCGGCGGAGGCGGTGCCGGGACCGGGGCGGGTGGTGGCTCGAACGGGGAGCACGACCTGTCCGACAGCCTCAAGACCTTCGGCGCGGTTCTGAAGGCGCTGCGGGAGCAGGCCCGGCTCACCCAGGAGGAGTTCGCCCACCGGGTGCAGTACTCCACGGCCTACGTCGCCAAGATCGAGCAGGGGAAGAGGTTCCCGCCGAGCGACCTGCCCGCACGGGCGGAACCGGCGCTCGGGGCCGCCGCGGCCAAGGTGCTGGGCGCCGCGGCGCGGAGCCTCACGCGGAGGGCGGGGCTGGCGTCCTGGTTCCGCCAGTGGGCGGGGATCGAGGAGGAGGCGGTGTCTCTGTACGCATACGAGGCGTGCGCGATCCCGGGTTTGCTGCAGCCGGAACCGTACATCCGGGCCATCTTCGAGCGCAGGTTGCCGCACCTCTGCGAGGAACAGTTCGAGCGTCAGGTCGCCGCTCGCCTGGAACGCCAGCGCCTGCTGGCTGAGCGCCCCAACACCGAGTTCTCGTTCGTGATCGAAGAGGCCCTGTTGCAACGCCGGCTGGGAGGCGGTGAGGTCACTCGCGTGCTTGTCGACAACCTGCTGGAACAGGGACAGCGCCGCAACGTGGAGATCCTGATCATGCCGCTGTGCCAGGAGGACCACTCAGGGTTCGAGGGGCCGCAGTACCTGGCGGAAACCCAGGACAACAAGTGGGTGGGGTACGTCGAAGCGCACGACACCAGCGCTCTCGTGACCGACCCGAGACTCGTCAGTGCGATGCTCCGCCGCTATGGAAAGATGCGCTCGCAGGCTCTCAGCCGCACGGCCACCGCAAGCCTGCTGGAGCAAATGCGAGGAGCGCTATGAGCACCACCGAACTCGTCTGGTTCAAGAGCAGCTACAGCGGCGGCGGCGGTGGCAACTGCGTCGAGGTGGCCCTGACCCAGCAGGCTGTGCACGTGCGCGACTCCAAGGACACCCGGATCCAGCCCCTGCTCCTGTCCCCCACCGCCTGGGCTGCGTTCACCGCGCACACCGCCGACACCGCCTGCTGAGTCCGAGCATCTGCGGCGGTGTCAGGGGGGCGTCAAAGTTCGGCGGTGGGGTCGTATGGAAGGCGTCAAAAAGTACGATGTCCCGCTGAACTGCGCGTTTCCTGGTGAGGTCAGGTTCTTCCGACCCTCGTGCAGGAGCCGCCATGTCTTCCCTGACCGTCGACGCACCGGTGACGGCCGACCGCGGTGGCGGGGACAGGGACCCCGCGGCGACGCGGGTGCTGGTGGTGGAGGACGATCCGCAGATCGCCCGCGCGCTGGTGCTGAACCTGCGGGCGCGGGGGTACCGCGTGGACGCGGCGCCCGACGGGTTCACCGCCCTGCGGTTGGCCGCCGCGCGCCGGCCGGACGTCGTGCTGCTCGACCTGGGGCTGCCCGACATGGACGGCGTCGAGGTCACCGAGGGTCTGCGCGGCTGGACCCGGGTGCCGATCCTGGTGCTGTCCGCGCGTCAGGGCTCCGACGAGAAGGTCGCCGCGCTGGACGCCGGGGCGGACGACTACGTGACCAAGCCGTTCAGCATGAACGAGCTGCTGGCGCGGCTGCGGGCCGCGGTGCGGCGCACCCGGGCGGTGTCGTCGGAGCCGGAGAGCAGCCTGGTGGAGACCGGCTCGTTCACCGTCGACCTGGTGGCGAAGAGAGCGACCCGCGAGGGCCGGGAGGTGCGCCTGACGCCCACCGAGTGGCACCTGCTGGAGATCCTGCTCACCCACCCCGGCCGGCTGGTCAGCCAGAAGCAGCTGCTGCACGAGGTGTGGGGCGCCTACCAGAGCAACAAGACCAACTACCTGCGCGTCTACATGGCCCAGCTGCGCCGCAAGCTGGAGGCGGACCCCTCGCACCCCCGCCATCTGATCACCGAGCCGGGCATGGGCTACCGCTTCGAGCCCTGAGAGAGCTTGAGGGCCCCTGAGGAGACCCTGACGGGCCCCTGCGGAACCGGCGGAGGCCACCGCCGGGGGACACGGGCGGGGCGGACGGCGCACTTCCGGGGGTGGGGGCGCGGCGGATGCGTCTGGCGTCGGAGGGTGCGAAGGAGTGTGGCGCCCGTGCGGGCGGGCGGTGAGCCGGTGCCGCCGGGGCGGCGGCCGTGGCAGCGGGGCGGAAAAGCGGCTGACAGGGGCGGGTGGCGGGGGACAGGATGCGCGTTCGTGCCCGTCGCCCGTCGCCCGGAGGCCCTGCCATGACCGATGCACCGCCCGAGCAGCTCGACCAGCCCGCGTTCCCGGAGCGGATGGAGCTGCGCGGGGAGGGCCTCGTCCTCCGTGACTGGACGGAGGACGACGTGGCGGCGATGCCGGCCCTGTTCGACCACCCCGACATCGCCTACTGGACGCCCATCGTCTCCCCTTTCGACGAGAAGGCGGCCGAGCAACGGCTGGTGCGCACCCGGCAGTTGCGGGCCGAGGGGAAGGCCGTGCTGCTCGCCGTCACGGAGGACGGCGGGGCCCCGCTCGGCGAGGTGATGCTGCGGCGTGCGCCGGAGGGGACGGAGATCGGGTACGCGGTGGGGCCCGCGCACCGGGGCCGGGGGCTCGCGGCCCGCGCGGTGCGGGTGATGGCCTCGTACGCCTTCGAGGAGCTGGGGGCGCGGCAGGTGATCCTCGAACTGGAGGCGGAGAACGCGGCCAGCGTCGCCGTCGCCACCAGGGCGGGGTTCCGGCTGCTGGACGTGCCGCTGATCACCGGGGAGGAGAAGGGGCGGCCGTACGTCCTGCAGACCTGGGGTCTGGACCGTCCCTGACCCGGCGGAGCGGCGGGAGGCTCGCTTGTCAGTAAGCGGCTGCCCCATTACTGTCACAACGCCTTGGTGAACGGGAAATCCGGTGTGATGCCGGTGCGGCCCTCGCCACTGTGATCGGGAAGTCCGGCTCCGGCCCTCGCGGGCAGCCACTGGGTCCTCACGGACCCGGGAAGGCGGAGCACGGGCGTGTGGTACCCGTCAGCCAGGAGACCGGCCAAGGCGCGTCGTCCATCCACGAGGTGCTGGAGAGGGTCTGCTGAGCCATGCACATAGCCGAGGGGTTCCTTCCTCCGGTGCACGCGGTCGCCTGGGGCGCCGCGTCCGCGCCGTTCGTCGTCCACGGAGTACGCCGACTCACCCGTGAGGTGAGGGAGCATCCCGAGAGCACGCTCCTGCTGGGAGCCTCGGGTGCCTTCATGTTCGCTCTGTCGGCGCTCAAGTTGCCTTCTGTGACCGGTAGTTGCTCGCACCCCACCGGGAGCGGGCTGGGGGCGGTGCTGTTCCGGCCCCCGGTGGTGGCGGTGCTGGGCACCGTCACCCTGCTGTTCCAGGCCCTGCTGCTCGCGCACGGCGGGCTGACCACGCTCGGGGCCAACGTCTTCTCCATGGCCGTGGTCGGCCCCTGGGCCGGGTACGGGGCGTACCTGCTCGCCCGGCGGTGCGGGGCGGGGCTCGAAGTCGCGGTGTTCTGCGCCGCGTTCGTCGCCGACCTGAGCACCTACTGTGTGACCAGCGTGCAGTTGGCGCTGGCGTTCCCGGACCCGGCGAGCGGATTCGCGGGCGCGCTGGGCAAGTTCGGCTCGATCTTCGCGGTGACGCAGATCCCGCTCGCGGTCGGCGAGGGGCTGCTCACGGTGCTGGTCGTCCGGCTGCTGGCGCAGTCCAACGGCGGGCAACTGGCGCGGCTGGGGCTGCGTCCGGGCACCCGCGGCAAGGCCGACGCCGAGGCGGTGGCCCGATGAGCCGGAACGCGCGGATCAACCTGCTGCTGGTGCTGGGCGTCGTCCTGCTGGCCGTGCTGCCGGTGGCGTTCGGACTGGGGGACCACAAGGAGGAGCCGTTCGCCGGCGCGGACGCCGAGGCGGAGGTGGCGATCCAGGAGATCGACCCGGACTACCGGCCGTGGTTCTCCCCGGTCTACGAGCCGCCGTCGGGCGAGATCGAGTCGGGTCTGTTCGCCCTGCAGGCGGCGGTGGGCGCGGGAGTGGTCGCCTACTGCCTGGGGCTGTGGCGGGGACGGCGCCAGGGCGAGGCCAGGGCGGTGGCGGCCCTGGGGACGGCCGCCGGGTCGGCTGTCGGGTCGGCCGCCGGATCCGCCACCGGGTCGGTGACCGGGTCCGCCGCCGGGTCGGTGACCGGGTCCGCCGGTTCGGCCGCCGGGTCGGCTGCCGGTTCGGTGACCGGGTCGGCTGCGGGGTCGGGGGCCTGGTCCGCCGCCGGTTCGGCTGCCGGGTCGGGGGCCTGGTCCGCCACCGGGTCGGTGACCGGTTCGACTGCCGGTTCGGCCGCCGGGTCGGGGGCCGAGGGTGCGGACGGGGCCGCGGGCGAGGGGCGCGGGGACGCGCCGGGCTCCGGACGGGTCTGACGCCGGTGCTGTCGATCGACACGGCGGCGCACGGCAGTCGCTGGCGCCGCCGTCATCCCGTGGACAAGGCGGTGCTCGGGTTCGGGCTGACCGTGCTGGCCGTCTCGCTGCCGCCCTGGCCGGGCGCGGCGCTGGTCCTGGCGGCCGCGCTGGCGCTGCTGCTGGGGCCGGCGCGGGTGCCGGCCGGGCGCCTGTGGCGGGCGTACCGGGTGCCGCTGGGGTTCTGCCTCACGGGCGCGGCGACGCTGCTGGTGAGGGTCGGCGGTCCGAACGGCCCGCTGGTGGGGCTCGCCCCCGACGGGCCGGTGCGCGCCGGGGAACTGCTCCTGCGGAGTTCGGCGGCCTCGCTGGGGGTCCTGCTCTTCGCCTTCACCACGCCGATGTCGGACCTGCTCCCCCGCCTGGTGCGGGCCGGGGTCCCGCCGGCGGTGGTGGACGTCGCGCTGGTCACCTACCGGATGACGTTCCTGCTGCTGGAGTCGGTGCGGCGGGTACGGCAGGCGCAGGCCGCGCGGCTCGGGCACACCACCCGGGCGGCGACCTGGCGGTCGCTGGGCGGGCTCGGGGCCACCGCGTTCGTCCGGGCCTTCGACCGGGCGGGGCGGCTGCAGGACGGGCTCGCGGGGCGGGGCTACGACGGGACCCTGCGGGTGCTGGTGCCGTCCACCCGGGTCTCCGCGGCGTTCACCCTCGCGAGTCTCGCGCTGCTGGCGGGGATCGCCGTCCTCAGCGCCGTACTGGAAGGACCCCTCGGATGAGCCGTCCGCCGTCGCCGCCGCCACCCCCCTCGTCGCCACCCCCCTCCTCGCCGCCGCCGGTCGCCCTGCGGGGTGTCTCCTTCCGGTACGAGGACGGGCCGCCGGTCCTCGACGGCCTCGATCTGGAGGTCCGCGAGGGGCGTGCGCTGGCGCTGCTCGGACGCAACGGCAGCGGCAAGACCACCCTGATGCGGCTGCTGGGCGGCGGGCTGCGGCCGCTGTCCGGGCGGGTGGAGCTGGAGGGCCGGCCCGTGTCGTACGACCGGGCGGGACTGACGCGGCTGCGGACCACCGTGCAGTTGGTGATGCAGGACCCGGACGACCAGTTGTTCGCGGCCTCGGTCGCGCAGGACGTGTCGTTCGGGCCGCTGAACCTGGGGCTGCCGGAGGAGGAGGTCCGGGGGCGGGTCGAGGAGGCGCTGGCGGCGCTCGACATCACGGCGCTGGCCGACCGGCCCACCCATCTCCTCTCCTACGGGCAGCGCAAGCGGGCGGCGATCGCCGGGGCGGTCGCCATGCGGCCGCGGGTCCTCGTCCTCGACGAGCCGACGGCGGGGCTCGACCCCGAGGGGCAGGAACGGCTGCTGGGCACGCTGGAGCGGCTGCGGGACGCGGGGACCACGGTGCTGATGGCCACCCACGACGTGGACCTGGCGCTGCGCTGGGCGGACGACGTGGCCCTGCTGAGGCCGTCCGGGCCGCGGGCGGGGGCGGCCGGGGAACTGCTGGCGCGGGCCGAGGTGCTGCGCGAGGCGGGACTGCGGCTGCCGTGGGGGGTGGCGGTCGGCGCGGCGCTGCGGGACGCGCGCGGGGGGCGTGCGGCGCCGTTGCCGCGCACGGCGGAGGAACTCGCGCGGTGGGTGGCGGACGGCGAGCTGTGACACGGCCGGCGCGGGGCGGTGCCCCCACGCACCGCCGTCACCGCCGCCCGGGCCCGCCACCGAGCCGGGCGCCGCGTGAGGCGGCCGCCGGGCCAGGGGCGCCGCCCGGCGCACCGTGACGTACTGCCCGTGGCCGTGCCGTCAGTTGAGCTTCAGTTCCGCCCAGACGATCTTGCCGATGGGTTCGCGCGGGTGGGTGCCCCAGCGGGTGGCGAGGGTGTCGACCAGGAACAGGCCACGGCCGGACTCCGCGTCCCCCGGGGCCTGGGCGGCGGCCGTCGTGGGCGGCGGGGTCTCCGAGGCGTCGACGACCTCGACGCGGGCGATGCCGGACGGCTCGTCGACCGTGAGGCGGAGGGCGAAGTCCCGCCCCGGCACGCGGCCGTGGCGGACCGCGTTGGCGGCGAGCTCACCCACCAGCAGGGCGACCGCGCAGGACAGGTCGGAGCCCGGGGGGTGCCCCCACTCGGCCAGCCGCCGCACCGCGCAGTGCCGGGCCTGCCGGGCGCCTCGCGGCGATGACCTGAACTGGGCGGCGAACACCAGGGGTTCCGGGTGTCCGGGTCCCCCGGCCGCCGGCGCGCGCCGCTCGGACGCGCGCCGCCGGGGGTTGTCGTCGGAACCGGTCGTATCTGTGAGCACGGCCTATCCGTATCCCGCGCGGAGGGCGTTGACGCATCGCACGGTGAACGAATTGTGACGTTGCGTATACCGCGCGCCCCCGGCGGCTACGGACAGTTCGTGTCAGTCCTCCGCGCCGGGGAGGTGCCGCGCGGCGAAGTCCAGCTCCAGGCGGACCTGCTTGATCCGCTCGTCGACCACCAGGGACCCGTGGCCGGCGTCGTAGCGGTAGACCTCGTGGACCGCGCCGCGTGCCTCCAGGCGCTTGACGTAGTTGTCGACCTGCCGGATCGGGCAGCGCGGGTCGTTCACGCCCGCCGAGATGTAGACCGGGGCCGTGACCTGGTCGACGTAGGTGAGCGGGGAGGACGCCTCGAAGCGCTCCGGGACCTCCTCCGGGGTGCCGCCCAGGAGGGTGCGGTCCATCGCCTTCAGCGCCTCCATCTCGTCGTGGTACGCCGTCACGTAGTCGGCGACCGGGACGGCGGCGATGCCGACCGCCCACGCGTCGGGCAGGGTGCCCAGGCCGAGGAGGGTGAGGTAGCCGCCCCAGGAGCCGCCGGTGAGGACCAGGCGGCGCGGGTCGGCGAGACCGGAGGAGACCGCCCACTCCCGGACGGCGGCGATGTCCTCCAGCTCGATCAGGCCGACGCGGTGCTTGAGGGCGTCCGTCCACTCCCGGCCGTACCCGGTGGAGCCGCGGTAGTTCACCCGGACCACCGCGTAGCCGTGGTCGACCCAGGCGGCCGGGCCGGCGGCGAAGGAGTCGCTGTCGTGCCAGGTGGGGCCGCCGTGGATGTCGAAGACGGTGGGCAGCGGGCCGCTCGCCCCGGCCGGCTTCTGCACCAGCGCGTGGATGCGGCCGCCGGGGCCCTCGACCCAGACGTCCTCCACCGGCACCGAGGCGGGCGCCTTCGCCCCGGGCGGGTCCAGCACCACGCGGCCGGCGGTGGAACGCACCACCGACGGCTCGGCGGCGGAGGACCACAGGTACTCGACGCTGCCGTCGGGCCGGGCGGTCGCGCCGGAGACCGTGCCGGGCGGGGTGGTGATCTCCTCCAGGGAGCGGGTCGCCAGGTCGTGGCGGAACAGCTCGCTGCGGGCCTCGAAGCTGTGCGCGATCAGCAGCGCCGAGCCGTCCGGGTACCACTCGGCGCTCACGTCGCCGGGAAGCTCCAGGGCCAGGTCGGTCTCCTCGCCGGTGGCGACGTCCCAGACCATGGGCTCCCAGCGGCCGCGGCGCTGGTGTCCGACGAGGAGGCGGGTGTCGCCCTCGACGGGGGCGAAGCCGAGGACCTCCAGGCCCAGCTCGACCGTGCCGCCCTTGGTGTCGTCCAGCTCGGCGACGGTGGCGCCGTCGGGGCGCAGCACGCGCAGCGCGGAGTGCATGGCGTCGCCGTGCTCGGTGTGCTCGATGGCGATCAGCGTGCCGTCGTGCGAGAGGTCGCCGACGCCGGCCGACTCCGGGTGGCGGTAGATCTCCACCGGGTCCTCGCCCTCGCGGGCCAGGTGGATGGAGGTGCCCTCCTCGTCGGCGGAGCGGCCGACGACGGCGGTGCGGCCGTCCCGTCCGAGCGCGAGACCCGCGGGGTACGACGGCTCCAGGCCGGGCACCGCCTCCTCGTCGGGTCCGCCGTGGAAGGGCTGGCGGCGCCAGACGCCGAACTCGTCGCCGTCGGTGTCGTCGAACCACCAGATCCAGGCGCCGTCCGGGGTGAGCACGCCGTCGGTGGTGCCGTTGGGACGGTCGGTGACCTGGCGCTGCGCGCCGGTGGCCCGGTCCCAGGCGTAGAGCTCGTAGGTCCCTGTCGCGTTGGAGACGAACAGGGAGCGGTCGGGGGCGTCCTCCGCCCAGTCGGGGAGGGACACCCGGGGGGCCCTGAACCGCTTCTCCCAGTCCGGCATGGTCTCCGGCGCCTCGGCCGGCCCGCTGCTGTCAGTCATGCCCCCATACTGCCTGCCGGGCCCGCCCCGAGGGGGGCGGGGGGAAGGGCACCGGTACCGTTGGCCGTGTGTACCGGTTCCTGCTGACGCCCCGCTGGTGGGCGATCAACGTCTTCCTGCTGCTCGCCGTGCCGTTCTGCGTGTTCATGGGGACATGGCAGCTCGACCGGTTCGAGTCCCGCGTCGAGGGCCACCGCGACGCGACGGCGCGGGCCGCCGCCGACCGGGAGGCCGACCCCCGCACCGCCCGCCCGGTGGACGAACTGCTGCCCGTGGACAAGCAGACCGTCGGCGACCAGGCCACCGCCACCGGCCGGTACGGGGAGCAGCTCCTGGTGCCGGACCGCGCGCTGGACGAGCGGCGCGGCTACTACGTGCTGACCCTGCTGCGCACCGACGGCGGCACGGCGCTCCCGGTGGTCCGCGGCTGGCTGCCCGGCGAGCCCGACCCGGCCGCCGCGCCCGCGCCGCCGCGGGGCGAGGTCACGGTCACCGGCGCGCTCCAGGTGTCCGAGACGCCCGGCCAGGACGGCGTGCCCGCCGCCGGGGGCCTGCCCGAGGGGCAGACCGGCGCGATCAGCGCCGCCTCGCTGGTGAACCTGGTGCCGTACGACGTGTACGACGCGTGGGTCACCCTCAACGAGGGCGACGCGGGGATGAAGACGGTGCCGCCCGCCGCCGCGCCGGACAGCGGCCTCGACCTGAAGGCCTTCCAGAACCTGGGCTACACCGGCGAGTGGTTCGTCTTCGCGGGCTTCGTGATCTTCATGTGGTTCCGCCTGCTGCGCCGCGAGGTGGAGTTCGCCCGCGACGCCGAACTGGGCATCCTCCCCGAGGACGCCGTGCAGGACGCCGCTCAGGTCGCCGGCCACGACGCCGCTCAGGAGGCCGTTCAGGGCTCCGACGGCACCGCGGCCCCGGACGGCCGCGAGCGGCGGGAGTCCGCTCCCGCCGCTCGCTGAGGCTTCTTACCGCGGGCGCCGCGCGCCCGCGGTGTCGCGTCGTCAGCCGCCCGCGACGATGCCGGTCCGGTAGACGGTGCCCGCGCAGGCGCCCGGGACCGTGAGGGCGGCCGGCGTGCCCGCGCCGTCCGAGCCCTGCGGCTGGTAGGTGACGAGGACGCTGCCGCCGCCGGAGTTCGTCCGGGTGGTGCCGAGCTGCGTGGTCACCCCGTCCGCGGTGCTGTCGCTGCCCGTCGTGCCCACCCGGCCGTCGGTGCTGCCGCCGACCGTGGGAGGCGCGGTGGTGCCGCCGTCGGTGCCGCCGGAGGTGCCGCCGTCCGAGCCGGTGGTCGGGGGCGGGTCCACCGGGTCGGTGGAGGGACAGGACGCGGAGGGCACCCAGGAGACGCGGACCAGGTAGGACTGGCCGGGGCTGAGCAGCAGCCGCTCCACCTCGCCCTCGCCGACCTGCCGGGCGACGCTGATCCGCATCGGGTCGGCGTCGCCCTGGGCGGTGACCGAGACCGTGCCGGGATCGGTGACCGCACAGCCCGCGATGGAGGAGTTGTAGACCCGGAACACGCCCGGCACGCTGCCGTCCGCGGCGACCGCGCCCAGTTCGGGGGCGGCGACCGACAGCTGGCCCGCCGTGCAGGCGGGGACCGCCGCGGGGGCGGTCTCGGTGCCGCCGTCCTCGCGGCTCCTGGAGTCGGCGCCCGGGGACTCGACGTCCTCGGTCACGCCGGGCAGGCCGGGGAGTTCGTGTCCGGCGCCGCCGGCGCCCGCGTTCAGGTCGTCGCCCTGGCCGCCCTGCACCTCCGGGCTGCCCGCCACGCCGCCGGCCCGCACGTCCTCCGCGGAGCCCGCCGAGGACACGTGCAGCGCCGTCGGCACCGCGGTGCCGGCGAACAGGGCCGCGGCGGCCACGCCCACGAGGGCCTGGCGTTTGCGGGCCCGCCGGGCGGGCACGGCCCGCCGGAGGTAGTCGAGGGTGTCGTCCTGGGGCTCGAGGCCGTCGACGGCCTGGTGCAGGAGCCGTCGAAGCTCCGCCTCGTCCGGACCGAGCCCGGACCCGAGGCTCTGTTCGTCGGGGCGTTCGTTCACAGGTTCGTTCCCACCATGCGGTTCTCGTAGGTGCGGGCCGGTACGGCTCGGCTCAGGCGCCGGAGCGGTGTCCGACGGGAGCAAAGGATGCCAGGAGTGGCGGGTGCGGCGTGCGCGGGACGGCCGGGACCGGCCGGAACCGTCCTGCCGCCCCTTGCCCTCGGGCTCGGTCATGCGGTCGCTCCCATCGCGACGCGCAGGGCGGCGATGCCGCGCGAGCCGTAGGCCTTCACCGAGCCCACGGATATGCCCAGCGTCTCGGCGACCTGGGCCTCGGTCATGTCGGAGAAGTACCGCAGCACCAGCACCTCGCGCTGGCGGCGCTGCAGCCCCTTCATCGCCTTGATCAGGGAGTCGCGCTCCAGCTGGTCGTAGGCGCCCTCCTCGGCGCTGGCCATGTCGGGCATCGGCTTCGACAGGAGCTTCAGGCCGAGGATGCGGCGGCGCAGCGCGGAGCGGGAGAGGTTCACGACGGTCTGCCGCAGGTAGGCGAGGGTCTTCTCCGGGTCGCGGACCCGGCGGCGCGCCGAGTGGACGCGGATGAACGCCTCCTGGACGACGTCCTCGCAGGAGGCGGTGTCGTCCAGCAGCAGCGCGGCGAGGCGCAGCAGCGAGCGGTAGTGCTCCCGGTAGGTCGCGGTCAGCTGGTCGACCGTGGTACCGGCCTCGGCCGTCGTCCCGGCGCCCGCGACGGCCTGGGACGGCGCGGCGACGCCGTCGCCCTTCCGGGGAGCGGGTACACGGGCACGGCGCGCCGACGGCATCGGCGCGATCACCGGCATGCCGCCCGGCGGACCGCCGGGTCGGGGGGACCGGCGGGGGCGCAGGCCGGTGTTGCGCGCCGCCACGGGGAAGTCGAGAACCTCTGCCACGCCCGTTGGACGGCCCGGCCCCCCTGAGGGTTGTACGCCCTCGTCGAATCCGTCGCGAATTCCTTCATCGCCCCGCTCTTCCCCTCATGTCCTCGACCGCCCCCCGACCACCCTCACGGCGGGAGGTGCGGCGTCCCCCCGGACCGCACCGGCCTTCCCGTTCCGCCGGAGCGGAGAGGAAAGGAGAATCCTCGAACGAGAACCGGTGCCGAGGCAAGTGCCTTCGCGGCGGCCTGCCCGGGCCACCGGATGTCGATCATATAAACGATTCAGGCACTGGCCAGGGGATTTGCCGCCCGCCGGAAAGCGGAAGAGGCCCCCTCTCCTCGCGGGAAGACGAGGAAAGGCGGGCCCCGGTTCCACCGGCCGGTCGGTCACCCGGAACGGGCGTCGACCGGCCGTGGCCGAACGGAGTGGATCAGCGTCCGGTGCCGCCGTAGACGACGGCCTCGTCGCTGTCCGAGTCGAGCCCGAAGGCGGTGTGCACGGCGCGGACCGCGTCGTTGACGACATCGGCGCGGGTGACCACCGAGATGCGGATCTCCGAGGTGGAGATCAGCTCGATGTTGACGCCGGCCCGGCTGAGCGCGTCGAAGAAGTCCGCGGTGACGCCCGGGTTGGTCTTCATGCCGGCGCCGACGAGGGAGATCTTGGCGATCTGGTCGTCGTAGCGCAGCGAGTCGAAGGCGATCGCGGTGCGGGCCTTCTCCAGCGCCTCGATGGCCTTGGGACCGTCGGACTTCGGCAGCGTGAACGAGATGTCCGTCAGGCCCGTGGAGGCCGCGGAGACGTTCTGCACGATCATGTCGATGTTGATCTCCGCGTCGGAGATCGCACGGAAGATCGCGGCGGCCTCGCCCGGCTTGTCGGGCACGCCGACGACCGTGACCTTGGCCTCGGAGGTGTCATGGGCGACACCGGAGATGAGCGCCTGCTCCACCTGCTGCTCCCCTTGCTTCGGCTCGTTGCTGACCCAGGTGCCCGGCAGCCCGCTGAAGGACGACCGCACGTGGATCGGGATGTTGTAACGGCGGGCGTACTCCACGCACCGGTGGAGCAGCACCTTGGACCCGGAGGAGGCCAGCTCCAGCATGTCGCCGAAGGAGATCCGGTCGATCTTCCGGGCCTTCTTCACCACGCGCGGGTCGGCGGTGAACACGCCGTCCACGTCGGTGTAGATCTCGCAGACGTCCGCGTCCAGCGCGGCGGCGAGGGCGACGGCGGTGGTGTCGGAGCCGCCGCGGCCGAGGGTGGTGATGTCCTTGGTGTCCTGGCTGACGCCCTGGAACCCGGCGACGATCGCGACGTTGCCCTCGTCCACGGAGGCCTGGATGCGCCCCGGCGTGACATCGATGATGCGCGCCTTGTTGTGGACCGAGTCGGTGATGACACCGGCCTGGCTGCCGGTGAAGCTCTGGGCCTCCTGGCCCAGGCTTTTGATCGCCATGGCCAGCAGCGCCATGGAGATCCGCTCTCCGGAGGTCAGCAGCATGTCGAGCTCGCGCCCGGCAGGGATCGGTGACACCTGCTCGGCGAGATCGATCAGCTCGTCCGTCGTGTCGCCCATCGCGGAGACCACGACAACCACCTGGTTGCCGCTCTTCTTGGTCTCCACGATCCGCTTGGCGACGCGCTTGATGCCCTCGGCATCGGCTACGGAGGAGCCTCCGTACTTCTGCACGACAAGGCCCACGTGCGCTCCTCGCTCGCTTCGTTTCTCTCCGCGCGCACAAGTGTGCGGCGGTCGATTCAGTCTAACGAGCGGCCGAAAATCCCATCCGGTCAACCGGATGATGAGATGTCCGTTTTCTGCACGACGCTGTGCGGTGCCGCCCACAGGCGGCCGGGGCGGCTCCCGCACCACCCCGGCCGAGGCGCACCTCCCCCGAACGGGTGGCGGTAAACCCCTGAGCAGCCGGAACGAGGAGCGACGGGAGGCGCTACTTGACGCGGCGCAGGCCGAGCGGACCGGCGATCTCCTGGAACATGACCTCGCCCGCGGCCTCCGCCAGCGCCTCCTCCTCGAGGTGCTCGTCGGTGTCCAGGCCGTCCAGCGCCTCCAGGGGCTGGTTGAGCCGGACGTGCGACACCACGGACTGCAGCGCCCGCAGCGCGCCCGAGGCCATCGCGCCCCAGTTGGAGAGGTAGGAGAACTGCCACCACCACAGCGCCTCGGTCACCCGGCCCGCGCGGTAGTGCGCCATGCCGTGCCGCAGGTCGGTGATGACGCCGGCCAGGTCGTCGGAGATGCGGGCCGGGACCGGCGCGCGGCGCGGCTGGTACGGGTCGAACACCTCCGAGTAGACGTCGACCGGGTCGAGCATCGCGGCGAGTCGCTCCCGCAGCTCGTCCACGTCGGGCTCCGGGCCCATGTCCGGCTCGTACCGCTCGTCCGGCACGATGTCCTCGTGCGCGCCGAGGCGGCCGCCGGCCAGCAGCAGCTGGGAGACCTCCAGCAGGAGGAAGGGGACCGCGGAGTCCGGTTCGTCCCCCCGGGCCACCTCGGTGACCGCCACCAGGAAGCTCTCGACCTGGTCGGCGATCTGGACGGCGAAGTCGCCGGGGTCCTGTGCCGTGGAGTGCAGCGTCGCGTCAGACATCTAGGAGTCGTCTCCCCTCGAAGGCGCGGCCGAGGGTGACCTCGTCCGCGTATTCCAGGTCGCCGCCCACCGGGAGGCCGCTGGCCAGGCGGGTGACCCTGAGGCCCATGGGCTTGATCATGCGGGCGAGGTACGTCGCCGTGGCCTCGCCCTCCAGGTTGGGGTCGGTGGCGAGGATCAGCTCCGTGACGCTGCCGTCCGCCAGCCGCGCCAGCAGCTCGCGGATCCGCAGGTCGTCGGGACCGACGCCCTCGATGGGGCTGATGGCGCCGCCCAGCACGTGGTAGCGGCCGCGGAACTCGCGGGTCCGCTCGATCGCCACGACGTCCTTGGGCTCCTCCACCACGCAGATGACGGAAGGATCGCGGCGGGGGTCACGGCAGACCGCGCACTGCTCCTCCTGGGCGACGTTGCCGCAGGTGACGCAGAAGCGGACCTTGGCCTTGACCTCCATCAGCGCCTGGGCGAGCCGGCGGACGTCCGTCGGCTCGGCCTGCAGGACGTGGAAGGCGATGCGCTGCGCGCTCTTGGGACCGACGCCGGGAAGTCTTCCCAGCTCGTCGATCAGGTCCTGGACCACGCCCTCGTACAACGCCCTGCCTGCCTTCCTCGGTGCTCCCGGCGGAGCAGCCTTTCCCTACGTACGGTAGTGGCCGCCGCCCCGGTCAGAAAGGCAGACCGGGAATACCGCTGCCGCCGCCGAGGCCCTCGGCCAGCGGGCCCAGCTTCTGCGACTGGAGCTGCTGGGCGTTGTCGTTGGCGGCCTTCACCGCGGCGACCACCAGGTCGGCGAGGGTCTCGGTGTCCTCCGGGTCCACCGCCTTCGGGTCGATCACCAGGGCGCGCAGCTCGCCGGAGCCGGTCACGGTGGCGCGGACCAGGCCGCCGCCGGCCTGACCCTCGACCTCCGTGTTCGCCAGCTCCTCCTGGGCGCGGGCCAGGTCCTGCTGCATCTTCTGGGCCTGCTGGAGCAGCTGCTGCATGTTGGGCTGGCCACCACCGGGAAACACGATTCAGCTCCTGGGCTCGTACGGTCGCACGACGCTGCGGTCGCGCGGAACTACACACGTCTGTCCTGTGAGGGCGGAAAGATTCACCCCTCGTGAACGAGCCTACGCGGTCGACCCGGCACGCGCCCCGTCACACTTTCGGGTGAGCGTGTCGGCGGTCCTGCGCCTGATCACGGGGCACTTCGCGCCGATCCCTGTTTCAAACCGCCGCCTGTGCCACTCGTTGGGGGGTAGGAAGGACGCCGACACCGGAGCACGCCACGTGACCATGCCGCCACGCACAGTGACGGACGGGGCTGAGGTCGCGTTGCGGGGGGCGGGTGCGGGAGGGTGCCGGCCGACGGGTCGGCAGGGATCGTCAACAGGTTGTGGGGAGTAGCCGGGTGAGTCAGCCGGAGATGCCGGGGAGCGGGTCCGAGGAGCCGCCGTCGCCGCCGCGTGAGGGCGGACGGTCCGAGGGGACGTCCGCCGCGGACGCGCGGCCGGTGAGCGGTGGCCGGGCCGGCGGGGCGGCGGGGACCGGGGGGCGCGCGGGCACCGGGCGACGGCCCGGGGGCTCCGGGCCGGGGCTCCCCGGGGACCTGACGGGGCGGCCCTTCCCCCAGGGCGACTGGGACGTCCCGGCGCGGCGGCTGGACGAGCTGTACCGCTGGGTCGAGCGGTGCGCGCTGGAGACCTGCGCGTGGTACCTCGCAGACCGGGTCCGCAAGCGCCGCACCGCCCTGGCGCTGCGGGGCGGCGCGGCGGCGGGGGCGGTCCTCGCGGCCGGCCTGCCGCTGCTGGACCTCGCCGAGGTCGTCGACGGAGCGGCCCCGTGGGGCTACCTGGCGCTGCTGCTGGCCCTCGGCTGCGCGGGCGCGGACCGGTTCTTCGGGGTGACCTCCGGGTGGATGCGGGACATGGCCACCGCCCAGGCGGTCCAGCGGCGGCTGCAGGCGCTGCAGTTCGACTGGGCGTCGGAGAACGTGCGGGAGGTCCTGGGGCCGACGGAGGGCACGGCCGGGGAGGCCGCGGAGCGGTGCCTGGGGGTGCTGCGGAGGTTCTCCGAGGACGTCACGGAGCTGGTGCGGGCCGAGACGGCGGACTGGATGGGGGAGTTCCGCCGGGGGGAACTCCCCTCCGTGGCCCGCGCGTCCCTCGACCCCTCCCGCAGCGACCCGCCCGTCCCCGTCGGCGCGCACGGCCGGATCTCGCTCGCCGCGCCCCGCCCCAACATGCCGCGCCAGCGGCCGCCGGAGGCGCGGTGACGCACGGGCCTCCGGCGGTCAGCCGGCGGTGTAGGTGAGGGCGTCGCCGTCGGTCATGCGGCGGGTGAGGGTGCCGTCCGGGGAGACGGTGAGGACCGAGGCATCGCCGGGGCTACAGGAGGACAGGGGTTCGCCGTCCACCACCCGGGAGGGGCCCACGCGGAGCGCGCCGTCCCCGCCGGGCGCCCGGGCGAGGTCGGCCTCGAAGACGCAGCTGTAGGAGGAGGCCGTGCCCTCCAGCGGCCCGGACGCCACCAGCGTCAGCACCGGGTCGCCCACGTCGCCCTGGACGACGGTGAGGTGGCGCTCGTTGGACCCCGCCGCGTTCTCGATGACGGCGGACCACTCCCCCAGGAACTCCGCGGGCACCGTCCCGGCGTCCTGGGGGTCGCCGGTCGGCGCGGCGGACGTGGGCGAGGACGTGGGTCCGTCGTCGCCGCCGCCGTCCTCCGTCACGGCCGGGGAGGGGGAGGCGGAGGACTCGGTGCCGCGGAGCTCCTGGCGGCCGCGGTCGCCGTCGCCGTCGCGCATGACGGTGTACACCGTGCCGCCGGCGATCAGCGCCACCGCCAGCGTGGCCGCCGCGACGATCCACCCGGTCCGCCCGCCACCGCCGCCGCCGCCGTGGCCCGACGGCAGCACCGGGACCGGCGTCGTGCCGCCCGGCGGGCTGCCGTACGGGTACGTGCCGCCCGGCGCGCTCCCGTAGGGGTGGGAGGCCGGCGGGAACGGCTGCGGCGGGTACCCGTACGCCGCCGGAGGCCCCGCCGGCAGTGGCGGCGGCGGTGAGGCGGGGCCCTGACCCTGAACCGGGCCCTGCCCCTGCCCCTGCCCCTGCCCCGATGGCAGCGCGGGCGGCGCCGCCTGTCCCGAGGCGGGGCCCGGGCCCGCGACCACCGTGGGGGTCTCGTCCGGGCGCGGTCCGGGGTCCTCGGCGTCCAGCAGTTCCGCCGCGTGCCGGCCGAGCTGGGCGACCAGGGCCGCCGGGAGCCACGGGTCCCGGGTCCGGCCGCCCGCGAGGGTGGCGTGCTCCGCGGCCACCCGCGCCAGCACGTCCGCCAGCGAGGGGCGCGCCGCGGGGTCCTTGCGCAGGCACTGCCCGATCAGGCCGGAGAGCCCCTCGGGCACGCCCGTGAGGTCCGGCTCGTCCCGGGCGATGCGGTACATCAGGCTGTGCGCCCCGCCCGCCGCGTCGCCGAACGGCAGCCGCCCGGTGGCCGCGTAGGCCAGCACGGAGCCGAGGCTGAACACGTCCACCGCCGCGGTGATCCGCTCGCCCCGCACCTGCTCCGGCGCCATGAAGCCGGGCGAGCCGACGACCGCACCGGCCCGCGTGAGCCCGCTGTCGTCCGGGGCCTCCAGCGCCCGGGCGATACCGAAGTCGATCACCCGCGGCCCGTCGATGGTGAGGAGCACGTTGGACGGCTTGAGGTCCCGGTGCACCAGCCCCGCCGCGTGGATGTCGCGCAGGGCCTGCGCCAGCCCCGCCGCCAGGATCCGCACCGTCCGCTCCGGCAGCGCCCCGTGGTCCCGGCCGACGACCCGCTCCAGCGAGGGGCCCGCCACGTACCCGGTGGCCACCCAGGGCACCGCCGCCTCGGTGTCCGCGTCCAGCACCGGCGCCGTCCAGTCGCCGCCGACCCGGCGGGCCGCCTGCACCTCCCGGCGGAACCGGGCGCGGAACTCCTCCTGCTCGGCGAGTTCCGCCCGCACCAGCTTCACCGCGACCGTGCGGCCCCGGTCCGAGCGGGCCAGGTACACCCGGCCCATGCCGCCCGCGCCCAGCCGCGCCAGCAGGCGGTACGCCCCGATCCGCCCGGGATCCCCCGAGCCCAGCATCTCCATCGCCGTCGTCCCTCCCCCGCACCGGACACCGCGCCCCCCGCGGTCCCGACAGCTCCGGTCGGAAGCGTAACGGCGGTCTCCCCCCGGGGAGGAGGGCCACGGGCCGGCTTCCCGCCCGCTGGTTAAGGTGACCGCGTACACACACGTACACGGACGGCTTGGCCGAGGCGCGACGGTGACGAACCGGGAAGGAAGAACGCCGATGGGAGCGACCGGCGCCCCGGGCCCGGTGACCCGCAGCACCCTGCGGCAACAGATCGCCGAGGCCCTGCGGGACGAGGTGCTGGCCGGACGGCTGCACCCCGGGCAGGAGTTCACCGTGAAGGAGATCGCCGATCAGTACGGCGTCTCCGCCACCCCCGTCCGCGAGGCACTGGTCGACCTCGCGGCGCAGGAGCTGCTGGAGGCGGTGCAGCACCGCGGGTTCCGGGTGCGCGCCTTCACGGTCGAGGACTTCCGGCACATCGTGCAGGCCCGGGCACTGATCTCCGACGGCATGTTCCTGCGGCTCGCGGACCGGGCCGCGGTCGCCGGCACGTCCTTCCCCGACACGACGGAGACCACGGCGCTGGCGGCGGTGCGGCGGCGCGGCGAGGAGTGCCAGCGGGCCGCGCACTCCGGCGAGCTGTCCGTGCTGATCGGCTACGACCTGCGCTACTGGCGGGAGTTGAGCGGCCTCTTCGGCAACCCGTACCTGACGGACTTCCTGCACCGGCTGCGCGTGCAGGCGTGGGTGTGCACGGTGCAGCACCTGCGGCGGCTCGCCGACCTGCGGGCCCACATGTGGGCCGGCCATACCGCCCTGGTGGACGCGCTGGGGCGGGGCGACACCGGGGAGTCGCAGCGGCTGGTGGCCGAGAGCAACACGTTCTCGCTGGAACTCGTCGAGCGGCTCACCGCCGGGGACGGGTAGACCTCCCCTTCCCGGGGGACCACTTCTGCACGGGTTCCGCGGGGGCCGCACAGCCCCCACCCACTACGCTTCCCCTTCCACCTCCGACCCGAGGAGTCGTCCTTTGGCCTGTGACCTGTGGCTGGTCCCGCTCGTCGACGTGTTGTGCCACACCCCGGACAACCCCTTCGCCGAGGAACTCGCGCTCTACGACCGGGCGTTGATGGCGACCGGCGCGCAGCCGGTGCCGATCCACCAGTACATGCCGGGCACGTCGGGCGAGGTCGCCCCGGTCGCCGGCTTCGACTACGAGGCACTGCACTTCCTGCGACGGGCCTACCTGCTCCAGGCCTGCGGGCTGCCGGTGACGCCGGTGGACGAACTCGGCGGCGACTACGAGCAGTTGCTGGAGATGTTCGAGTCCACGGCGCAGCAGTCGCACCTGGTCTGGCACTACGACCACGCGGGGTCGTACCTGCCGGTCGACTTCCCCTACCCCCTGGTCAACGACGAACTCCTCGACAATGGCGGCCCGTTGGGGTCCTCGCACGGGCTGCTGCGGGACCTGCAGTTCGTCGCCCCGGCGCTGGGGATCGACCCGGCCGCGCCGCCCGCCGCGCCCGCGCCGCCGTCGGCGCCGACGGAGCTGGAGCAGCCGGCGGATCCGGCGCCGTACGACCCGAGTCCGTTCGCCCGGGAGCGGCACGTGTGGCTCGGGCTGCACGCGGCGGCGGTCCGGAGCCTCGCCCAGGGCTCCATGATCGTCTTCAGCTGACGCCCCGGCCCGCCCCCGGAGCCGGTCGAGGGGGGCGGGCCGGGGAGGGTCAGGCGGGGAGGAGTTCCGCGAGGGTGCGGGCGGCCCGTTCGGTGTCGGTGTAGCCGACGTAGAGCGGGGTGAAGCCGAAGCGGAGGACGTCGGGACGGCGGTGGTCGCCGACGACGCCGCGGGCGATCAGCGCGGACATGACCTCCTCGGCGCGCGCGGTCCGCAGCGAGACCTGGCTGCCCCGCTCCCCGTGCGGGAGCGGCGTCACGCACTCGACGACGCCGTCGGGCACGTACGCCTCGACGCACTCGAGGAAGAAGTCCGTGAGCGCCAACGACTTCCGCCGCACCGCCGCGATGTCCACGCCCTCCCAGACGTCCAGCGCCGCGTCGAGCGCGAGCAGGGAGAGGATCTCCGGCGTGCCGACCCGCCCCCGCGCCGCGCCCGCGGCCGGCGCGTAGTCGGGACGCATCCCGAACGGCTCGGCGTGCGAGTTCCACCCCGGCAGCGGCGTGTCGAACCGTTCCTGGAGGTCGCTCCGGACGTACAGGTACGCCGGCGCGCCGGGCCCGCCGTTGAGGTACTTGTACGTGCAGCCGACCGCCAGGCCGACGCCGTGCTCGTCCAGTCCCACCGGCAGCGCGCCCGCGCTGTGGCAGAGGTCCCAGACGGCCACCGCGCCCGCCGCGTGGACCGCGGCGGTGAGCCCGGGCAGGTCGTGCAGCCGGCCGGCGCGGTAGTCGACGTGGTTGAGCAGCACCGCCGCGGTCCGCGGGCCGAGCGCGGCCGGCACCTCCTCGGGCCGCACCGGCCGCAGCGAGCAGCCGGTCATCCGGGCCGCGGACCCGGCGACGTAGCCGTCCGTGGGGAAGGTGGTGGCGTCGACCAGGATCTCGTCCCGTTCGACCGGCCCGTCGCCCTCACGGGCGAGGCGGACGGCGGCGACCAGCGCCTTGAAGACGTTGACCGAGGTGGAGTCGCCCACCACGACCTGCCCGGGCGCCGCGCCGATCAGCGGGGCGATCCGGTCGCCGACCCGTTCGGGCGCGGTCCACCAGCCGCTCTCCTCCCAGGAACGGATCCGCAGCTCGCCCCACTGCCGCCGCACCACGTCCTGCATCCGCTCGGCGACGCCCGCGGGCAGCGCGCCCAGGGAGTTGCCGTCCAGGTAGACGGCGTCGTCGAGGACGAAGCGGGACCGCAGGCCGGCGAGCGGGTCGCGGGCGTCGAGTTCGGTGGCCTTCGACAGGAGTTCAGACATAGGAGCGCGCCGTCCACAGCTCGGGGAACACGGTGTTGCGGGCGCGCTTCTCCAGCCAGGCGACGCCGGCGGAGCCGCCCGTGCCGGTCTTGGCGCCCATCGCGCGGCGGGTGGCGACCAGGTGGTCGTTGCGCCAGCGCCAGACCAGCTCGGCGACGTCCGTCAGCGCCTCGCCGAGGCGGACCAGCGGGTCGTTCTGGTCCCGGGTGTAGACGTCGGTCCACACCCGCTCGACCTCGGGCGACGGCTCGTACTTGTCGGAGACGTCGCGCCGCAGCACGGCCTCCGGCACGGCATGGCCGGCGCGGGCCAGGAAGCGCAGCACCTCGTCGTAGAGCGACGGCTCGTGGAGGGCCTTCTCCAGCTCCGCGTGGGCGCGCGGCGTGCCGCGGTGCGGGACCAGCATCGAGCGGGACTTGTCGCCGAGGAGGAACTCCAGGCGGCGGTACATCGCGGACTGGAAGCCGGAGCCCTCGCCGAGGGCGCCGCGGTAGGAGTTGAACTGGGCGGGGGTGAGCTGCCCCAGCGGGATCCAGGAGGCGTTCAGGGCCTCCAGCTCGCGCACCGAGCGCTTGAGCGCGTCGGTCGCGGTCGGGACGTCGTCTCGGCGGAGGGCTTGCGCGGCGGTCTCCCACTCGTGGACGATCACCGTGAACCACAGCTCCATGACCTGGGTGGTCACCAGGAAGACCATCTCGCCCGGGTCGTCCGAGCGGAGCTGCTGGAGGTGGGTCAGTACATCCGCCCGGACGTAGTCCTCGTAGGGCGTCGAGCCGTCGAACTCGAGATGCGGGGTCTCCGGCTCGAAGGTCTGCTGAGCCTGTCGGGACATCGCTGTCTCCTGCTGTACTCCGGGTAGCGGTCCGCCCCTGCCGATACCGGCACGGGGGCCCCGGTCCCCGCGGCAATCCTCCGCAATGATCCCCCGGTCCGGCAACACCCGCCCGGTGAGACCCTTCCGGGACACCCTTCGACGAGGCCGAGAGAGGTTGGAACGCATGACGGACGCGCAGAGGGCGGCCGGGGCCGAGGAGAGGCCGTCCGCCGAGGAACGGCCCTCCGCCGAGGAGCGGTCGGCCGCCGGTGAGAGGCCGTCCGCCGAGGAGCGGTCGGCCGCCGAGGAGAGGTCCCTCTTCTCGCACGGGCTGGTCGCCCCGGACGCCACCCGCGCCTACGGGGACCACCCGGACCAGGTGATCGACTTCTACGCCCCGCTCTCCGGGAGCGCGCCCGCCCCGCTGGTCGTGGTGGTGCACGGCGGTGCCTGGCGGGCCCCGTACGACCGCGCGCACGTCACCCCGTTCGCCCGGTTCCTGGCCCGGCGCGGGTTCGCCGTGGCGGTGCCCGAGTACCGGCGCGGCGGGGCCGCGGAGGGCGAGGCGGGGCGCTGGCCCGAGACGCCGGACGACGTCGCCGCGGCGCTGGACGCGCTGCCGCGGCTGGCCGCGGAGGCGCTGGGCGGGCGGGCCGACGTCCGCCGCACGGTGCTCACCGGTCACTCGGCCGGCGGCCACCTGGTGCTGTGGGCGGCCGCCCGCCACCTGCTCCCCGAGGGCAGTCCCTGGCGCACCGCCGCCCCGGTCCCGCTCCGCGGCGTGGTGGCGCTGGCGCCCATCGCCGACCTCGAGGTCGCCGAGAAGCTGGAGGTCTGCGGGCACGCCTCGCTGCAGTTCCTCGGCGGCCCGGACCTTTTCGAGGAGCGCCGCCCGCACGCCGACCCGGCGCTGCTGGTACCCAGCGGCGTCGCCACCACCGTGGTCCACGGCCGGGAGGACGTGGACGTGCCGCCGGCGGTCTCGGAGGCGTACGCCGAGGCGGCGGCCCGGGCGGGCGAGGTGGTGGGCGTGACCCTGCTGCCGGGCGTCGGCCACTTCCCGCTGATCGACCCGGCCGCCGGCGCCTGTGCGGTGGTGGCCGAGGAGATCGCCGAGCTGGCATGGTGACCGCGTGACCTCCGCCGTGACCTCCGGGGACGCCCTGCCGTTCGCGCCCTCCGACCCGCACTTCGTCGCCGATCCCTACCCGGCCTACGCCGAGCTGCGCGCCCGCGGCCGGGTGCTGTGGTGCGAGGAGACCGGCCAGTGGCTGGTCCCGCACCACGCCGACGTGTCGGCGCTGCTGCGGGACCGCCGGCTCGGGCGGACCTACCGGCACCGCTATACGCACGAGGAGTTCGGCCGGACCCCTCCCCCGCCGGAGCAGGAGCCGTTCCACACCCTCAACGACCACGGGATGCTGGACCTGGAGCCGCCGGACCACACCAGGATCCGGCGGCTGGTCTCCCAGGCGTTCACCCCGCGCACCGTGGAGCGGCTCGCGCCGTACGTCCACGCCCTGGCCGGGGAGCTGGTCGGCCGGCTGGTGGAGGCGGGCGGCGGCGACCTGCTGGCGGAGGTGGCCGAGCCGCTGCCGGTGGCGGTGATCGCCGAGATGCTGGGCGTCCCGGAGGCGGACCGGGCGCCGCTGCGGCCGTGGTCGGCGGCGATCTGCGGGATGTACGAGCTCAACCCGTCCGAGGAGACGGCCCGGCGGGCGGTCCGGGCGTCGCTGGAGTTCACCGACTACCTGCGGGGGCTGATCGCCGAGCGCCGCCGGCGGCCCGGCGACGACCTGGTCTCGGCCCTGATCGCCGCCCACGACGAGGGCGACCGGCTCACCGAGCAGGAGATGATCTCCACCTGCGTGCTGCTGCTCAACGCGGGCCACGAGGCCACCGTCAACGGCACCGGCAACGCCTGGGCGACGCTGTTCGAGCACCCCGGGCAGCTGGCGGCGCTGCGCGCGGACCGCGCCCTGGTGCCGTCCGCGGTGGAGGAGCTGCTGCGCTTCGACACCCCGCTGCAGCTGTTCGAGCGCTGGGTGCTGGAGGACGTGGAGATCGACGGGACGGTGGTCCCGCGGGGCGCCGAACTGGCGCTGCTGTTCGGGTCCGCCAACCGCGACCCCGCGGTCTTCGCGGAGCCGGACCGGCTGGACCTCGGCCGGCGGCGGAATCCGCACATCTCGTTCAGCGCGGGAATCCACTACTGCATCGGCGCGCCGCTGGCCCGGATGGAGCTGGCCGCCTCGATGACCGCGCTGCTGGAGCGCGCACCGGGGATGCGGCTCGCCGCCGAGCCGGTGCGGCTGCCCAACCTGGTGATGCGGGGCCTGCGGGAACTGCGGGTGGAGATCGCCTGACCTCGGCCGCCCGCCCAAGGGGGCCGGGGCGTCCGAAGCCGCCCGGTGCCGGCCGGCAGCGGTCGGCGGCGGTCGGCAGCGGTCGGCGGCGGTCAGCCGACGGTCAGCCGACGGTCTGTTCGCCGCCCGGTCGCGGTCCCACCGCCACGATCGCGTCGGCGGCCGTGGGGTGGATGGCCAGGACGGTGTCCAGGCCGGTCAGCTTGAGCATCCGGTCCAGCCGCGCCGGGACGGCGGCCAGCGCCATGGCGCCGCCGACGGCCTGGGCCGCGTGCCAGATGTTGATCAACGCGTTGAGTCCCGCCGAGTCGCAGAATCCGACCCCCGACAGGTCCAGGACGAGACGGGTGCGGCCCTGCTCGATCAGGTCGAGGGCCCGTGAGCGGAGTATCGGCGCGGTGTGGAAGTCGATCTCGCCGCCGACCGCGGCCACGGCCAGCGGACCGTGGATCTCCTCCACGGTCAGGAGCAGCTCTTGCTCGGACACGTCTTCAGTGCTCCTCGTCCGTAACGTCCGTGGGCAATGTCGTGGTGTGCGCGGTGGACGTCACGCCCGGCATCTGCCGCTCGGCGTCCTCGGCGGTGGGCACCGAGAGCGCCAGGAGCGCAACGTCATCCTCCGCCCCTTCGGGCAGGGAGTCCAGCAGATCCACGATGTCCTCCACCAGACCGGTGGCACCGCCCGTACCGCGGCGGCGGGCGAGGAAGGCGGCCAGGCCCTCGTCACCGATCATCCGTCTGTCCTCGCCGGCCCGGGCCTCGATGAGCCCGTCGGTGTACAGGAGCAGCACCTCTCCGGGGGACAGGACGACCGTACGCGACCGGAAGCGGGCCTCGGGAAGCGCCCCTATCAGCATGCCTCCTTCCAGCCCGACCGCGCGCACCCGGGGCTCGCCGCCGGGCTCGCGGCCCACGTGGTACGCCGGGGGGTGGCCGCCGGTGCCCAGCTCGACCGTGAAGCCGCCCTCCTCGCGCGGGGTGAGGACGCCGAAGACCGCGGTGCAGAACTTGCTGGTCAGGGCGTCCTCGAGGAGGGCCTGGTTGAGGGTGTCCAGCACGGCCACCGGGTCGGGCGCGTGGTGGGCGGCGGCGCGCAGGGTGTGCCGGGCGAGCGCGGTGACGGTGGCCGCGTCCGGGCCCTTGCCGCACACGTCGCCGAGCAGGAACGCCCAGCGTTCGCCGTCCAGCGGGAAGACGTCGTAGAAGTCGCCGCCCAGGTCGTGGACCGAGGCCGCGTGGTAGTGGCAGGCCAGCTCCAGGCCGGGCACGGCGGGGAGGGCCGGCGGGAGCAGCGTGCGCTGGAGGGTGCTGGTCAGCGACTCGAGGACCCGGCGGTCCTTCTCGGCCCGCAGCCGCGCGGCCCGCTCGTCCTCCACCTGGCGGACCACCGCCTGGCGCCGCTCCTGCTCCCGGCGCAGGGCGCGCAGCGCGGTCAGCCGGAGCTCCATCTCGTCCAGGACGATCGCCGCGAGGTCCTTCAGGGCGGCGACGTCCTCGGGGCCGAGCTCCCGGGGGCGGGTGTCGAAGATCGTGACCGTGCCCAGCTTGTGCCCGTCCGCGGTGACGATCGGCGCGGCGGCGTAGAAGCGGATGCCGATGCCCCCGGTGACCATGGGGTTGGAGGCGGACAGGGGGTGGAGCCGGGTGTCGGGGATGACCAGGGGCCCGTCCTCCAGGAGGGCCAGGCCGCACAGTCCGTCGGCGCGGCTGATCTCGGTCATGTCGTCCAGGCCGTGCCGGGCCTTGAACCAGATGCGGTCGCTGTCGACGAAGGTCACCGCGGCGATCGGCACCTGGAAGAGACGGGCCGCGAGCCGGGCGACGCGGTCGAAGGAGGCGTCCGGTGGGGTGTCGAGGATCTCGTAGCGGCGCACCGCCGCGATCCGCGCGGACTCCGTGTCAGGGTCCGGTCCCACGGCTTGGTTGCGCAGCATGGGCCGTTCGGTTCCTCGTTCTGATCGCCGTTCCCAGGGCGCCGCCGACGACGGCACCGGAAACCCCCAGGCTAAAGGAGCCTCGGGATTTCCGGTGTCACGGATGCGTCGCGGCGCGGCCCGGGGGCCGCCCGGGCCCCTACTTCGTCTCCAGATCCCTCCGCCGGAAACCCGCGAAACCGGTGAGACAGAGCACGCCGGCGAGCAGGGTGAGCACCAGCGGCGGCGTCCACGCCATCGGCGCGGCCGGCAGCTCGGGCACGTGTCCGAGCGGCGACACGTCGTTCGTCCACTCGGGGAAGCGGAGGATCTCCCCGAGGTAGCCGACGGCGAAGGCGTACAGCGGCACCGTCCAGGCCAGCGCGGTCGCCCGGGGCAGCCAGCCGAAGAGGACCAGGGCGACGCCGGCGGCCACCCACAGGGCGGGGACGTGGACCAGGGCGGCGGCGATCAGGTCGCCGGTCATCGCGGTGTCGCCGGTGGCGGCGGCGGCCGCGAGCCCGAAGCCGAGCCCGGCCAGCAGCTGGGTGACGACGGCGCCGAGCAGGGCGACGGCCAGGTGACCGCCGAGCCAGGCGCTCCGGGAGAGCCCGGTGGTCAGCAGGGACTCGGCCCGCCCGCCGTTCTCCTCGGCGCGGGCGCGGAGGGTGGCCATCACCACGTAGATCATGGAGACCACCGCGATGACCACCATCACCATCGAGGCGAAGGACTCGGCCAGGGTGGCGCCGCCGATCTCGGCGAGGGCCTGCTGGATCTGCTCCACGCCGCCGAGCATGTCCTCGATGTCCCCGATGATCGACCCGTACATGGCGCCCATCACGAAGAGGCCCGCGCCGAAGCCGGCGAGCAGCCCGCGCTGCAGGCGCAGCGCCATGCCGAACGGCGTGGTGAGGGCCCGGGTGGCAGTGGCGCGGCCCGGGCGGGTGGGGCGCAGTCCGGCGCCGACGTCGCGGCGGGCGGAGAGCAGGAACCCGGCCGCCGCGCAGGCCGCGGCCGCGGCCAGGCACAGCAGCAGCGGCCACCAGCGGTCGTCCACGAAGGGGTAGGAGCGCTGCGCCCAGCCGATCGGCGACGCCCAGGAGAGCGCGTCGTGGCCGCCGCTGTCGCCGGCCGCCCGCAGGACGTACGCGGCGCCGATCACCGCGAGGGCGAGCCCGGAGGCGCCGCGGGTGGAGGAGGTGATCTGGGCGGTGACCGCGGCGACGCCGGCGAAGACCAGGCCCGCCCCGGCGTGCGCGAAGCCGTAGGCCAGGGCGCCGGCGGCGTCGACCGACTCGATGCCGAGGGCGGCCAGGCCTCCCGCGAGCAGCAGGGCGAGCGCCAGGTTCGCCAGGACGGCGAGGCAGAGCGCGGCGCCGAGCTGGGCGTGGCATCCGACGGCGGTGGAGCGGACCAGCTCGGCGCGGCCGGTCTCCTCCTCGTCGCGGGTGTGCCGGGTGACGATCAGGACGCTCATCAGGCCGGCCAGCACGCCCATGAAGCCGATCATCTCGTGGCCGAGCATGGCGCCGTAGGTGTAGTCCTCCAGAAAGCGCCTCGGGCCGGTCATGGCCAGCGCGGCCGGGGTCGCCATGGTCCGCGCGGCGGTGGCCCGGTCCTCGGGGCTGTCGTAGAGCGCGGTGTAGCTGTTGGCGGTGGCGACGGTGGTCAGCAGCAGGGCCGCGAGCCAGACGGGCAGGCGGACCCGGTCGCGGCGCAGGGCGAACCGCAGCAGGGTGGTGAGGCCGGTGAAGGCGAACGGGGCGCGCCGGGCGGGGCCGGCCGTCGTGGCGCCTCCGGCGGGGCGGGTCGTCACGGTGGTCATCGCCGGTCGCCGCCCTCGGTGGCCACCGCGTCGTCCCCGCGACGGCCGCCCGCGGCGAGTTCGTCGCCGTAGTGGCGGAGCATCAGCTCCTCCAGGGTGGGCGGGTGGCTGACCAGGCCGCGGATCCCGAACTCGCCGAGGGTGCGCACGGCGGCGTCGATCCGCCCGCCGTCCACGGCGAACCGGACCCTCGGACCGTCCACGGTCACGTCGTGCACGCCGGGCAGCGCCTGGAGCCCGGTGACCGGCCGCTCGGTCTCGGCCTCGACGGTGGTGCGGGTGAGGTGGCGCATCTCGGCGAGGGTGCCGGACTGCACGGTGCGGCCGCGGCGGACGATCGACACCCGGTCGGCCAGCTTCTCCACCTGGGCCAGGATGTGACTGGAGAGCAGCACCGTCCGCCCGGCCTCCTTGGCCTCGCGCACGACGTCCTGGAAGACGACCTCCATCAGCGGGTCGAGGCCCGAGGTGGGCTCGTCGAGCAGCAGCAGCTCGGCGTCGGAGGCGAGGGCGGCGACGATGGCGACCTTCTGCCGGTTGCCCTTGGAGTAGGCCCGCCCCTTCTTGCGCGGGTCCAGGTCGAAGCGGTCGACCAGCTCGTCCCGGCGCCGTCGGTCGATGCCGCCGCGCAGCCGCGACAGCAGGTCGATGGCCTCGCCGCCGCTGAGGTTGGGCCACAGTTCCACGTCCCCGGGCACGTAGGCGAGGCGGCGGTGCGCCTCGACCGCCCGGTGCCACGGATCGAGGCCGAGCACCCGCGCGACGCCGCCGTCGGCGCGCAGCAGCCCGAGCAGCACGCGGAGGGTGGTCGACTTCCCGGCGCCGTTGGGGCCGAGGAAGCCGTGCACCTCCCCGGTGCGGACGGTCAGGTCGAGTCCGTCGAGGGCGCGGGTGGCGCCGAACGACTTCTGGAGTCCGGTTGCCTCGATCGCGAGGGAGTCCTGCGTCATGCTTCCGAAGCTACGCTTCCTTCAGAAGGTTGTGAAGTTAAGGAAACGTATAAACTCGGGGCCTCAGGTAGGTCACAGGCCGTGCACGGCGAAGGCGAGGGCAGGCATGACGGAGGCCGGGGCGTCCCCGAACGACCGGGACCCGGAGGCGGTGTCGCGCTTCGTGGAGCTCTTCGCGGGCCAGTTGACCGACGCCGGGATGGCCCGGATGCCCGCACGGGTCTTCGCCGCGCTGCTCGCCTCCGACGACGGCGTCCTCACCTCGGCGGAACTGGGCGACCAGTTGCGGGTCAGCCCCGCCGCGGTCTCGGGCGCGGTGCGCTACCTCTCCCAGACCCACCTGATCTCCCGCGAGCGCGAGCCCGGCTCCCGGCGCGAGCGCTACCGGGTCCACAACAACCAGTGGTACGAGGCCATCGCCAACCGCGAGGGCCTGCTGCGCAACTGGCAGTCCGCCGTCCGCGAGGGCGTCACCGCGGTCAGCCCCGGCTCCCCGGCCGAACAGCGGCTGCGGGAGACCCTCGAGTTCTTCGAATTCATCGAGGGGGAGCTGACCGACATGATGCGGCGGTGGCGCGAGAAGCGGGGGGCCGCGGGCGGGGCGTGACAGCGGGGCGGCGGGGCGGACGGCGGAGGGGTGGGTCGTTCACCCCGGAAGCGTCAGGCTCCACGCGCCCGGGCGGACGGTCCAGGTGCGGGTGCGGACCGGACCGGCGATGGTGGCGTCCGCGCGGTAGCGGAAGTCGGCGCCGGAGACCGTGACGGTGTGGGCGGCGGCCTGGAGCGGCGCCGCCTCGGCGCCCACCGACAGGGGGCGGACCTCGACGTCGGCGCGGCCGGTGGAGCCGGGGGTGACGGTGACCGCGCGGACCGGCTGGTCGAGGTCGACCAGGGTCGAGCCGTCGGTTTCGACGCGGAGGCGCGAGGGGTTCGGGCCGCCGCCCGGCGGCTCCGCCTGCGGCCGCGACGGGCGGCCCAGCGCGCTCACCAGTGACCGGTACCGCCGCCGCGCGGGGGACCGCCGGCCCGCCGCCGGGTCCGCCGCCGGGATGCGCAGCGCCCCCAGCACCAGCCCGCCCGCGTCGTCCGCGAGCAGGTCCAGCCGCCGGGGGGCGCCCTCCAGCACCGCCCGGGCCGCCGCGACCGTGCCCGGCGGGACGCCCAGCGAACGCGCGACGGCGAGCGTCGCCGCCCGGGTCCCCACCGGCACCACCGCGAGCGCGCACCCGTCGAGCTCGCCGTGCCGCTCCAGCACGGCCACCGCCCGCAGCAGCGCGTGGTCGTCCCCGACCACCACCGGCCGCCGCGACCCCCGCCGCTCCAGCGCCCGCGCGAACTCCTCCGGCCCGTCCGGCAGGCACCACTTCACCCGTGCGGCGGCGCACAGCACGTCCTTGGCGATCCGGACGGACTCGCCGTCCGTCCTGCGGGCGAACGGGTCGACGACCACCAGAAGCTGGTCCGAAGCCACCTCGGTCATGCCTCGCTTCCTCGGGTCCTCGGGTAGCATCTTTGTGCAAGAGCCCCTTGCGCCGCGTTCCTCGTGCCAGGGGCTTCGTCTATTCCGGGGCAACCGGTCCGACGGGAACCGCGGCCGACGAGGGCCGCCGGGCGCACGGGGCACGGCATGGTCGTGCCGCACGCCCCGACCCAGGACATGCCCCGCCCGGAAGGGGTGTACGCCTGTGCCCGCACTTGTGCTGCTCGGTGCTCAGTGGGGTGACGAGGGCAAGGGAAAGGCCACCGACCTGCTCGGCGGCTCCGTCGACTACGTGGTGCGCTACCAGGGCGGCAACAACGCCGGCCACACGGTCGTGGTGGGCGACCAGAAGTACGCGCTCCACCTGCTGCCGTCCGGCATCCTGTCCCCCAACTGCGTCCCCGTCATCGGCAACGGCGTCGTGGTCGACCCCTCGGTGCTGCTCTCCGAGCTGAGCGGTCTCAACGAGCGGGGCGTCGACACGTCCAAGCTGCTGATCAGCGGCAACGCGCACATCATCACCTCGTACAACGTCACGTCGGACAAGGTGAGCGAGCGGTTCCTGGGCAAGCGCAAGATCGGCACCACCGGTCGCGGCATCGGCCCCACCTACGCCGACAAGATCAACCGCACCGGCATCCGCGTCCAGGACCTGTACGACGAGTCGATCCTCCAGCAGAAGGTGGAGGCCGCGCTCGAGGTCAAGAACCAGATGCTGACCAAGCTCTACAACCGCCGCGCGATCGCCACGGACCAGGTGGTCGAGGAGCTGCTGGGCTACGCGGAGCAGCTGAAGCCGTACGTCGCCGACACGGTGCTGGTGCTCAACCAGGCGCTGGACGACGACAAGGTCGTCCTCTTCGAGGGCGGCCAGGGCACGCTGCTGGACATCGACCACGGCACCTACCCGTTCGTCACCTCCAGCAACCCGACGGCCGGCGGCGCCTGCACCGGCGCGGGCGTGGGCCCGACGCGGATAAGCCGTGTCATCGGCATCCTCAAGGCGTACACCACGCGCGTCGGCTCGGGTCCGTTCCCGACCGAGCTGTTCGACGAGGACGGCGAGGCGCTGCGGCGCATCGGCGGCGAGCGCGGTGTCACCACCGGCCGTGACCGCCGCTGCGGCTGGTTCGACGCGGTCATCGCGCGGTACGCCACGCGGGTGAACGGCCTGACGGACTTCTTCCTCACCAAGCTGGACGTCCTCACCGGCTGGGAGCAGATCCCGGTCTGCGTCGCCTACGAGATCGACGGCAAGCGGGTCGAGGAACTCCCGTACTCCCAGAGCGACTTCCACCACGCGAAGCCGATCTACGAGTACCTGCCGGGCTGGAGCGAGGACATCTCCTCGGCGAAGTCCTTCTCCGACCTGCCGAAGAACGCGCAGGCGTACGTGAAGGCGCTGGAGGAGATGTCCGGCGCCCCGATCTCCGCGATCGGCGTCGGCCCCGGCCGCGACGAGACCATCGAGATCAACTCGTTCCTGTAGGAGCGCGCACGCGGGAACGCCCCGGTGGCCAGACCATGGCCACCGGGGCGTCGCCGTTCCCGGGCCCGGGAACGGGGCGGGCCGCCGGTTCAGTGGCGGGTGGCGGGGGGCCGCGAGGCGTCGCCGTCGGGGGCCGGGGGCGCCTCGGGGGTAGCGGGGCCGGCCAGGGGGAGGCGGACCGTGAAGAGGGCGCCGCCTCCGGGTACCTGGCCGAGCGAGATGGTCCCGCCGTGCAGGGTCACGATCTCCCGGACGATCGCCAGCCCGAGGCCCGCGCCGCCGTCGTCCCGCGCCCGGGCGTCGTCCAGCCGGACGAACCGTTCGAAGACCCGCTCCCGCTCGTCCTCCGGGACGCCCGGCCCGTCGTCCGCCACCGACAGCACCGCCCAGCCGGGTCCCGCCCCCGCCCGGTCGCCCCGGTCCGCGGGCTCGGTGCGCACCCGCACCACGACCCGTTCCCGGGCATGCCGCTGCGCGTTGTCCAGCAGGTTGCCGAGCACCCGCTCCAGCCGGCCCCGGCTGCCCGGCACGACCGCCTCCTCCAGCTCTCCGGCCCGCACGGGCTCCGGACGGCGCGCCGTCTCCTCCCGCACCAGGGCCGCCAGGTCCACGCGCGCGGCGCGCGGCCCCTCCCCCGCGTCGAGGCGGGCCAGCAGCAGCAGGTCGGCGGCCAGGTGCTGGAGCCGCACCACGTCCTCCAGCAGCTCGCCGACCTCCAGCAGCGCCGGATGCGCCACGGCGACCTCCACCTGGGTGCGCAGCGAGGCGATCGGGCTGCGCAGCTCGTGCGAGGCGTCGGCGACGAAGCGGCGCTGCCGCTCGACCGACTCCTGCAGCGCCTGCAGGGTGCCGTTGGTGGTGGCCGCCAGGCGGGCCACCTCGTCGCGCGAGGACGGCACCGGCACCCTGCGGGACAGGTCGCGGCTGCCGGTGATCTCCGCCAGTTCGGCCCGTATGCCCTCCACCGGGCGCAGCGCGCGGCGGGTGACCAGCCAGGTCACCGCCCCCACCACGACCAGCAGCGCGGGCAGGCCGATCAGCATCGCCCGGACGGTGCCGGTCACCGCCAGTTCCGGCACCGCCAGCGACGACCCGGCGTAGACGGTCACGGCCGTCCCGTCGGCGGCCTCGGCGCGCACGGCGGCGACGGTGAAGTCGGCGCGCCCCTCGGCGTCGCCCGGGTCGGAGGTCGCCTCGCCCTCGTCGTCCACCGGCAGCGAGACGCGGTCGAAGGCGGCTTCCCCGGCCACCCGGCCGGCGGCGGAGGGGTCGTCGTCCGCGGCGTCGTCCGCAGCGTCGGCGGCGGTGTCGGCGGCATCGTCCGCGGCGTCGGCGGCATCGTCCGCGGCGTCGGCGGCGTCGTCCCCGCTCCGGTCGTCGTCGCGGTCGTCGTCATCGTCGTCGTCCGGTCGGTCGGCGTTGCCGGCGTCGTCGCGGGCGGCGTCGGAGGCCTGCCCGCCCCGGCCGTCGGACCGGGTGGGTGCGGGACGGTCGACGCCGCTCATGGGCGGGGCGCCGGCGAGGGCGTCGCTGGAGGCGAGGACCCTGCCGTCGGCGTCGACGACCTGCACCGGGTCGTCGGTGTCCAGGCCGGCCACGTCCTGCGGGGACCGCTCCACCGCGACCTGGACGGCGACCTCCCGCGCCCGGGACTCCGCCACCAGACGGGTGTTGTCGGTCAGCCCCCCGCGGAGGGTCGCGATCACCGCCAGCCCCGCCACGACCAGGGCGACGGCGACGACGGCGGTGGCGCCCAGCGTGGTGCGGGCGCGCACCGAGGAGAACCACCCCCCGGTCACGGCGCACCCCCGTCCCGCTCCAGCCGGTAGCCCGCCCCGCGCACCGTGGTGATCGAGCGGACCCCGAAGGGGGCGTCGATCTTGCGGCGCAGCGCGCTGACGTACACCTCCACGATGTTGGGGTCGCCGTCGTAGGCGAAGTCCCACACGTGCTCGAGGATCTCGGTCTTGGAGACCACCTCCCCGGCCCGCAGGGCCAGTTGCTCCAGGACGGCGAACTCCCGCGTGGTGAGCGCGATCTCCTGTCCGCCGCGCCTCACCCGCTGCGCCCCCGGGTCGACGTCGAGGTCGCCGAACCGCAGGACCGGCGTGCCCCCGCGGGTGCGGCGGCGCAGCAGGGCGCGGATCCGGGCGAGGAGGACCACGTAGGAGAACGGCTTGGTCAGGTAGTCGTCGGCGCCGGTGTCCAGCCCCTCGGCCTCGTCGTACTCGCCGTCCTTGGCGGTGAGCATCAGGATCGGCGTCTCGTCGCCGGACGCGCGCAGGGCGGAGCAGACCCGGTAGCCGTTCATGCCGGGCAGCATGATGTCGAGGACGATCAGGTCGTAGGAGTGCTCCCGCGCCTGGTGCAGGCCCTCCGCCCCGTCGTGCACGACGTCCACCGCGAACCCCTCGGCCGCCAGTCCCCTCGCCAGGGCGGTGGCCAGGCGTCTCTCGTCCTCCACGATCAGCAGGCGCATGCGGTCAAGGGTCGCAGAGCCTTCCTGAAGGACCCTTCAGCTTCCTTCAGCCCCGCTTCAGCGTCGCCCGTCCACAGTGATGCCTGTCGAGAACACCGCCGAGACCGTCGCACCGACACCGACACCGACACCGACACCGACTCCGACTCCACGGGAGGACCCCATGAGCTCCGACGACCGCACCCCGTCCCGCCGCCGCGCCGCCCTCGCCGCCCTGCTCGTCGCCGTCCTGGTGGGCGGAGGCACCGCCGTGGCCGTCGCGGCCTCCGGGGACGACGACGGGCGTGACCGGAGCGCCACCGCCGCCCCGGGCCGGGAGGACGGCGCGGACCGCGACGACGAGCGTGCCGACGACGCCGAGGACGCCGAGGACGCCGACGAGCGCGACGACGATGCCGCCGCCGCGAAGGCCGCGAAGACCGACGTGCGCGCCGCCGTAGCCGCGGCCCTGACGAAGACGAAGGGCGGCGCCGTGACGTCTGCCGAGCTCGACGAGGACGACGACCGGCCCGTCTGGGAGGTCGAGGTCGTCGGCAAGGACGGCTCCCGCACCGAGGTCCTGGTCGACCCGGCCGACGGCAAGGTGCTCGGCAGCTCCCGCGACGAGGACGACGACGACAACGAGGACCGCGACGAGGCCGCCGCCCTGCGCAAGGCCGGCACCGACGCCTCCGCGGCCGCCGTGGCGGCCCTGAAGCAGGCCCCCGGCACGGTCGTCTCGGTGGACTTCGAGCACGACGGGGACGACGACCGCGCGGGCACCCCGGCCTGGGAGGTCGAGGTCGTCGGCGAGAACGGTGAGGAGCGCGAGGTCCGCGTGGACGCGGGCAGCGGCAAGGCCGCCGCCGCCGGGTCCGACGACGACCAGCGCGACGACCGCGACGACGCCCGGGACGACAAGGACGACAAGGACGACCGGCGCGACGACACCGACGGCACCGACGACCGCCGCGACAACGACGCCGACGACCGTCGCGAGAGCTGACACGGACCGGACCCGCGCGTACCGGCGCGGGAACGCAGAGGACGAACGGCGGCCGGGCGCAGAGCCCGGCCGCCGTTCGTGCGTGTCGTGCCTGCCCGCGCGGGCGGGCCGGACCCCCGCCTCAGGCCGCCGCCCCCCGCTGACGGCCGTCCGCCAGGTCCGGCACCGGCACCGGCCCGTCGCCGGAGCCGGAGCCGGAGGCGGCAGCGGCGGCGGCCCGCCGGTCCGCCTGGAGGGCCGCCGACCGGGGCAGCGCGGCGGCGAGCAGCGGGCCGCGCAGCGTCGTGGAGCGCAGGACGACGGACAGCAGCAGGTAGCCCAGGAACCCGCCGAGCGTGTTGGCGAGGAGGTCGTTGACGTCGACCGAGCGGCCGTTGTTCAGGGCGACGTACGACAGCAGCTGCGCGGCCTCGATGCCGAGGCTGACCAGCCCCGTCAGCACCGCGGTCTCCTTCGCCGAGGTCGCGCGCCGCGACAGCAGCGGGAGGAGGAAACCGGCCGGGACCGTCAGGAGGACGTTGGCGATCATGGTGACGTCGGCGCCGATCAGCGGGACGAAGTTGATCTGCCCGTACCAGGGCGCCTGGTTGGCGTACATCCCCCAGGTCACTGCCAGCGGGAAGATCGTCAGGGACAGGACGGCGGCCGCGTAGACGGCCGCGGCCATCTGCAGCAGGGCCCGCCGGACGTTCCACGCGTCCCGCCACACCTGGACGCCGGTGACGAGCGCGAACAGCAGGAGCAGCGGGCCGAGAACGAGTGACGAGGCCACTTCGAAGCGGATGTCCATGAGGTGCGGGTCCTTCGGTCGGAACGGGCGGCGCTGACGAGGACGAGCCTCGCTCCCGGTCCTGGTCCGGCGGATCTCCCGAACGGCCCATTCGCCGGGGCACGGCTACGACTTTCGGCAGAGGGGCACCGCCGACCCGCCCGCCTAGAGTGACCGACATGCTCAGAACACCCCGGGCGGCGGCCGTGGGCCGGTTCGCCGGCGGCGCGCTGCCGCTCTGCGTCCTCGGCCTGGCGCTCCTCGCCGACCTCGGCGCCGGATCCCTCGCCTCCCAGGGCGCCGGACTCCTGCTGTACCTGTCGGCGGGGGCGGCGGGGGCCGTCGTCCTCCCGGCCGTCGCCCTCCGGCTGCGCGGCGGGCCGCTGGCCTGGCCGGCCTGCGGCGCGGCCGTGGTGTCGCTGGCCTGCTCCGCGCTGCTCGGCGCGGCGGCGGGCGAGGACTCCGCGCTGGACCAGGCCTCGGACGTCTACGCCCTGTTCGAGCCGACCGCCCTGATCGTGCTGCTGGCCCTGACCGCGCGGCGCGGCTCCCGGGTCGGCACCGCCGTCGCCCTGCCGCTGCTGATGACGGCGGTCGTCCTGCGCCCGCTGGTGATCGACGTGGACGAGGGCAGCAGCGTCGTCGCGCTGATCCTCACGCTGGTGGCCAGCGGCGCCCTGGCCGGCGGGCTCACCGGGCGGCTGGTGGTCGTCTCCCGGCGGCAGCGCGAGGAACAGATCCGGCTGGAGCAGCGGCTCGCCTTCGCCCGCGACCTGCACGACTTCGTCGCCCACCACATCTCGGGCATCGTCGTGCAGGCGCAGGGCGCCCGGGCCGTCGCGGCGAAGAGGCCGCAGGCGGTGGCGGACGCCCTCGAACTGATCGAGAGCACCGGCGCCGAGGCGCTCACCGCGATGCGTGAGATGGTCGGAGCCCTGCGGGAGGACACCGGACCGGGCACCCGGGCCCCCGGCACGGACGGGATACGGGCCCTGGTCGACGAGGCCGTGCTGCCCGGCGCGCGGGTGGAGTTCACCGAGTCCGGCCCGGCCGCCGGGCTGCCGCCGGACGCCGCGCACCTGGTGGAGCGCGTGGTCATGGAGGCGCTCACCAACGTCCGCAGGCACGCCCGCGACTGCACCGCCGTGACGGTCGCCCTGGACGTCTCGCGCCGCCGGGTCACCGCCCACGTCACCGACGACGGACGCCGGCACCCACGGGCCACCACCGGCGACGTCCACGACCCGCGTAACCCCGCCGGCGGCCGAACCGGCGACGTCCACGACCCCGGTCCCCGGGGCGAGGGCGGCGGCGCGGCCCCCCGCGGTGGCTACGGGCTGCGGGGTCTGCGGGAGGTGGCGGAGGCGGCCGGTGGGACACTGGCCGCGGGTCCGGCCGACGACGGGCCGGCCGCCGGGCGGGGATGGCAGGTCTCCCTCCGGCTCCCCCTCCCCCTGAGGCAGGTGCGCCGGTGACCATCCGCGTCCTCCTGGCGGACGACCAGGCGATCGTCCGCACCGGCATGGCCATGATCCTGGCGGCCGAGGACGGCATCGAGGTCGTCGCCCAGGCCGCCGACGGCGTCGAGGCGATCCAGCAGGCCGAAACGCACCGCCCGGACGTCGTCCTCATGGACATCCGCATGCCGCGCCTGAACGGCATCGAGGCGCTGCGGCACCTGTGCCGGCCCGGTGCGCCGCACGCCCCGAAGGTCGTCATGGTGACCACCTTCGACGACGACGAGTACGTCCACCAGGCGCTGCGGGACGGCGCCTGCGGCTTCCTGCTGAAGGACGCGGGACCGCGGCTGCTGGCCGAGGCGGTCCGTTCGGCGGCCTCCGGCGAGGCCCTGATCAGCCCGTCCATCACGGTCCGGCTGCTACGCCGGTTCACCGGGCCGGACCCCGCCCCCGCGCGGCCCTCACCGCTGTCCGGGCGGGAGACCGAGGTCGCCGTCCTCGTCTCGCGCGGCCACACCAACACGGAGGTCGCGGCCGCCCTGCACATCAGCGCGGGCACGGTGAAGACGCACCTGACCAACATCCAGGCCAAGCTGGGGCTGCGGAACCGGGTGGAGATCGCGGCCTGGGCCTGGGAATCGGGCCTGACCCGCTGACCCGCTGCCCCGCTGATCCGGGGTTCCGGGGTTCCGGAACGCGGCCCCTCCCTTCCCGCGCGAGCCCGCAGCGCGCACACTGACGGCATGGCTTTCGCCGTCTTCATGACCCTCCCCGGCCTGGTCATCGCGCTGACCGCCGTCGCCTTCCTCGACCAGGCCCTGCTGCGCGCCGGTCGCGCGGGCCTGCTGCCCTGGCGCAACCCCGGCCGCGCGGGGCAGGTCTCCGCCACCGGGTTCGAGCTGCTGCACGCCGCGCTGTCCCCCGGCAAGACGCACGAGCTGAAGGGGCGCCGGTCGTCCCTCGTGCTCCGCGACGACGAGGACGACGGCGCTCCCCCGCACCGCACCACCGTCGACCTGACCGCCGGCACCGCCGTGGTCCGGCTTCCGGCAGACTGAGGGCATGACGGAACACAAGAACCTCCTCGGCGGCCCCGCGCCGACGCACCTCCCCGAGAACGAGGACGCGTACCGGATGCTCGCCGACTCCGCGACCCCCGCCGAGGTCGCGGCGGCGCACCCGACGTTCTCGCTCGCCTGGGCGATGCTCGCCGACGACGCCTTCGAGGCGGGCCGGACCGTGGAGTCCTACGCCTACGCCCGCACGGGCTACCACCGCGGCCTGGACGCGCTGCGCCGCGCCGGCTGGAAGGGCCACGGGCCCGTCCCGTGGAGCCACCGCGCCAACCGCGGCTTTCTCCGCTGCCTCGCCGCCCTCGCCCGCGCCGCCGAGGCCATCAAGGAGACCGAGGAGGCCGAGCGCTGCCGCCAGTTCCTCCGGGACAGCGACGACGAGGCCTACCAGGAGCTGAAGTCCAGCTGACGCCCGACGGGACGTGAACGACGAGGCCACGGCGCACCCTCACGGTGGCCGTGGCCTTTCCACGCACGGCGCGGCCCACCGGGCCCGGACAGCACGTCGCCCCGCCGGCCGGTGGCCGGCGGGGCGACGGTGTCACGCGTCAGACGCGGGTCACTTCAGCTTGGTGCCCGCCGAACGCAGGTGCCGGCACGCCTCGGCGACGCGGGCCGCCATGGACGTCTCGGCCAGCTTGCCCCAGGTGCGCGGGTCGTAGGTCTTCTTGTTGCCGACCTCGCCGTCCACCTTCAGCACGCCGTCGTAGTTGCGGAACATGTGGTCCGCGACGGGGCGGGTGAACGCGTACTGGGTGTCCGTGTCGATGTTCATCTTGACGACGCCGTTGTCCAGCGCGGTGGCGATCTCCTGCTCGGTGGAGCCGGAGCCGCCGTGGAAGACGAAGTCGAACGGGTTCTCCTTGCCGAAACGGGCGGCGACGCCCTCCGCGAGCTCCTTGAGCAGCTCGGGACGGAGCACCACGTTGCCCGGCTTGTAGACGCCGTGCACGTTGCCGAAGGAGGCGGCGAGCAGGTAGCGGCCCTTCTCGCCCAGGCCCAGGGCCTCGGCGGTGCGGATCGCGTCGTCCACCGTGGTGTAGAGGGAGTCGTTGATCTCGTGCGTGACGCCGTCCTCCTCGCCACCGGTCGGGGTGATCTCGACCTCGAGGATGATCTTGGCGGCGCGGGCGCGCTCCAGGAGCTCCTCGGCGATGGCCAGGTTGTCGGAGAGGGTCTCGGCCGAGCCGTCCCACATGTGCGACTGGAAGAGCGGGTTGCGGCCCGCCTTCACGCGCTCCTCGGAGACCGCCAGCAGCGGACGGACGTAGCCGTCCAGCTTGTCCTTGGGGCAGTGGTCGGTGTGCAGGGCGACGGTGACGTCGTACTTCTCCGCCACGATGTGCGCGAACTCGGCCAGGGCGACGGCGCCGGTGACCATGTCCTTGTTGTACTGACCGCCGGCGAACTCGGCGCCGCCGGTGGAGACCTGGATGATGCCGTCGCTCTCCGCCTCGGCGAAGCCGCGGAGGGCCGCGTGCAGGGTCTGGGAAGAGGTCACGTTGATGGCCGGGTAGGCGAACTTGCCTGCCTTCGCCCGGTCGAGCATCTCGTTGTAGACCTCGGGGGTTGCGATGGGCATCCTGTCCGCTCCTTGATGGTTCTGCGGGTGTTGTCCTTGCCAGCCCTGACCTAGGTGACGTCGTCGTCGGCACCATCTTTCCAGACGCGGGAGCCCGCCCGGACGCGCGTCCCGGACAGTGGCGCCCGAGCCGGGCGTTCCCGGCGGTTCCCGGCCGTTCCCGGCGTCACGGGGCGGCCCCGGCGGCCGGGCCGGCGGCAAGGGTCCCGTGTCCCGTGGCGGCCCGGCGGCCCCGGCGTCAGTCCAGGCCGAGGTCGTCCTTGGAGTAGGCGAACCGGTAGGGCACGCCCGCCTTGTCCTGGATGATCTCCGCGGCGCCGGTGGCCCGGTCGACGATGGTGACCACCGCGACGACCTCCGCGCCGGCCTCCCGCACCGCCTCGACGGCGGTCAGCGGCGAACCGCCGGTGGTGGAGGTGTCCTCCACCACCAGCACGCGGCGGCCGGCGATGTCCGGGCCCTCCACACGCTTCTGCAGGCCGTGCGCCTTGGCCGCCTTGCGGACCACGAACGCGTCCAGGGAGCGCCCGCGCGCGGCGGCCGCGTGCAGCATGGAGGCGGCCACCGGGTCGGCGCCCATGGTCAGGCCGCCGACCGCGTCGAACTCCAGGTCCTCGGTGAGGTCCAGCAGCACCTGGCCGACCAGCGGGGCCGCCGTCCCGTCCAGGGTGATGCGGCGGAGGTCGATGTAGTAGTCGGCCTCCAGCCCGGAGGAGAGGGTCACCTTGCCGTGCACCACGGCCTTGTCCTTGATCTGCTGCAGCAGCTCGCCGCGAACGTCGCTCATGGCGGCAAGATTAGTTCGCCTCAGAGCGCGCGCCAGCGCCAGGTGGTCGTGGCCTCCAGCGGCTCCAGCGGCGTGACCAGGCGGGGAGCGGTGTTGAGCCCGTTCGGCGGGCCGGTCTGCGGTTCCACGCAGACGGCGGCGTCCTGCTCGTCGTAGACCACCACCCACTTCTCCGGGCTGGTCACCCGCAGCTCCAGCCGCTCCGGCCACACCACGGCCACGTCCACGCCGCGCGGCATGCCGAAGCAGTCGTCCCACGGGCCGGGCAGCGGCTTCTCCAGGCGGTTGCCGGTGGGGAGGTGGTCCTCGCCGCGTTCCTCCTGCCAGGCCGGCTCGAACTCGATCCGTGCGCCCTCGCCGCCGCCGAGCGGGCCCTCCAGGGTGCGGTTGAACCACGGGTGCCAGCCGAGCTGGGCCGGGAACGAGGACTCGTAGGTCTCGATCGCCAGGGTGAGGGTCAGCGACTCCTCGGTCAGCGCCACCACCTGCGTGAGGCGGGACGGGTAGGGCCAGGGGTCGGTGAGGTCCAGGGTGATCACCGCCTCGTCCTGCTCCCGGCGGGCGGTGCGCCAGGCGTGGTCGCGGGCGGTGCCGTGGATGGCGTGCGGCGGGGCGTTCAGCGGCATCTGGTGCAGGGTGCCGCCGTCACGGAACCGGCCGTCGCGGATCCGGCCGCACCAAGGGGCCATGGGGAAGCAGCCGTACCGCTCCCCCTGCCGCAGCAGTTCGACGCCGCCGATCCTCAGGCCGGTGATCCGTCCGCCGTTGCGGGGGCTCACGGTCGCTTCCGCGTCGCCGGCGGTCAGGGTGAAGTCGTCATGGATGCTCACGGCCCACGACCCTACTGGGGGCGGCGGCAGCGGCGCGCGGTCACCGGCCGCGGCGCAGCGCGCGGGTGACGGCGATCGCCCCGGCGGCCACGGCCAGCGCGGCCGCGGCGGGGCCGGCCCAGCGGAGGGTGCGGTCCGCCATACCGGAGGGGGGCACCGGCACGGGTGCGTACCGTCCGCGCGGCGGGGCGTGGTCCACCTCCTCGGCGCTGCGGCCGATCATCGTCCGCCGGGCCTGCGCGGCGTCGGCCACCGGGGCGTCCTCGCCGGGGAAGTCCAGGGGGTCCTCCCCGTCGACCTCGCCGAACTCCGCGGCCGGGTCGAGGGACGGGGGCGGGATGGACACGTCGAACACCGACGACCGCCGCGCCCCGTCATCCCCACCCCCGGCATCCGCCGCCGGGTCCGCGTCCGCGTCCTCACCGGGGTCCGCCTCCGCGTCGGCGCCCGTGTCCGCACCGGAGTGCGCCTCCGCGCCCGCGCCCGTGTCCGCACCGGAGTGCGCCTCCGCGTCCGCGCCGGAGTTCGCTTCCGCGTCCGCCCCCGTGTCCTCACCGGAGTCCGCGTCCGCGTCGGCGCCGGAGTTCGCTTCCGCGTCCGCCATCGGGGCATCGCCGGAGTGCGCCTCCGCGTCCCCGCCCGCGGCCTCACCGGAATCCGCTTCCGCGTCCGCGTCCGCGCCAGGGTCCGCCGCGGTGCTCTGCTCCGGGTCCGCCGCCGGGTCCTCGCCCGTGTCCGTCGGCGCGCTGTCCACCGGGTCCACCTCCGAGCCGGCGTCCTCGCCCGCGCCCGCCGCCGGGTTACCCGCCGTGTCCACTTCCGTGCCCTCACCCGCCTGCGCCGCCGTGCCCTCGCCAGGGTTCGCTTCCGCGTCCTCGCCCGTGTCCGCCGCCGCGTTCTCGCCCG
>NZ_JBSFVZ010000001.1:309991-402987 GCF_053592575.1 Streptomyces sp. NPDC002640 | reverse complement strand
CCGCGTGCGCCGTCCGGTTGCCCCCCGGGCCCGCTTCCGTGTCCTTGCCCGCGCCGGCCGCCGGGTCCTTGCCGGAACCCGCTGCCGCGTCCTCGCCCGTGTCCGCCGCCGCGTTCTCGCCCGCGTGCGCCGTCCGGTTGCCCCCCGGGCCCGCTTCCGTGTCCTTGCCCGCGCCGGCCGCCGGGTCCTTGCCGGAACCCGCTGCCGCGTCCTCGCCGAGGTCCGCCGCCGGGGGCTCGCCGGGACCCGCTTCTGTGCCCTCACGCGCGTCCGCCGCCGGGTGGGCACCCGGGTCCTCGCCCGCGTCCGCCGCCGGGCTCTCCGCCAGGTCGGTCGCCGGGGCCTCGCCCGGGGTCGCGCCCCGGTCGGGCGCCGGGGCGGCGTCCGTCTCGGCGTTGCGGTTGTCGGCGGCGGCGTCGGGCGCCGTCCCGGTGTCAGTGCGGGGCGGCTCGCGTCCGTCCTGGTGCTCCACGTTCTCCCCCTCCTCGTCCACGTTCCCGTCCGTCCCGGCTCCCGCGCCGCCCGCGGGCCCGGCCGCCTCGGCCGCCGCCGCGGTGTCCGCCGCCTCCTCGTGGGAGGGTGACCCGTCCCGGTCGGGTCGCGCCGGGGTGGGGTCCTCCGCGTCGGGGCGGGCGTCGAAGTCGCCGTCGGCGGCGGGGGCGAACTCCGGGACCAGGGGCTCGCCCGCGCCCGGCAGGACCTCGTCGTGGCCGTCGGCGGTCACCGCTGCGCTCACCCCTCCCCCGCTGTCGTCGGCGTTCTCTCCTGACTGCCCCGGCAGGTCCGCGGCGAACCGTTCCATCAGACGGGTCAGGGCCGACCGCACGGCGTCGGGGTCGAAGCCGGTGATCCGCCCGCTCGCGCTGCCGGTGGCGGCGAGGTGCAGGACCGTGCCGTCCGGCCGGGGGCGCAGGGTCACGCGGACGGTGACGCGGACCGTGCCGTCGCCGCGGGCCTCGCCGCCCACCCCCTCGGCGGTGAAGGTGCCGTCGTCCTGGCGGGTGACGCCCAGGGAGCCGCGGTACGTCACGCTGCTCCCGCCGACCCGCAGCTTGAGCCGGCCCGCGACGCCCTCCGCCGCGGCGTCCCGCTGGAGCCCGGGGAGGGCCAGGGCGACCCGGTCGGGGTCGGCGAGCGCGGCGGCCAGGTGGTCGGCGGGTACCGGAACGAACACCTCATGCTCCATGGGGCCCGACATTACCGACGGGGACGCGAACCGCACCCCGGCCGAAAGCCGATCGGCACATGTTTTCCACGCCCCGGAACGCCCCGCGACGCCCTGGGACGCGCCCGGCAGCACCCCGGAAACACGCGCCCAGGACCCGGGACCCGCCCGGCACCCGGAAACGCGCCCCGCGCCCCGGGAGAAGGCACCCCACGCCCCGCACCCCACCTCAGTGCCGCGGATGGGCCAGCGTGGAGGCCGGCAGCCCCCGGATCCTGGTCCGCTCGGCCGCCCGGGCCGCCGCCGTGAGGGAACCTTCCTCCAAGGTGCGCGGACGCGGCCCGCCGGGCGCCAGGCCGAGCCGGGGGGCCCGCTGCCCCCAGGAGGCGAGGAACAGCCCCCACTCGCGGCCCTCGGCCCCCGCCACCCGGTACGGCGCCGCCCGCAGGCCCGCCGCCCGCAGCGTCGCCTCGACCGTCCAGTACTCCCGCGGTCGCGCCGCCACCGGCCCGGCGTGCACGGCCAGCCGCGCGCCCGGCGCCATCACCCGCCGGGCCAGCCCGTAGAACTCCCGCGAGTAGAGCTTCGCCGCGGCGGTGTCCCCGGGGTCGGGGAGGTCGGCGATCACCACGTCGTACGGCCCGCCCCGCTCCACCCGCAGCCGCGCGAACGCGTCGTCGGCGGTGACCCGCACCCTAGGGTCCCCGTACGCCCGCCCGTTGAGCGCGGACAGCGCCGGGTCGGTGCGGGCCAGCCGCACCAGCCCGGGGTCGGCGTCCACCACGTGGACCTCGCGCACGCCGCGGTACCGCAGCACCTCGCGGACCGCGAGGCCGTCGCCGCCGCCGAGCACCAGCACCCGCTCCCGCGGGCCGTTCATCGCCGGGTGCACCAGCGCCTCGTGGTACCGCCGCTCGTCGCGGGCGTCCACCCGCAGCGTGCCGTCCAGGTAGAGGCCCAGCGGGCGGCCCGGCCCGCCGGTGAGGACCACGTCCTGCGCCTCGGTGCGCACCGCCACCCGGAGGTCGCCCCCGTAGAGCGCCCGTCCGGCGGCCCGCTCGAAGTCGTCGGCGAGCGCCGCGGCCGAGCCGAGCAGCGCCAGCACCAGCACGTTGGCGACCAGCAGCACCCGCCGGGCCCGCCGGCCGAGGTCCGGCCCGAACAGCCACAGCACCAGCGCCGCGCCCACCACCGCGTTGACCGCGCCGGTCAGCAGCGCCCCGCCGAGCTGCCCGAACCGGGGCAGCAGCAGGAACGGGAAGGCGAGCCCGCCGACCAGCGCGCCCACGTAGTCGGCCGCGAAGAGGTCGGCCACCGCGCCGCCCGGGTCCTGCCGCCGGATCCGCTGGATCATCTCCATCAGCAGCGGCACCTCGACGCCGATCAGCAGCCCTATCGCCAGGGAGATCGCGACCAGCACCAGGCTGGAACCGTCCCGCCACATCCCGCCCCACGCGCCGGTCCAGGCGAAGACGGCGTAGAGCGCCATGGCACTGCACCCGCCGACCAGGGCGAGCGCGGCCTCCACCGCGCCGAAGGCCGCCGCCGCACGGCGCCGCAGCCGCTTGGCGGCCAGCGAGCCCAGGCCCATCGCGAAGACCATGACCGACAGCACCACGGAGGCCTGGGTGACCGAGTCGCCCATCAGGTAGGAGGCCATGGCGACGAGCTCCAGCTCGTACACCAGCCCGCACGCCGCGCAGACGAACACCCCGGCGAGCACCAGGAACCGCGCCGTCGCCGGCCGCAGCGGCAGCCGCGCCGCGCCGCCGGCGCCTCGCGCACCCTCCCCACCCGCCCCGGCCGTGCCGGTCGCACCGCCGGTGCCCGCCGTGCGGCGCCCCTCGCCGGCACCGCCCGCGTCCTTCTCCCCGGACGCGCGGACGGATGGTGCTGGTGGGGCGTGCGGTTCGATCACATGACGACCGTACGTCACCGATCGAACGCTTAACGTCACTCACTCGGGTGGTACTGGCGCGAAACCGGGGCCGCGGCGTACCACCGAGCGCCCCGCAGTGTGCGCCACCGGGCGCCCCGCGATGTACCGGCGGGCGCCCCGCGATGTGCCGGCGGGCGCCCCGCGATGTGCCGGCGGGCGCCCCGCGATGTGCCGGCGGGCGCCCCGGCTCAGCGCAGCGTCGCCAGCGGCAGCCGGCCGAGGCCCGTCACCGTCTCCGCCCCCACGCCCAGACCCAGCGTGGTGCGGGTGGCGACCAGCTGGCCGTCCTGCGGGTACGCGTGCCAGGTCCGCCAGACCGTCTCGCCCTGGGTGCGCTGGGCGAGCAGCGCCGTGAAGGCGTGCGGACTGCCCGGGAAGACGCCCACCAGGCCGTTCGGGTGGTCGGACACGAGCGCGATCAGCTCCTGCGCCCGCCCGGCGAACGCCACCGGCGAGAGCACCTCCACCCGGGCCGCGAACTGGTAGTCCCAGCCGCCCACCCGCTTCGCCACGCCCAGCGGCAGCGGCGTGCTCGATCCCGGGATGCAGGCGACCGTCTCCGAGCAACTCCCGTCCTCCCGCTCCACGATGACCTGGTGGGAGGCGCCGAGCAGCCTCAACTCCAGGCTGACGTCGGTGAATCGGAGGCCGAGGGTGGCCAGCGCGGGCTGCGGCTCCCGCCCGAGCGCCCAGGCCAGGTCGGAGGCGCGCGTGTCGCTGTACGAGGTCTGAAGGGTCGTGAGCATGGATCGGCTCCGCAAGCACGCAGAAGGGGATGTCGGACCGGTGCCCCTGGGGTCGGCACCAGGGGAGACGGTTCTGCCCCGGCCGGGAAAGGCGGCCGCGTCAGTGGGCGCGGCCGTCCGCGGGGCTGCGTCGGCGAGTAGAGGGAATCACGAACCCCGGCAACGCCACAGCGTTTTTACCCAAGTTCATCGGCTTTCCATCCTTCGGTGGGCTCTTAGGCTCACCTGTTCAACGTCGCACCGGATTCGCCCACTTGTCCGAACGCGCGACCGCCCGCCGGGGGCCGCAGCCCCCGGCGGGCACGCGGTGCCGGGCACGGTCAGCTTCCGCCGCCGCAGCCGCCCCCGCCCCCTCCGCCGCACGAGGAGCTGCTTCCGCACGAGGAGGAACCGCTCCCGCAGGAGGACCCCGACGACCCGCTGTCACCGGCCCACCAGGCGCCCGTGTGGCCGGAGCTGGAGTGGCCGGAGCGGCTCCGGCCCCCGCCCGACCGGTACACGCCGCCCCCGCCCCCGGGCCGCTGGGCCGTCCTCGTCGCCATCCAGGCCACCCAGCCGATGAACAGCAGCACCGGCAGCACCACGACGATCACGATGATGGCAGTCAGCACAGCCACTGCCCTCCTTCCACGCTTCCCCCGAAGCGGCCCCCCGTGGGCGCCTCGCTCGCTCAGCGTGCCGGGGTGATGCCCGAGCGCGGAAGCGCCCAACACATAGTTGAGCAAGCTCAGAGCTTGGGCGGAGGATGGCCGCCATGAGCACTCCCGACCGGGCCGCACACCGCCCCCTCCTCAACCGCCGTCTCGCCGAGTTCGGGACGACCGTCTTCGCCGAGATGTCCGCCCTGGCGGCGTCCACCGGCTCCATCAACCTGGGCCAGGGCTTCCCCGACACCGACGGGCCGGAGGAGGTCCGCGAGGCGGCGGTGCGGGCCCTGCGGGACGGCCGGGGCAACCAGTACCCGCCGGGGCCGGGCGTGCCCGAGCTGCGGCGGGCGATCGCCGAGCACCAGCGGCGGCGGTACGGCCTGGCGTACGACCCGGACACCGAGGTGCTGGTGACCGCGGGCGCCACCGAGGCGATCGCCGCCGCCCTGCTGGCCCTGGTGGAGCCGGGCGACGAGGTGGTGGCGCTGGAGCCGTACTACGACTCGTACGCCGCCTGCGTGGCCATGGCGGGCGGCCGCCGGGTGCCGGTGACGCTGCGCCCGCACGAGGGGGCGTTCCGCCTGGACCTGGACGAGCTGCGGGACGCGGTCACCGACCGCACCCGGCTGCTGCTGGTCAACACCCCGCACAACCCGACCGGCACGGTCCTCACCCGTGAGGAGCTGGCCGCCGTCGCCGAACTCGCCGTCGAACGCGACCTGTTGGTGGTCACCGACGAGGTCTACGAGCACCTGGTCTTCGACGGCGCCGAGCACGTCCCGCTCGCCTCGTTCCCCGGCATGCGCGAGCGCACGGTCTCCATCTCCTCCGCCGGCAAGACGTTCTCCTTCACCGGCTGGAAGGTCGGCTGGATCACCGGCTCCCCGGAGCTGGTCACCGCGGTGCGCTCGGCGAAGCAGTTCCTCACCTACGTCTCCGCCGGCCCCTTCCAGTACGCGGTGGCCGAGGCGCTCGCGCTGCCCGACTCCTACTTCGACGGGCTGCGCGCCGACCTCACCGCCAAGCGGGAACTGCTGACGGCGGGCCTGGAGGCCGCCGGGTTCGGCGTGTTCCGCCCGTCCGGCACCTACTTCGTCACCACCGACATCCGCCCGCTCGGCGAGCGCGACGGCGTCGCGTTCTGCCGGGAGCTGCCCCGGCGGGCCGGCGTGGTGGCCATCCCCACCGCCGTCTTCTACGACGACCGGGAGGCGGGCGCGCCGTTCGTCCGGTTCGCCTTCTGCAAGAAGGACGAGGTGCTGCGCGAGGCGGCGACCCGGCTCGCCTCCCTCGCCGGCTGACCCCGCACGCCCGCCCAGCCCCCGCCCCGCCCCCGCCGAGGCCGGGGGTGCCGTCCGGTGAAGCTTTGCGAAAGATCTCTCGCCCCCGGCGCGGTCCGTGCACACTGAACGCGTTCCGGACCGCGCCCGCCCGGTGGCACCCCCACGAGGCCCGCGCGGGGCCGGCCGGCGCGGCGTCGGGCCGCGGCATCGCTGAACGGGGGCATCTGTGACCGGTACCGAGCACGACGGCCTGCGCGGCAGCGGTGCGACACCGCTCGAGGCGCCGGACCCACGCTGCGTCGGCCCGGTGCGCGTGCTCGGCCGTCTCGGCGCGGGCGGCATGGGCCGGGTCTACCTCGGCGTGTACGAGGACCGGTACGTCGCCGTCAAGCAGGTGCTGCCCTCGCTCAGCAACGAGGGTGAACTCTTCCTGCGGCGTTTCGGGCACGAGCTGGACAACCTGGCCAGGCTGCCGGCCGACTCCACCGCCCCGCTGCTGGTGAGCGACCGGACGGCCGGCCCTTCGGGACCGCCCTGGTTCGCCACGGCCTACGTCCCCGGGATCACGCTGAGCGACGCGCGGGCGCTCTGCGGCGGCACCCTCCCCGCGTCCGCGCTGTGGCTGCTGCTGCGCGAGGCGGCCGAGAGCCTGGCCGCCGTGCACGAGCTGGGCATGGTGCACCGCGACCTCAAGCCGTCCAACGTGATGCTGACCCCCGACGGGGCGACGCTCATCGACTTCGGCGTCGCCCGCGCGGCCGACCAGACCCAGCTGACCCGCACCGACATGGTGATCGGCACGCCCGCCTACATGGCGCCGGAGCAGGCGTCGGGGAAGCGGGGCGGTGAGCTGACCGGCGCGGTCGACGTCTTCGCCCTCGGTTCGGTCCTGGCCTGCGCGGCGACCGGCGCTCCGCCGTTCGGGGACGAGTCCGGTCCCGCCGTGCTCTACCGCATCGTCCACGAGGAGCCCGATCTGGGCGACCTGGCCGAGGTGGACGCGGAACTCGCCGACGTGGTGCGGTCCTGCCTGGAGAAGCGGCCCGAGGACCGCCCGACGGCTGCCGAGCTGCTGCGGTCGGCCACCGCGCAGGGGCCGCTCACGGCGCCGCTCTGGCCGGAACCGGTCGCCGAGGTGGTCGCGGAGCGCGCGGCCTTCGCCGCGCGGCCCGTGCCGGCCGGGCTGCCGGAGGCCGAAGGCCCGGAGGAGCGGGAAGAGCCGGAAACGCCGGAAACGCCGCGGGAGCCGGTGGGGAAGCGGCCCGGGCAGCCGGAGGACGTCCGCGACAAGCCGCGGGAACCGGCCGGGGCGGCGGAGCGGCCGAAGCGCCGGACGCGGTTCCTGCCGGTGATCATCCCCGTGGTGATCGGCGTCGGCACCACCCTGGCGGTGCAGTTGCTCCCGTACGTCATCGACGACGCGGACGCCGACGGACGGGCGTCCGGGCCCGGGGTCACGGCGAGCGCCCCCGCGACGGCCGGCGGGGCCTCCTCCGGCACCCCCTCCGGGGCGGCGAGCGCGTCGCCGTCGTCCGACCCGTCCGACAACGACGAGGACGAGGACAACGACGACACGGACAAGGAGAAGCCCGGGGACCGGGAGGACGGGGGCGGCGAGGGCGACGACCGGGCCGGCGACGGCGGGGCGGCGGACGGCGGCTCGGGCGGGCAGGAGCCCGGCGCCGACACCGGTTCGGGCTCCGGTGGCGGCTCGTCGACCGGGTCCTCGGGCGGATCGTCGAGCAGTTCCTCGGGCGGGTCGAGCGGCGGGTCCAGCGGGGGTTCGTCGAGCGGCGGTTCCTCGGGAGGCACGGCGGGCGGCGGCGTCACCACCGGCCCCACCATCCAGAACGCCTCGACCTCCAGGTGCCTGGTAGCCGGGCAGGGCAACGCCTCCGCGGGGTCCTGCTCCGGCGCCGCCGCCTCCTGGACGTTCCGGTCGGTCTCCGGCGGCGTCCAGATCGTCTCGCAGAGCACCGGACACTGCCTGACCTCCTACGGCAGCATCCACATGGCGCCGTGCGGCGTCGGGGACACACAGGTCTGGACCCGCGGTTCCACCGGCACCCTCCGGGTGAACCGGACCGGCGAGTGCCTGGGGGTCAACGGATTCCTCCTGCTCCGCCAGGCCTGCAACGGCTCGGCCACCCAGCGCTGGCTCTGAGCCGGCACGGCGACCCGGGCGCGGGGCGCGGCACGGCGACCCGGGCGCGGGGCGCGGCACGGCGACCCGGGCGCGGGGCCGCGGCGCGGGCGGGAACCCTGGAGCCGTCCGGCGTGCCGTGACCACGCCTGTCCTATTTGCCCTGCATCGTGCGTGGTGTGAACCCGATGCTCGCCTCCCTCGTGCCGTCGCCCTCCCGCCGGAAGACCGCCGCGCCCAGGCCCGCGGCTCCGGGTCCGCACCCACCGGCCCGGGCGGCCCGCCGCACGGTGCCCACGGTGGTCACCGCCCTGGCGCTGTTCCTCGCCGCCCGGTTCGCCGGCGTGCTGGTGCTGACCCTGCTGGCGCACGCCGAGGGCAAGGACGCCACCACGCTGCTCGGCCGCACCTGGGACTCGCTCTGGTACATCGGGATCGCCGCCGACGGCTACGGCGAGGTCCGCGAGTACACCCGGCTGGTCCTCAACGACCTGGCGTTCTTCCCCCTCTACCCCTGGCTGATCCGCGGGGTGACGGCGGTGCTGCCGCTGAGCGGCGGAGCCGCCGGGGTGCTGGTCTCCTGGGTGGCGGCCGGGGCGGCGGCGTGCGGGATCTACCGGATCGGCCGCCGGCTGCACGGCCGGGGCGCCGGGGTGCTGCTGGCGGTGCTGTGGGGGCTGATGCCGCACTCCGTGGTGCTGAGCCTCGCCTACACCGAGCCGCTGCTGACCGCGCTCGCCGCCTGGGCGCTGTACGCCGCGATGACCGGCCGGTGGCTGTGGGCGGGCGCGCTGGCCTGCCTGGCCGGGCTGTCACGGCCCAGCGGTGCGGCCGTCGCCGCGGCGGTGGCGGCCGCCGCCGCCCTGCACGTGGCGGCGCTGGTGCGGGAGCGGCGCCTGTCCGTCCACAGCCTGGGGAAACCGCTGTCCGCGGTGGCGCTCGCGCCCCTCGGATGGGCCGGGTTCGTCCTGTGGGTCGGGATGCGGCAGGGGGATCCGCTGGGCGGCTATTTCGAGGTCCAGCGCAGGTGGGGCTCGGCCTTCGACCTGGGCCGGGGGAACCTGGAGTTCGTCGGGCACCTGCTGCGCCACCCGGACAAGCTGGTGTTCACCGTGGCCCTGGTGATCGTCCTGCTGGCGCTGCTGCTCTTCGGGCTGCTGATCGCCGACCGGGCGCCGCTGCCGCTGATCGTCTACAGCGGGGTGCTGCTGCTGATCACGGTGGGCGGCTCCGGCTACTTCGCGTCCAAGCCGCGGTTCCTGCTGCCCGCGTTCCCGCTGCTGCTGCCGCTCGCCGCCGCGCTGACCCGCACGGCGAGAGCCCGGCCGCGGCACGCGACGCTGGTGGTCGCGGCCCTGGCCGGGCTCTCGTTCGCCTACGGGGCGTACCTCGTCGTCATGGCGACGTCACCGCTGTAGGGGTCTGCGGGGCGCCGTGGCTCAGGCGGGCCCTGCGGGGCGCGGTGGCTCAGGCGTCGTCGTCGGGCTTCTCCGCCTCGTCGATCTGCTGCTCCAGGCCCAGGGTCTCGACCAGGTGCTTGTCGAACTCGATGGCGGCGCGGACCCAGCTGACCGTGGAGGACACGAAGTGCTCCAGGCTGACGCCCATGCCGATCAGCATCTGCGCCTCGCCGATGAGGCGGACCGTGCCGTCGTCGTGGGTGTGGGTGTAGACCTTGGGCCAGAGGGTGCGGCGGTTCCAGTCGTCGATGGCCTCCAGGAGCTGCGGCTTGGCCTCGATGGGGTGCGGGCGGTCGTAGAACGTCCGCACCGAGAAGATCGCCTGCTCGTTCTCGCCGCGGAACATGAAGTACGTGCGGAAGCTCTCCCACGGGGCGGCGAGGTCACCCTCGTCGTCCACCACGTACTTCAGCTCCATCTGGTCGAGAAGCTGCTTCACCAGGTCCTGATCCGGGACAACGGGGCCCGCCGGTCCCTGGGGCTGCGGCTCGGGCTGCTGGCCCCCGAAGTTCGGAATCGAGGACGGGTCGATGCTCACCGTAATTTTCCCTTCGTATGGATCTCCCGCCAGTCTCCCTCACGGGGGGAGGGGGGCTGCAACCCCTGCGGCCGCCGGGGCGTCGTGTATGGCGTGATCCGACCCGCTCGGCGGGCGGCGCGACACCGGAGGGGGCCGACGTGGCGGGGACGCGCGGGCGGAGGGCGTGGCGGGCGGCCCTGATCGGGCTGGCCGCGGCGGCGGTGGCGGCCGTCTGGTACCTGTGGGCCGCGGCCGACGCCCTGGAGGACGCGACCTCCACCCAGGAGGCCCCTTGCGCCGAGGCGCTCGCCTTCGCCGGCGGGACCCTTCCGTCCGGCGCCACCGACGCGGAGTGCACGGTGCGGCGGTGGATGGACACGCTCTACGAGGCCGACTTCCGGATGCCCCGCGCGGAGGTGGCGGACTGGACGGCCCGGAACTGGCCCGCGCTGGAGACCGGCGGCGTGTCCTGCCACCCGGAGTCCGCCGCGCTCTGCGGCTCGACGGACAGCCCCGGCGGCCAGGCCCACGCGCTGAACATCACGAGCACCTACGAGGACGCCGGCACCGCCCGGGTGCACCTCGAGGCGTTCACCATCTGACCGCCGCCCCGGTCAGCCCCGCGCGGGCTGCGGTACGCGCGGCGCGTCGGCCGCCGCCCGGGCCTCCTCCGGCCTGTCGGCGAGCTTGAGCCAGATCACGCCGACGATGATGACGCCCAGCCACAGGGCCTGCGGCACGGTGAGCACCTCGTCGAAGAGGACCGGTCCGAGCAGAGCGGCGCCGACCGCCCCGATGCCCGCCCAGACGGCGTAGCCGATGCCGACGTCGATGCTGCGCAGGGCGGCGCTCAGCGCCCAGAGCGTCAGGAGGAAGAACACCACGGCCACCAGGGACCAGGACAGCCGGGTGAAGCCGTGGCTGCCCCCGACGGCGAGCGCGTAGCCGACCTCGAAGACGCCGGCGAGAAGGAGCGTGAGCCAGGCCTGGCCCGAGGAGGAGCGGACGGTGCGGGACATGTGGGTGAGTCCTCTCGTGGTGATGGCGGGGTGGTGGTGGGGCGGAGGCCGAACGGCGGCGTCTCAGGCGGCGCCGCTGAGCTGGAGCCCGACGACCCCGGCGATGATGACCGCGATGCCGAGTCCCTTGCGCCAGTTCAGGCGCTGGCCGAAGAGCAGCGCTCCCAGGAGGGTGATGCCGACGCCGGCCACGGAGGTCCACAGGGCGTACCCGACCCCGACGTCGAAGGTCAGCAACGCCCTGCTGAGGAAGTAGGTCGCGATGGCGCCGCTGACGAGGGTCGCGGCGGTCCAGGGGCGGTTCCTGAACCCTTCGGCCTTGCCCGCCGCGACGGCCACGGCGATCTCGAAGACGACCGCGACGGCGAGGTGAAGCCAGTGCATGGGCTAATCCTTCCTTGAGGGCGATGTCCAAGCATGTGCTTGTACTTGCAACTACATACGGAGCGTGCGTCTCCGGGCACGGAGCGCTGGAGGAACGGGCAAGAGTTTGCATGCACATGTATCCTGTTGTCAATCAACACCCCCCGGAGGGCGCGACGATGACCATCGATCAGGCCGCATGGAGCCGGGTCCTCAGGCTGCACGCGCACGTCGAGCGCGAACTCGCCCTCGCGCTGCATCGCGGACACGGCATCGGCCTGTCGGAATACCGCTCGCTGGAGCACCTGCACCTCTCCGACAGGAGCGAGCTGCGCATGCAGGACCTGGCGGACCGGGTGGGTCTCGGCCAGTCCTCGGTGACCCGCCTGGTGGGGCGGCTGGAGGCCGCCGGCCTCGCCTGCAAGGATCTGTGCCCGTCCGACAAGCGCGGCGTCTACGCCGTCCTGACGGACGCGGGACGGGAGCGGTACCTGACGGCACGGGGCACCTACGCCGAGGTGCTGTCGTCGGTCCTCGACACCCTCACCGGTGACGCGGAACTGGGCCCCACGATCCAGGCACTGCGCACGGCGCCCGGCCTCCCCGCGCCCCGCCCGTAGCCCCCGAGGCGGCGGCACGACGACCGGAGGGGCCGCCCCGCCTTCCGGCAGGACAGCCCCTCCTCAGGCCTTGCTCAGGCCTCAGCGGGCCCCTGGGCCGACGCCTCGACCGTCAGGCCGGCGCCCGTCCCGGGGGCGCGGTCGACGCGGACGGTGTCGCCGTCCTTGATCTCGCCGGAGATGATCTCCTTGGCCAGGCTGTCGCCGATCGCCGTCTGGATCAGGCGCCGCAGCGGACGCGCCCCGTAGGCCGGATCGAGGCCCTTCTCGGCGAGCCAGGCCAGCGCGGCGGGGGTGATGTCCAGCGTGAGCCGCCGCTCCGCGAGCCGCTTGGCCAGCCGGCCGATCTGCAGCTCGGCGATCCGCTCCAGCTCCGGCTTGGTGAGCGCGGTGAAGACGACCAGGTCGTCGAGCCGGTTGAGGAACTCCGGCTTGAAGGACGCCCGCACGACCTCCAGCACCTGCTCCCGCTTGGTCTCCTCGCTGCTCAGCGGGTCCACCAGGAACTGGCTGCCCAGGTTGGAGGTGAGGATCAGGATGGTGTTGCGGAAGTCGACCGTGCGGCCCTGGCCGTCGGTGAGGCGGCCGTCGTCGAGGACCTGCAGCAGGATGTCGAAGACCTCCGGGTGGGCCTTCTCCACCTCGTCCAGCAGCACCACACTGTACGGGCGCCGCCGCACCGCCTCGGTGAGCTGGCCGCCCTCCTCGTAGCCGACGTAGCCGGGAGGCGCGCCGACCAGCCGGGCCACGCTGTGCTTCTCGCTGTACTCCGACATGTCGATGCGGACCATCGCCCGCTCGTCGTCGAAGAGGAAGTCCGCGAGCGCCTTGGCGAGTTCGGTCTTGCCGACACCGGTGGGGCCGAGGAAGAGGAACGATCCGGTGGGGCGGTCCGGGTCCGCGATGCCCGCCCGGGTGCGCCGCACCGCGTCGGAGACGGCCTCCACGGCCTGCTTCTGGCCGATCAGGCGGCGGCCCAGCTCGTCCTCCATCCGCAGCAGCTTCTGCGTCTCGCCCTCCAGCAGGCGCCCGGCCGGGATGCCGGTCCAGGAGCCGACCACGTCCGCGATGTCGTCCGGACCGACCTCCTCCTTGACCATGGTGTCGTCCCGGTTGGCCTCCGCCTCGGCCTCCGAGGCGGCCTCCAGCTCGCGCTCGAGGGTCGGGATCTCGCCGTAGAGCAGCTTGGAAGCGGTGTCGAAGTCGCCGTCGCGCTGGGCGCGTTCGGCCTGGCCGCGCAGGTCGTCCAGCTTCTCCTTCAGCTCACCGACCCGGTTGAGGGACTGCTTCTCCTTCTCCCAGCGGGCGTTGAGGCCGCGCAGCTCCTCCTCCTTGTCGGCGAGGTCGCGCCGCAGCCGCTCCAGGCGCTCCTTGGAGGCCTGGTCGGTCTCCTTGGAGAGGGCCAGCTCCTCCATCCGCAACCGGTCGACGGAGCGCTGGAGTTCGTCGATCTCGACGGGCGAGGAGTCGATCTCCATGCGCAGCCGCGAGGCGGCCTCGTCGACCAGGTCGATCGCCTTGTCCGGCAGGAAGCGGGAGGTGATGTAGCGGTCGGAGAGGGTGGCCGCGGCGACCAGGGCGCTGTCGTTGATCTGGACCTTGTGGTGCGCCTCGTAACGGCCCTTGAGGCCGCGGAGGATCGCGATGGTGTCCTCGACGGACGGCTCGGCGACCAGCACCTGCTGGAAGCGCCGCTCCAGCGCCGGGTCCTTCTCGATCCGCTCGCGGTACTCGTCGAGCGTGGTCGCGCCGACCATGCGCAGCTCGCCGCGGGCCAGCATCGGCTTCAGCATGTTGCCCGCGTCCATCGCCGAGTCGCCGCCGGCGCCCGCGCCGACGACCGTGTGCAGCTCGTCGATGAAGGTGATGATCTGCCCGTCCGAGTCCTTGATCTCGGCCAGGACCGTCTTCAGCCGCTCCTCGAACTCGCCGCGGTACTTGGCGCCCGCGACCATCGCGCCGAGGTCCAGCGCCACCAGCCGCTTGTTCTTCAGCGACTCCGGCACGTCCCCCTTCACGATCCGCTGGGCGAGGCCCTCGACGACGGCGGTCTTGCCGACGCCGGGCTCGCCGATGAGCACCGGGTTGTTCTTGGTGCGGCGCGACAGCACCTGCACCACGCGGCGGATCTCGTGGTCCCGGCCGATGACCGGGTCCAGCTTGCCGTCCCGCGCGGCGGCGGTGAAGTCGGTGCCGAACTTCTCGAGCGCCTTGTACTGGCCCTCCGGGTCGGCGGTCGTCACCCGGCGTCCTCCCCTGATCCTCTGGAACGCGTCCAGGAGCTTCCTGGCGTCGGCTCCCTGCCGCGAGAGTACGTCCCCGGCCGCGCCGCCCTTGTCGGCCGTGCCGATCAGCAGGTGCTCCGTGGAGACGTACTCGTCGCCCAGCTCCTTCGCCCGCTGACCGGCGTCCGCGACGACCGCGAGCAGGTCGCGGTTGGGCTGCGGGGGCGCGACCGTCGAGCCGGCCACGCTGGGCAGGCCCGCGAGCACCTTCTCGGCGCCCTGCCGCACGGCCGCCAGGTCCGCCTCGACGGCGGCCAGCAGGTCCACGATGTTCTCGTTGTCCTGGCCCGACAGCAGGGCCAGCAGCAGATGGGCCGGCGTCAGGTCCGGGTGCCCCTCGGTCACCGCGCGGCTGCTCGCCGCGTTCAGCGCCTCCCGGCTCCTGTTGGTCAGCTCGGCGTCCACGTCCTGTTTCTCCTCCCTGGCAGCCACACGATCAGGCGGCGGATACCCGTCGGATACCCACTCTGACGCGGCCAACGTCCACAAACTTGAGTCTATTCCACTCAATGCGCGGGCGCGGGAAAAGGTTCCGCGGACATACGACAGCGGCGCCACCGTGTTCAGGTCACGGTGGCGCCGCTGCCGGGGGGAAGCGCCTGAGGCGATCGTCGAAGTTGGGGGTATCGCCGTCAGGCACTGCGGGGGGTGGCTGAGGGGATCGCCGGAAGCTCGTGGGGGGCGAACTCCCGGTGGTCCCTTTGGTCCAGGTTCACGAAGATCATTCCATAACGGATGGCGCATCGGACCGGCTGCGGCGCCCCGCGGGGCCGCCGCAGGCACCGGTACGCCCGCACGTCCTCCTCCTCGTCCCGCGTCACCACGACCGGTTCCCCGAACACGGTGACCATCAGGGAGTCACCGGAGTGGGGGATCGCGGTGACCAGGTCGACGAAGTGCCAGCCGGACCGGTAGGCCACGGCCATCTCGCGACGGAACGAGCGGTCGTCCGGCGGCGTGGTCATGCCCTCACGCCCGCCTCGGCCTTGCTGCCGGCGGGGTCCGCGGTGATCCTGTCCCAGACCCAGTCGCCCTGGGCGCGGATCTCCGGGTCTGCCGAGATGCTGTCCCACACCCAGTCGGCCCGAGCGGAGGTGCCGGAGTCCTTGCCAGGACCGTCCCACACCCAGTCCGCCGGGCCGGCGGCACCGAGGATGGCGCCCGCTGAGAAGGCAACAGCAAGCGCCGAGAGAAGCAATCTCTTGCACATGATGGGCTTCGTCCTCACTTCCCAATTCGGTCCCCCGCCGAAACAAAACGATGGCCCATACCGGCACACGATGGCCAGTTCGAAGATGCATCATGTTCCTGCACGTTCAGGACCCTGGGGGGCGGAGATATGCGACACACCGGCACAACAGGGACGCATCCCCACGGGATGGAGGAGTTGTGCGACAACGGCAGGCGCCTCTACGCCGATGCCCTCCGCCTGGGCCGCATCCGGCGTTCCGAGGCCGAAACCTCACCCTGCCTGCTGGAGCTGGCCCTGCTCCAACCGGATCCCGACGACTCGGCCTGGCTCCGCCCCGTGCCGCCGATGACGGCCCTGTCCCAGCGGCTGCACCCTCTGGAGAGGGAGATCCGTGAGCGCCGTGAGCAGGCGATCCAGCTCACCCACGCCTTCGAGCCGTTCCTCTCCATCGCGACGCACAGCCGGCCCGACACCCACGCGCTGACCGTCCTGGAGGGGGTCGAGCGGATCAACGAGGCGATCCTGCTGGCGCAGTCCAACTGCCGCTCGGAGATCCTGTCGGTGCAGCCCGGTGGCGGCCGCAGCGAGCACACGCTCACCACGGCGTTCCGGCTGGGCCAGGAGGCCCTGGAACGCGGCATCGGGGCCCGCATCCTGTACCAGCACACCGCCCGGCACAGCCCCGGCACACTCACCTACGCGCGCCTGATGAACGACGCCCACGTGGAGTTCCGCACCGCCCAGGAGCTCGTGGACCGGCTGATGATCTTCGACCGCTCCGTCGCCTTCATCCCCGCCCAGGACGACCGCAAGGTCGCCCTGGAGCTGCGCCACCCCGGCCTGGTCGACTACCTGGTCAAGGTCTTCGACCAGCAGTGGCGCAACGCGGTTCCGCTCTTCCAGGAGCAGCCCCGGGAGGCCGCCGTGGACGGTGTCCCGGAGGTCCAGCGGACCATCGCCCGGCTGCTGATCGAGGGCCAGGTCGACGAGGCCATCGCGCGCCGCCTGGGCATGAACGTCCGGACCTGCCGCGCCCACATAGCGAAGCTGGCCGCCGCGCTGGGCAGCGGCAGCCGGGCCCAGCTCGGCTTCCTGATCGCCCGCTCGGGCCTGCTGGACGACGGAGCCGCGGACACCACGGCCGACGGCACGGCGTCCGCCCCGCCCGGCTGCGAGGGCGACCACGGGACCGCCCCGGAGGCGTAGGCCCCCCGGGCAGCGCCCGCGCGCCCGGGACGGCCGGGGACCACGCCGCGCGGCCCGGGCAGGGGCTGCGCGGCGCGCGGACAGCCGGGAGTCCCCGGGCAGCAGCCCACGCGGCAAGGACGGCCGGGGACCCGCGCCGGGCCCGGGCAAGAGCCGCGCGGCGCGCGGACAGCCAGGCCCCCGCGCGCCCTGGGCAGCCATCAGCCCGCTCCCCGGCAACGGCCCACGCGGCCCAGGGGCGGCCAGGAGCCCGCCGCGCCCGCCCGGGGCCCTCGCGGCGGCGGAAGGCCGGGCGCTACGCCGTGAGCCCGCCCGGCAGGCCGTCCGCGCCCGGGGGCCGGTCCAGGCCCGCGTGGGCGATCCGGACCCCGAGCTGGGTCCGGCTGGTGGCGCCCAGCCGCTCGGACAGGCGCGCGATGTGTGCCCGGCAGGTGCGGACGCTGATGCCGAGCCGTTCGGCGATGGCGGCGTCCTGGTGCCCCTCGGCCAGCAGCGCGGCGATCGACCGCTCCCGGTGGGACACCCCCGGCACGCCGTTCTCCGGGGCGGGGACGGGCGAGCCGACCGGCACCGCCAGCCACCACAGCCGCTCGAACACGGTGGCCAGGTAGTCCACCAGCGCCGGATGCCGCAGCTCCAGCGCCATGGTGCGGCTGTTGTTGGCCGGCACGAAGGCCACCGTGCGGTCGAAGAGGATGAGCCGCTCCGGCACCTCGTCCAGGGTGCGGGCCTCCACGGCGTCGCCCATCAGCTCCAGGTAGCCCAGCAGCCCCTGCCCGTGCCGGGCGACGTGCGTGTACAGGTCCCGCATCCGCACCCCGCGGCGCCGCAGCTCCATCGCCCGCGGCAGGCCCTCGCTGAGCTCGTGTTCGGGGCGTATCCCGCCCGGCTGCACGGTCAGCACCTCGGAGACGCAGGCGCCGGTCGCCTCGTCGATCGCCGTCTGGATCCTCGGCAGCCCGTCCAGCACCCGCAGGGACACCCCCGTGCCGGCCCCCACGAGCCCCTCCGCCGTGCCCTCCGGCGGGAAGCGGCTCTCCAGCACCGCGTAGCGGTCGGCGGCCGACAGGGCCGACCCCACCCTGCGGTGCGCGTCGCCCAACTCCGCGCACAGCTCCCGCAGCAGCCGCGTCATGACCTCCTGCGGGGCCGTCGGCAGCAGCTGCTCCAGGTCGTCGGGGTCGGGGTGCAGCAGCCCCAGGTCCAGCAGGCAGGGCACCGCCTCGGCCTCGCGGCGCGGCACCCGGCCCCGGCGGACGGCACGGGAGTACACCCGGTCGCCGTCCTCGCAGAGGCGCTCGGGACCGTGCGGGTGTCCCTGCGGAACACGGACCGCGCCCGCCTCACCGGACATTCAGTTCTCCACCCCCGGTAGCGCTGCCTGTTCGCAGCGCCACTATGCGCGGCGGCGCACCCGTGCCGCAATACGCGACCGGCCCCGAGGGGACCCGGGGCCGGTCGGCGGACGGACGTCGGACGGACGTCGGACGGACGTCGGACGGACGTCGGACGGACGTCGGACGGACGTCGGACTGCTCAGAGAAGGCCGGCGGCCTGGCAGGCGGCGCGCACCTTCGACGTGCAGATCTGCTTCACCGTGTAGATGCCGTCCGCGACGACGGTCTCCTCGATGTTGTCGCGGGTCAGCTCGACCACGGGCACCAGCGCCGCCGGGATGTCCTTGTGGGTGGGGCTGTCCACCGCGTCGCGGGTGAGCGCGTCGAACTGGATGTTGTGGCCGCGGACCTTGGCAACGGCCATCTCCGCGGCGGCCTCGGCCTCGTTCGGGTACGGCTTGTAGACCGTCATGTACTGCTCACCGGTGATGATGCGCTGGACGGCCTCGATGTCGGCGTCCTGGCCGGTGATGGGCGGCATCTCGGTGACGCCGGCCTCCTTCAGGGCGGCGACCACGCCGCCGGCCATGCCGTCGTTGGCGGAGAGCACGCCCTTGATCTTGGAGGCGCCGAACTCCGCGATCGCGTCCTGCATGTTCTTCTTGGCCTCGTCGGGGTCCCAGCCCTTGGTGTCGTAGGACTTGAGGACCGTCAGGCCGCTCAGCTCGCCCTGGGCGCCGTCCTTGAACATCTTGGCGTTGGGGTCGGCGGGCGAGCCGTTCATCATCACGTAGGTGTCGCCCGGGATGGCCTGGGCCAGGGAGCGGCCCTGGACCTCGCCGACCACGGTGTTGTCGAACGAGACGTACGCGTCGACCGGGCCCTCGGCCAGCCGGTCGTAGGCGATCACCGGGATGCCGGCCTCCTTGGCCCGCGTCACCTCCGGCGCCACCGCCTTGGCGTCCACCGGGTCCACGACGATCACGTCGACCTGGGCCTCGACCATGGAGCGCATCTGGCGGTTCTGCTCGTCCTGGTCGCCGACGGCGTTGGCGTACCGGACCTCGCCCTTGCCGTCGGTGAGCTCCTCGACCTTGTCCTTGAAGATCGGGAAGTCGAACTGCTCGTAGCGGGAGATCACCTTCTCCGGCATCAGCAGGCCGATCGTGATGTCGTTCTCGTCGGCCAGGGCGGCGTCGTCCTCCCCCGGAGAGCTACCGCACGCGGCGAGCGACAAGGACAGCGTGACGGCGGCGACGGATATGGCATAACGACGCATTGGAGGGCCCACTTCTGCGTTCGGGTCAGGGTGTCCCACCACGGCGCCGGGCCGACGGGTGCGTCGTGGCCGGAAACCGCCTGAAGCGGAACCGGCCGGCGGCGCTGCCGGGGCGACGTTCGGCGACTCGTGTGAAGACAGAGCGGAATCATAGCCAGTGCGCTTTCACACGTCTCCCTGGGTCTCCCGGGGAATCGGCGCCAAGATCACACATCCCGCGCACAACCCCGGCCGCCTCTCGGAGGTCTGCTCTCACGGCCGTCCCCGCCGACGGCACGCCTCCCACGGACCTCTTGAGGAGCTCCCCTCCCGTGAACCGCTTCTCCCCGGCTCGCGCGGCCACCGCCACCGCGGTGGTTCTGGCCACCACCGGTGGCCTGCTCGGCGCCGCCGTCAGCACCGCCTCCGCAGCGGTCAACTGCGCTTCCCCGGTGTTCAAACGACAGTTCTTCGCCAACACCACCTTCTCCGGCACCCCGAAGAAGACCGACTGCGACAGCGCCATCGACCAGAACTGGGGCACCGGCGCACCGGCCTCCGGCCTGCCGTCCAACAACTTCGGCGTCCGCTGGTCCGTCACCCGCGACTTCGGCTCCGGCGGCCCCTTCACCTTCACCGCCTCCTCACGCGACGGCATCCGCGTCTACCTCGACGGCGTCCGCAAGGTCGACCTGTGGAAGAACGTCTCCTCGACGGTCTCCAAAACGGTCAACCTCACCATCCCCAGCGGCAAGCACTCCCTGCGGATCGACTTCGTCAACTGGACCGGCTCCGCCAACGTCAAGTTCGCCTACACCCCGCGCACCACCGCGACGGTGGACAAGGTCAAGCCGCTGACCCCGGGCGGGGCCGCGCTCACCTACAGCCCCAGCACCTACAGGTCCAAGCTGTCCTGGACCAGGAGCCCCGAGATGGACCTCGCCGGCTACCAGGTCTACCGCCGTGTCTCCGGCGGCTCGTACCCGGTGAAGCCGCTCGCCGTCACCACGGCGTCGGCGACCTCCTACACCGACTCCCCGCCGATGGACGGCAGGCTCTACCACTACGAGGTCCGCGCCTACGACAAGGCCGGCAACACCTCCACCGGCACCGCCGACAAGGGCATCACGACGACCAGGGTCGCCACCCCGACCGGCGTCACCGCCACCGCCACGGACACCGCCGTCGGCGTGCGGTGGAACGCGGTGCCCGGCGCCGGCGCCTACAAGCTGTACCGCAACGGCACGGCGCTGACGGAGGTCGAGGGCGGCACGGCGTACAGCGACACCTCCGTGGCCCGTTCGGTGTCCGCCTCGTACCAGGTGGCCGCCGTCGACACGACCGGGACAGTCGTCTCGCCCCTCTCCACGGCCTCCCCGGCCGTGCGCCGCCCGGTGGCCGCGCCTCAGTCGCTCACCGCGACGCCCGGTCTCGTGAAGGCCTCGCTGAAGTGGTCGGTCCCCGCCGACGGAGGCGCCTACGCCGGCTTCCACGTCTACCGCTCCACCTCGGCTGCCGTGGACACCACCGGCGAGCCGCTGGACTGCGCGGTCAAGGGACCGGTGACCGAGGACGGCCGGCGGTACTGGACCTGCGTGGACACCACCGCCGAGGGCGGCGTCACCCACCACTACGCGGTGAAGGGGTACGACAGCGCGGGCACCGAGTCCGCGGCCTCCGGCAGCGCCCAGGTCACGCCCGAGGCGCGGGACCTCACGGCTCCCGCCGCACCCACCGGGCTCACCGTCAGCCCCACCGAGTACGGCTTCGTCCTCGACTGGGACGACAGCACCGAGACGGACCTGCATCGGTACGGCATCTACAAGGGCTCGCTGTACGACGACGGCGACGGTGGCCAGGTCTGCCTCGCCAACCTCGTCGAGTACCAGGCCGCCGACACCTCGGAGTTCGTCCACCGGTCGGCGGCCGAGGGCGACGAGGTCTGCTTCCTCGTCAGCGCAATCGACACCGCGTGGAACGACAGCTTCAGGTCCACCCGCGAGGGCAAGGTCGTCGTGGTGCGCGAACTCGACCTGCGGCCCTCGGAGGAGACTCCCGAGTTCGGTTCGCCGGTCGACGTCTCCGTGATCGAGGACGGCGGCGAGATGTCGCTGAACTGGTACGGCGGCGAGGACGCCACCGGCTACCGGGTGTACCGCTGGGACGGAACGGCCTACGTGATGGTCCACACGGTGGACCACGGAGGACGGGTGTCGTGGACCGACCCCTCGGCGCCGCGGGGCACCACGTCGTTCTACCGGGTGACCGCCGTCCTCGCCGACGGCACCGAGACCGCCCCGGCCGGAGCGGCCGTCGCACTGCTCCCCTGAGCCCGCACGGAGCCCGCACGGCACCGAAACGCCCGGGGGCGGGGAGAACGTGACGTTCTCCCCGCCCCCGGGCGTCGGTGCGGGCGTCCCCTACGGCTCGCGCCGCGTCGGCGGGCGCCACACCACCAGCGCGCTGGTGCGGGCCGCCTCCTGGTACGGGACCAGGTCCCGCCGGTAGGAGGCGTGGACCGCCGCCTCCCGGGCCCGGATCGTCGCCGCCGCGCCCTCGACCGCGGACTGCAGCTCCGCGACGCGGGACTGGAGGGCGGCGACCTGGTTCTCCAGCTCGATGATCCGCTTGATCCCCGCCAGGTTGATGCCCTCGTCCTGCGACAGCTGCTGCACCTGGCGGAGCAGCTGGATGTCGCGGGCCGAGTAGCGCCGGCCGCGCCCGGCCGTGCGGTCCGGCGAGACCAGGCCGAGGCGGTCGTACTGACGCAGGGTCTGCGGGTGCAGGCCGGACAGCTGGGCCGCCACCGAGATGACGTAGACCGGGGTGTCCTCGGTCAGTTCGTACGGGTTGCGCCGACGGCCGTCCATCTCGTCATGCTCCCTTCGCGGCTTCGAACAGCTCCGCTCGCGGGTCCTCCCCCGCGGTCGCCTCGCGGTACGCCTCGAGTGCGTCCCGAGCCTTCCCCGACAGGTCCGTGGGAACACTCACCTCGACGGTGACCAGCAGGTCGCCGCGGGTGCCGTCCTTGCGGACCGCGCCCTTGCCCCGGGCGCGCATGGTGCGCCCGTTGGGCGTGCCGGGGGGCAGCTTCAGGGTGACCGGCGGTCCGCCCAGCGTGGGCACCCGCACCTCGCCGCCCAGGGCGGCCTCGGTGAAGGTCACCGGCACGGTCACCGTCAGGTTGTCGCCCTTGCGGCCGAAGACCGGGTGGTCGTCGACGTGGACGACCACGTACAGGTCGCCGGCCGGGCCGCCCCGCTCACCGGGCGCGCCCTTGCCGCGCAGCCGGATGCGCTGGCCGTCGCTCACCCCGGCGGGGATGCGGACCTGCATCGTGCGCGAGGACTTGGCCCGGCCGGAACCCTTGCAGATCTCGCAGGGGTTCTCGGCGATCAGGCCGCGGCCCTTGCAGTCCGGGCACGGGTCGGTCAGCGAGAAGCCGCCGCCCGAACCGCGGGCCACCTGGCCGGTGCCGACACAGGTCGGGCACACCCGCGGCGTGCCGTTCTTGTCGCCGGTCCCCGAACACGCCTTGCACGCCTGGGAGCTGGACATGCGCAGCGGCACCGTCGCGCCGTCCACCGCCTCGGTGAAGCTGAGCGTCACCTCGGACTCGATGTCCTGTCCGCGCCGCGGCTGGGTGCGGGCGCCGCCCGGGGCGCCGCCGCGGTTGCCGAAGAGGCCCCCGAAGACGTCGCCGAGGCCACCGCCGCCACCGAAGCCGCCACCACCGCCGCCGGCCCCGCCCTGGGCGCCCCCGAAGAGGTCGCCCAGGTCGAAGTTGAACGTTCCTCCGGCGGCGCCCGGTCCGGGCCGGAAGCCACCGTTGCCGAAGAGCGTGCGGGCCTCGTCGTACTCCTTGCGCCGCTTGGGGTCGCCGAGCACGTCGTTGGCCTCGGAGATCTCCTTGAAGCGCTCCTCGGCCGCCGTGTTGCCCTTGTTGGCGTCCGGGTGGAACTCGCGGGCGAGCTTCCGGTACGCCTTCTTGATCTCGGCCTCGGTGGCGTCCTTCGGGACGCCGAGAACCTTGTAGTAGTCCTTCTCGATGAAGTCCTTGGTACTCATCCCCGACGTCCCTCCTTCCGTCCGTCACCGGCGCGCGCGGGCCGCGCGCGCCGTCTCACGTCAGCCCTCGTCCGGGCCACCGTTCTCCTTGTCGTCCCCCGCGGCGGAGTCCTCGGACTTCTTGGCGTCCTCGGTCCCGGACGCGGCGGCCTCCTCGGCCTGACCCGCCTGGGCGCCCGGCTGGGGCTCGGCCACGGCCACCCGCGCGGGGCGGATGATCCGGTCGCCGATCTTGTACCCGGGCTGCAGAATGCCCACGCAGGTCGTCTCGGTGACGTCCGGCGCGTACGAGTGCATCAGCGCCTCGTGGATCGTCGGGTCGAAGGGCTCCCCCTCCTTGCCGAACTGCTGCAGGCCCATCTTGGCCGCGACCGTCTCCAGCGACTCGGCCACCGACTTGAAGCCGCCGACCAGTTCGCCGTGTTCACGGGCCCGACCGATGTCGTCGAGCACCGGCAGGAGATCGGTCAGGAGGTTCGCCACGGCGATCTCCCGGACCGCGATCCGGTCGCGCTCGACCCGGCGGCGGTAGTTCTGGAACTCCGCCTGGAGCCGCTGCAGGTCCGCCGTGCGCTCCTCGAGCGCCTTGCGGGCCTGGTCGAGCTGCGCCGTCAGGCCTGCGGACTGTGCCGCGTCCCCGGCCGGGGCCGCCGGCTCCTCCTTGGCGGAGGAGTCGGCGGCCTGCGGCTCGGCGTCTTCGGAACCGCTGCCGGAGGGGACGTCGGGCTTCTCGTCAAAACCCGGGGTCTCCTCCGTCACGCGGCACCGTCCTTGCGCTCGTCGTCGACGATCTCGGCGTCCACCACGTCGTCGTCGGCGGCCTTGGTGTCACCGTCGGTGGGAGCGCCACCGGCGGCCTGGGCGCCCTGGGCGTCGGCGTACAGGGCCTGGCCCAGCTTCTGGGAGACGGCCGCGACCTTCTCGGTGGCGGTGCGGATCTCCGCGATGTCCTCGCCCTTGAGCTTCTCCTTCAGCTCGGCGACCGCGCCCTCGACCTCGGTCTTCACGTCGCCCGGGACCTTGTCCTCGTTGTCCTTGAGGAACTTCTCGGTCTGGTAGACGAGCTGCTCGCCCTGGTTGCGGGTCTCGGCGGCCTCGCGGCGCTTGTGGTCCTCCTCCGCGTAGCGCTCGGCCTCCTCACGCATGCGGTCGACCTCGTCCTTCGGCAGCGAGGAGCCGCCGGTGACGGTCATCTTCTGCTCCTTGCCCGTGCCCAGGTCCTTCGCGGTCACGTGCATGATGCCGTTGGCGTCGATGTCGAAGGAGACCTCGATCTGCGGGACGCCGCGCGGGGCCGGCGGGAGGCCGGTCAGCTCGAACATGCCGAGCTTCTTGTTGTACGCCGCGATCTCGCGCTCGCCCTGGTAGACCTGGATCTGCACGGACGGCTGGTTGTCCTCGGCCGTCGTGAAGATCTCGGAGCGCTTGGTCGGGATCGTGGTGTTGCGCTCGATCAGCTTGGTCATGATGCCGCCCTTGGTCTCGATACCGAGGGACAGCGGGGTGACGTCCAGGAGCAGGACGTCCTTGACCTCGCCCTTGAGGACACCGGCCTGGAGCGAGGCGCCGATGGCGACGACCTCGTCCGGGTTGACGCCCTTGTTGGCCTCCTTGCCGCCGGTCAGCTCCTTGACGAGCTCGGCGACGGCGGGCATGCGGGTCGAACCGCCGACGAGGACGACGTGGTCGATCTCGCTGAGCTGGATGCCGGCGTCCTTGATGACGTTGTGGAACGGCACCTTGCAGCGCTCGAGCAGGTCCGCCGTCAGCTGCTGGAACTGGGCGCGGGTGAGCTTCTCGTCCAGGTGCAGCGGGCCCTCGGCGGAGGCCGTGATGTAGGGCAGGTTGATCGAGGTCTCGGTGGACGAGGACAGCTCGATCTTGGCCTTCTCGGCGGCCTCGCGCAGACGCTGCAGGGCCATCTTGTCCTTGGCCAGGTCCACGCCGTGGGCGTTCTGGAACTGCTTGACCAGGTAGTCGACGACGCGCTGGTCCCAGTCGTCACCACCGAGGTGGTTGTCGCCGTTGGTGGCCTTCACCTCGACGACGCCGTCGCCGATCTCCAGCAGCGAGACGTCGAAGGTGCCGCCACCGAGGTCGAAGACCAGGATGGTCTGGTCGTCCTTGTCGAGGCCGTACGCCAGGGCGGCCGCGGTGGGCTCGTTGACGATGCGCAGGACGTTCAGGCCCGCGATCTCGCCGGCCTCCTTCGTCGCCTGGCGCTCGGAGTCGTTGAAGTACGCCGGGACGGTGATGACCGCGTCGGTCACCTTCTCGCCCAGGTAGGCCTCCGCGTCCCGCTTCAGCTTCTGCAGGATGAACGCGGACATCTGCTGCGGGTTGAAGTCCTTGCCGTCCAGGTTGATCTTCCAGTCGGTGCCCATGTGGCGCTTGACCGACCGGATGGTCCTGTCGACGTTGGTGACGGCCTGGCGCTTGGCGACCTCGCCGACGAGCACCTCGCCGTTCTTGGCGAAGGCGACGACGGACGGCGTGGTCCTGGCGCCCTCGGCGTTGGTGATGACGGTGGGCTCACCGCCCTCCAGAACGCTGACGACCGAGTTGGTCGTACCCAGGTCGATGCCGACCGCACGTGCCATGGTGATCTTCCTCCAGCTGACTTGAGTGGAACAGGCTCAAGTGTGCCGCATCCCCACGACCGGAGGCAACAGACCTGAGCCGGTTGGGCTCAACTTTTTGCATGGCGCAGGTGAACGGCCCGTCCGGGCCGGTCCGGACGCGGGGCATCGGGAGGAAGTACGCGCGGGAAGTGCGCGGGGCCCGGTCGGGGCGGACGCCTCCCGCCCCTGCCCGGAGGGATACTGAGGTAACCCTCAGCGACGCAGATCACCGCTCCGGCGGCTGCGGGGCGGCGCAAGATATGGATACTCTCGAACGGACTGGATAAGTTACCGCTTAGTAATACCCGTACTGTCGCCAGTCGCTCAGTCGTAGACCTCGCAGGCCCGAGGAGCCTCCCATGCAACTCGCCGCGATCATCGTGTCGCTGGTCCTGGCCGTGGTCGGTGTCGCGCTGCTCGCGCGTGCCGTCGGTCAGTTCGTCCGGTACTTCAGGCTCGGTCAGCCCGTGCCCGCGGGTACCCGGACCGACAACCCCTACCAGCGCAGCGTGACGCTGGTGAAGGAGTTCCTCGGCCACACGCGGATGAACCGCTGGGGCATCGTCGGCATCGCCCACTGGTTCGTCGCCGTCGGCTTCTTCTCGCTGGTGCCCACCCTGATCACCGCCTTCGGCCAGCTCTTCAAGGCCGACTGGGCGATCCCCTTCATCGGGCACTGGACGCCGTTCGAGATGTTCGTCGAGTTCATCGGCACGATGACGACGCTCGGCATCCTCACCCTGATCGTGATCCGCCAGCTCTCCAAGGCGACCCGCCCCGGCCGCAAGTCCCGCTTCGCCGGGTCCAACGCCGGCCAGGCGTACTTCGTCGAGACGGTCATCCTGACCATCGGCGTCGCGATCATGGTGCTGCGCGGCCTCGAGGGCGCCCTGCTGGACATCCCGCACTACGAGCCGGCCTACTTCGCCTCGTACCCGCTGGTCCTGGCCTTCGACGGGCTGAGCGTCCCGACCCTGCAGAACCTGATCTACCTCTTCGCGATGATCAAGATCGGGACGTCCTTCGTCTGGATGATCGTCGTCTCGCTGCGGACGGACATGGGTGTCGCCTGGCACCGCTTCCTGGCCTTCCCCAACATCTGGTTCAAGCGCGAGGGCGACGGCTCCACCGCGCTGGGCGCCCTGCAGCCGATGACCTCCGGCGGCAAGGCGATCGACTTCGCCGACCCCGGCGAGGACGACGTCTTCGGCGTCTCCCAGGTCGAGCAGTTCTCCTGGAAGGGCCTGCTGGACTTCTCCACCTGCACCGAGTGCGGCCGCTGCCAGTCGCAGTGCCCCGCGTGGAACACCGGCAAGCCGCTCTCCCCGAAGCTGCTGATCATGTCGCTGCGCGACAACATGCACGCCAAGGCCCCCTACCTGCTGGCCGGCGGCGGCAAGACCATGGAGGGCGAGGAGAAGGGCACCGAGGAGCAGCTCAAGGACGTTCCCGCGGCCGCCCTCGCGGAGGCCGAGCGCCCGCTGATCGGGACGCTCGAGGAGAACGGCGTCATCGACCCGGACGTCCTGTGGTCCTGCACCACCTGCGGCGCCTGCGTCGAGCAGTGCCCGGTGGACATCGAGCACGTCGACCACATCGTCGACATGCGCCGCTACCAGGTGATGATCGAGTCGGCCTTCCCGTCCGAGGCGGGCACGATGCTCAAGAACCTGGAGAAGAAGGGCAACCCCTGGGGCCTGGCCAAGAAGCAGCGGCTGGAGTGGCTCAAGGAGGTCGAGTTCGAGGTCCCGGTCGTCGGCAAGGACATCGAGGACCTCACCGAGGTCGAGTACCTCTACTGGGTCGGCTGCGCCGGCGCCCTGGAGGACCGGGCCAAGAAGACCACCAAGGCCTTCGCCGAGCTGCTGCACATCGCGGGCGTCAAGTTCGCGATCATGGGCGGCGACGAGAAGTGCACCGGTGACTCCGCCCGCCGCCTCGGCAACGAGCCCCTGTTCCAGGAGCTCGGCATGGAGAACGTCATGGCGCTGAACATGGCGTTCGGCGAGGAGATGGACGACGACGGCAAGGTGACGGACGAGTCGCGGAAGCCGAGGTCGGCCAAGAAGATCGTCGCGACCTGCCCGCACTGCCTCAACACCATCGGCAACGAGTACCCGCAGCTCGGTGGCGACTACGAGGTCATCCACCACACCCAGCTGCTCCAGCACCTCATCGACGAGGGCAAGCTGATCCCGGTCACCCCGGTCGAGGGTCTGATCACCTACCACGACCCCTGCTACCTGGGCCGCCACAACAAGATCTACACGCCTCCGCGCGAGATCATCGCCAACGTCCCGGGCCTGCGGAACGAGGAGATGCACCGCCACAAGGAGCGCGGCTTCTGCTGCGGCGCCGGTGGCGCGCGGATGTGGATGGAGGAGCGGATCGGCAAGCGCATCAACAACGAGCGCGTCGACGAGGCCCTCGCCCTCAACCCGGACATCGTCTCCACCGCCTGCCCGTTCTGCCTGGTCATGCTGACCGACTCGGTCAACGGCAAGAAGAACGACGGCAAGGCGAAGGAGTCGATCCAGGTCGTGGACGTCGCCCAGCTCCTGCTGGAGTCCGTCAAGACCCCCGCCGACCCGGCGGGCGAGGCGGAGGCCGAGGACGCGCCGGAGCCGCAGCCGGTCCGGTAGCGGCACCCGCACCGGCCGGGGCCCGGCCGAGCATCACGCTCGGCCGGGCCCCGGCCGTTTCACCGAGTTCACTTCGATCTCAGTTTTCATACAACCATCTGTACGCATCGCGGGTCTTGATCGACGTCCGGACGATCGCGCCGGACGTCCTCTGCGCGGGACAGGCCCCTCGACGCGGCCTCCCGCCGGCCAGGGAGTACCCATATGCACCGTAGGACCCGCACCACCCTCGCGACTGTCGCCGCCGCCGCGGTGACCGGCGGGCTGCTCACCTTCGCCACCGCGACCACGGCCACCGCCGTCGACGGCACCGTGGCCACGCAGGCCGACTTCAACAACGACGGCGTCGGCGACGTCGCCACCTCGGCGGCCGGCGCGTACGTCGGCGGCAAGAAGGAGGCCGGCCAGGTCGTCGTCGCCTACGGCGGCGGCACCGGCCTCACCACCACCAAGCGCACCGTGGTCAGCCAGGACACCTCCGGCGTTCCCGGCGGCGCCGAGGCCGGGGACGCCTTCGGCGGCGAAACCGCCTACGCCGACTTCGACGGCGACGGCTACGACGACCTCGCGGTCGGCGCCTCCGGGGAGGACCTGGGCGACGACAAGGACGGCGGCATGGTCACCATCCTCTGGGGTTCCGCCTCCGGCATCACCGGCAAGGGCGCCGTCCAGGTCAACGACCCGGCCTCCTCCTCCCACGACCGGTGGGGCCGGACCCTCGCGGCCGGCGACTTCGACGGCGACGGCCGCCAGGACCTGGTCGTCGGCACCAGCAAGACCAAGCTGTACGTCCTCAAGGGCGGCATCTCCCGCTCGGGCACCTCCGGCAGCCGCCAGACCATCCAGGCCCCCGTCTGGACCGAGGGTCCGGCGTACAACATCACCGCGGGCGACGTCGACGGCAACGGCCTCACCGACCTGGTGGTCAACGGCTACACGCCGGAGCCCGAGGCCGACAACTACCACCGCAACCGCAACTACCTGCTGCTGGGCACCGGCTCGGGCCTCGACCAGTACAGCGCGCAGGAACTGCGTCCGGGCGTCATCACCGGCATCGGCGACATCAACAAGGACGGCTTCGGCGACATCGTCAGCGGCTTCGACCTCGACCCCGTCGAGAACGGTGTGTCCGAGCCGAACACCGCCAAGGGCGGCAAGGTGTGGATCACCTACGGCTCCGCGTACGGCGTGGGCACCGTCCAGGGCATCACCCAGGACACCTCCGGCGTCCCCGGCTCCGGCGAGACCAACGACATGTTCGGCTACGAGCTGGACCTCGGCGACGTCAACGGCGACACCTACCTCGACCTGGCGGTCGGCGTGGCCGGCGAGAACGTCGACGGCGTCACCGACACCGGCTCCGTCGTCGTCCTCTACGGCACCGCCTCCGGCATCACCGGCAGCGGCGCCCAGTACATCGACCAGAACACCGCGGGCGTCCCCGGCTCCAACGAGGCCTACGACTCCTTCGGCGTCGACGTGAAGCTGGACGACGTGACCGGCGACGGCCGCGCCGACCTGGTCGTCGGCAGCCTCGAGAACGACGGCAACGGCGGCATCGTCTACGTGCCGTCCACCAACGGCAAGATCAGCGGCACCGGCCGCTCGCTCTCGCCGACCGCGCTCGGCGTCTCCACCACCGGCTACCCCATGGTCGGCGCCAACTTCGCCGACTGACGCGGGACCGCTCCGCCACCCCGGGGCCGGGGCGCCACCACGGCGCCCCGGCCCCGCGTGTTTCCCCCCGGCCCGCGTGTTCGCCGACCCTTGTTCGCCGACGCTTGTTCGCCGACCCTTGTTCGCCGACGCTTGTTCGCCGACGCTTGTTCGCCGACCCTTGTTCGCCGATCCTTGTTTGCCGATCCTTTACCTCCCGTCCGCCACGCCCGCACAACCATTCCCGCACGTCACCGGTCTGATCAACGCCGGCCACCTTCGGCCGGCCTAGGTTTCCCGGGGACGCGCCACCGCGCCCTCCCCGCGTGACATGGGGGGACCCACGTGCACCAGAAGACCCGTACCGCCCTCGCCGTGGTGACCGCGGCCACGCTGACCGGCGGGCTGCTGAGCCTCACCGCCGCGTCGGCCGTCGCCGCGGACGCGACCGTCGTCGCGAAGGCCGACTTCAACAACGACAAGAAGGGCGACGTCGCCACCTCGGCCGCCGACGCCTACGTCAACGGGTACGCCTCCGCCGGCCAGGTGGTCGCCCTCTACGGCACCAGCACCGGCGTCAACTCCACCAAGCGCACCGTGATCAGCCAGGACACCGCCGGCGTCCCCGGCGCCGCCGAGGACGAGGACGCCTTCGGCGCCGAGATGGCCTACGGCGACTTCAACAGCGACGGCTACCACGACCTGGCCGTCGGCGCGCCGGGCGAGGACACCACCGCGGGCGAGGACGCCGGCTCGGTCACCGTCCTGTGGGGCACGTCCTCCGGCCTCACCGGCACGAGCGCGATCACCCTCAAGGACCCCGCCGCCGGCACCGAGCGGTACTGGGGCGGGACCATGGCCGCCGGTGACTTCGACGGCGACGGCCGGACCGACCTGGCCGTCGGCGCCGCCGACAGCGCCCTGCACGTCTTCAAGGGCGGCTTCACCAAGACCGGCGGCACCGGCGGCCACTACACCGTCGACGTGCCGCTGTACTGGGGCGCCTACAACCTCCACGCCGGTGACGTGAACAACGACCGGGCCACCGACCTGGTGGTGAACGGCGACCGCGTGCCCGCGCCCGACGAGCCGGACCCGACCGGGGACCACTACACGCCGGAGCAGAACATCCTGGTCCTCGGCAGCGCCTCCGGCCTGACCGCCGACGGCTACCAGCGCCTGGCCCCCGGCCTGATCACCGGCATCGGCGACATCAACGGGGACAAGTACGGCGACATCGTCAGCGGCATCAGCTGGGACGAAACCCTGGACGGCGTGCCGATCACGGGCGCCGCCAAGGGCGGCCAGGTCTGGGTCTCCTACGGCTCCGCGAACGGCATCGCCAGGACCAGCAACATCAACCAGGACACCGCGGGCGTCCCGGGCTCCTCGGAGACCGAGGACGGCTTCGGCGCCGACCTGGATCTCGGCAACGTCAACGGCGACGCCTACCTCGACCTGGTGGTCGGCGTGCCCGGCGAGGACGTGGACGGCCACGGCGACACCGGCAGCGTCGTCGTCCTCTACGGCACCGCCAACGGCATCACCGGCACCGGCGCGCAGTCCTTCCACCAGGGCTCCGCGGGCGTCCCCGGCAGCAACGAGACGTACGACTTCCTGGGCATCGACGTCAAGCTGGACGACGTCACCGGCGACGGCCGCGCGGACCTGATCGCCGGCTCCGACGAGAACGAGAACGGCGCGGTCCTCTACATGCCGGCGAGCGGCGGCAAGATCACCGCCACCGGCTCCCGCTCCCTCTCCCCGACCTCGGTCGGCGTCTCCACCACCGGCTACCCGAGCTTCGGCTGGACCTTCGCCGACTGACCGACCGACCGACTCACCGCGACACCGACGGACCGACTCACCGTCCGGCCTTCCGGCCGGACGGTCGACGGACCGCACCACCACCCCGGGGCCGGGGCGCCGTGAAGGCGCCCCGGCCCCGGCCGCGTGCCGATCCGTTACCGACGTGTCCGGGGATTCAGCACAACCATCCCCTCCGTTCACCCGTCTTGATCACTGCCGGCCGCACTCGGCCACTTCGTTCCCCGGGGACGCGCCACCCGCGCTCCCCGCGTGACCTGGGGGGATCCACGTGAACCACAGAACCCGCACCGCCCTGGCGACCGCCGCCGCGGCCGTGCTCACCGGCGGCCTGCTCACCGTGGCGACCGCCTCCACCGCGGTCGCCGCGGACGCGGCCACCGTCCTCAAGCCCGACTTCAACTGCGACAAGAAGGGCGACGTCGTCACCGGCGCCGCCTACGCGACCGTCGGCGGCGGGAAGGAGGCGGGCCAGATCGTCGCCCTCTACGGCACGAGCACCGGCGTCAACTCCACCAAGCGCACCGTGATCAGCCAGAACACCTCGGGCGTCCCGGGCTCCGCCGAGGCCGGCGACAACTTCGGTCTGGACACGGCCTACGGCGACTTCAACAAGGACGGCTGCGACGACCTCGCCGTCGGCGCCCCCGGCGAGGACGTCTCCGGCGACAAGGACGGGGGCTCGGTCACCATCCTGTGGGGCTCGGCCTCCGGCCTGACCGGCACCGGCTCCGTCACGGTCGCCGACCCGGCCTCTACCAAGCACGACCAGTGGGGAAGCACCCTCGCGGTCGGCGACTTCGACGGCGACGGCAAGGCCGACCTGGCGACCACCACCACCAAGACGCTGCTCTACGTCCACAAGGGCGGCATCACCAAGGCGGGCGCCACCGGCGGCTGGTACAGCGTGGTCACCCCGCTGTTCACCGGGGAGCCCGACCCGCTGAACGAGATACCGGACTACCCGCCGTACAACCTGCACGCCGGCGACGTCACCGGTGACGGCGCCACCGACCTCGTGGTCGACGGCCTCGAGTTCGACGAGTACGACGGCTACCCGCACAACTTCCTGTTCCTCGGCGGCAAGTCCGGCCTGCAGGCGGAGAGCTACCAGGAGCTCCGCCCCGGCATCGTCACCGCGATCGGCGACGTCGACCGGGACGGCTTCGGCGACATCGTCAGCGGCGCCCAGTGGGACGAGGCCGACGAGTTCGGCGAGGCCCCCTACGGCGCCCGCGGCGGCCAGGTCTGGATCACCTACGGCACCGGGACCGGCGTCAGCGACATCAAGTCCATCACCCAGGACACCTCCGGCGTGCCCGGCTCCTCGGAGACCGCGGACATGTTCGGCTACGAGCTTGACCTCGGCGACGTGAACAAGGACGGCTACCTCGACCTCGCGGTCGGCGTCCCCGGCGAGGACGTGGACGGCTACGAGGACGCCGGCAGCGTCGTCGTCCTCTACGGCTCCGCCAACGGCATCACCGGCGCCGGCGCCCAGTCCTTCCACCAGGGCTCGGCGAGCTTCCCCGGCGGCAACGAGCACGGCGACCAGCTCGGCATGGACGTGAAACTGGACGACGTCACCGGCGACGGCCGCGCCGACCTGGTGGCCGGCTCCTGGGAGAACGCGAACGGCTCGATCGTGTACCTGCCCGTGAACACCACCACCGGCAAGATCACCGCCACCGGCTCCCGCGCGATCTCCCCGAGCGCGGTCGGCGTCTCCACCGACGGCAACCCGGGCTTCGGCGTCAACTTCGCCGACTGATCCCCGCCGACTGATCTCCGCCGGCTGATCTCCGCCGACCGCGGTCGGCGGCCCGCGGGATCCTCACCCCCGGCCGGGGCGCGGCTTTCAGGCGCCCCGGCCGCGCCGTTCTCCGTAACCGGAGGCAACCGTTCGGCCGCCCCGGAGGTCTTGATCTCCGACAGACGTTCGACCCGTGCCGTGTGCCGACGCCCGTGCCGTGTGCCGACGCCCCGCGCCGTGCCGACGCCCGCGCCGCGTGCCGACGTCCGTCCTCCGGCGGCGGCCCACCGGCCGCGCCACCCCGTCCGCCGATACGAGGAGTGCTTTTGCGTCCCGGCAACCGAACCCGCACCACCCTGGCGACCCTCGCCTCGGTCGCCCTCACCGGCGGCCTCCTGACCTTCGCCACCGCACCCGCGACCGCCGCCGACGGCACGCGGGTGGCCAAGCCCGACTTCAACGGCGACGGCAAGGGGGACACCGCCTTCGGCGGCTTCCGCACGCACGTCGGCGGGAACGCCGAGGCCGGCCAGATCGTCGTGCTGTACGGCAGCAGCACCGGTGTGGCCGCCACCAGACGCACCGTGATCGCCCAGAACACCGCGGGCGTGCCCGGCACCCCGGAGCCCGGCGACACCTTCGGCGACGACCTCGCCCACGGCGACTTCGACGACGACGGCTACGACGACCTCGCCGTCTCCGCCCCCAAGGAGGACGTCGGCGACCGCGCCGACGCCGGATCCGTCACCGTCCTCTGGGGTTCCGCCGCCGGCCTCTCCGGGCAGAGCGCGGTGAACGTCGACGACCCCGTCGGCGGGAACGGGTGGGGCTCCTCGCTCGCGGCCGGCGACTTCGACGGCGACGGCCGGGACGACCTGCTGGTCCTCGACCGGGACCAGTCCCTGCAGGTCTTCGAGGGCATCACCAAGGCCGGCACGCACAGCACCCGCCACGCGCTGCGCACGCCGGCCGACTACTACCCCTCGGACCTGACCGCCGGCGACGTGAACGGCGACGGCGCCACCGACCTGGTCACCTCCGGAACCCAGCTCGGCGAGAACGACGGCCTCACCAACCGCCTGTACACCGGCGGCCCGGACGGCCTGTCCTCGCTGCCGGTGCAGAAGCTGCGCCCGGGCCACGTCAGCGCCATCGGCGACATCGACCGTGACGGCTTCGGCGACGTCGTCTCCGGCGCCTACCACGCCACCACCGGCTCCGACGGCACCCCGTGGCCGTACACCGCGACCGGCGGCCAGGTGTGGATCGGCTACGGCTCCGCCACGGGCGTCGGCAGGATCGCCGCGGTCTCCCAGGACACCGCCGGCGTCCCCGGCGCCTCGGAGGAGAGCGACTGCTTCGGGTGGGACGTGGACCTGGGCGACGTCAACAAGGACGGTTACCTCGACCTGGCGGTCGGGACGATCCAGGAGACCGTGGGCGACGCCTACCGGGCCGGCAGCGTCGTGGTGCTCTACGGCTCCGCGAAGGGCATCACGGGCACCGGCGCCCAGGCGATCCACCAGGACACCGCCGGCGTCCCCGGCGCCAACGAGGACCACGACCAGTTCGGCCGGGACGTGAAGCTGGACGACGTCACCGGCGACGGCCGGGCGGACCTGCTGGTCGGCACCTTCGAGAACGCCAACGGCAGTGTCGTCCAGCTGCCCTCCTCGGGCTCGAAGATCACCGGCACCGGGTCGCGGTCGATCTCCCCGACCTCCGTCGGCGTCTCCACGGCGGGCAACCCGCAGTTCGGCGAGACCTTCGCCGACTGATCGCCCTCACCCTGAGGTGGGCAGCCCGGCCGGCGGCCCGCCTCAGGGTTTCCCCTGACTCCCCCCTTACGGGATGTCACATCTCGGCAGCAAAGCGCTCCCCCGCCCCCTCGTCCGCGCACGTCCGGCCGGAACACCAGGTACGTTCGAAGACGTGGCTGGATTCAGGATCGGACGCGGCGGGCGGGACGACCGCGCCCCGCAGGGACAGCAGGCGTACGGACAGCAGCCGTACGGACGGCCGGGACCGCCGGCCGGGCCGCCCTCGTACGGGTACCCGCCCCAGGGCGCCCAGCGGCCGCCGTACGGCGGCGGCTACGGCGCGCCCGGAGGTGACGGGCCCGAGTACTTCGACGACGGGGCGTACCCGCACCACCCGGGGCACCCGCAGGGGCACCCGCAGGGCCCGGCCCACGGGCACCCGCAGGGCCACGGGAGCCACGGGCGGCCGCACCGCCCCGACCCGTACGCGGCGAACAACCCGGGTCACACCCAGGCGTTCTCCGTCCACCCCGACGCGGATCCCTACGCCGGGCAGTACGGCGAGGAGGCCCCCTCGGGCCCGATCGGCCCGCCGCTGCACTGGAAGGACCTGCTGAAGGGCATCGTCCTCTCCCCGAACCAGACCTTCCTGCGGATGCGCGACTACCGCATGTGGGGTCCGGCGCTCACCGTCGCCTTCGTCTACGGCCTGCTCGCCGTCTTCGGCTTCGACGGCGCCCGCGAGGACGCGATCGACGCCACCCTCAGCACGGCGATCCCGATCGTGCTGGCGACCGGCCTGGCGATGACGCTGAGCTCCTTCATCCTCGGCGTGGTCACCCACACCGTCGCCCGCCAGCTCGGCGGCAACGGCGCCTGGCAGCCGACGGTCGGCCTGTCCATGCTGATCATGTGCATCTCGGACGCGCCGCGTCTGCTGGTCGCCATGTTCATGGGCGGCGACGCCCCCCTGGTGCAGGTCCTCGGCTGGCTGACCTGGCTGGCCTGCGGGGCGCTCCTCACCCTGATGGTGACCCGCTCGCACGAGCTCGCCTGGCCCAAGGCGCTCGGAGCCTCCGCGATCCAGCTGATCGCGCTGCTCTCGATCGTCAAGCTCGGCACCTTCTGACGCCGCCCTCCGGCCGCGCACGCACGAGGCCCCCGACCGCGTTCCGCACGCGGCCGGGGGCCTCTTCCGTGTGTCCGGGTCCGGGCGCCCCGACGGGCCGTGCCCAGGCGCGGGCCCGTCAGGAGTCGAGCACCTGCCCGGGCCGGCTGACCACCGGCTTCTCGACGCTCCACGGGAAGTTGATCCAGTCGTCCGTGCGCTTCCACACGTACTCGCACTTCACCAGCGAGTGGGACTTCTCGTAGATCACCGCGCTGCGCACCTCGGCGACCGTGTCCAGGCAGAAGTCGCGGACCAGCTTGAGCGTCTTGCCGGTGTCGGCGACGTCGTCGGTGATCAGCACCTTCTTGTCGGAGAAGTCGATCAGGTTGGGCACCGGCGCCAGCATGACCGGCATCTCCAGGGTGGTGCCCACGCCGGTGTAGAACTCGACGTTCACCAGGTGGAGGTTCTTGCAGTCCAGCGCGTAGGCGAGGCCGCCCGCGACGAAGACGCCGCCGCGCGCGATGGACAGCACGATGTCCGGCCGGTACCCGTCGTCGGCGATCGTCTGCGCCAGTTCCCGTACCGCGACCCCGAAGCCCTCGTAGGTCAGGTTCTCCCGCACGTCCGTCACGTCGGCCATGGTGTTGTCTGTGTCCTTCACTCGCTCAGATCTGGGTGCGGTGGAAGTTGAGGAACGACCGCGACGGCGTCGGGCCCCGCTGCCCCTGGTACCGCGAGCCGTACCGCTCGCTGCCGTACGGGTACTCGGCGGGGGAGCTCAGCCGGAACATGCACAGCTGGCCGATCTTCATCCCCGGCCACAGCTTGATCGGCAGCGTGGCGAGGTTGGACAGCTCCAGCGTGACGTGGCCGGAAAAACCGGGGTCGATGAAGCCCGCGGTCGAGTGGGTGACCAGGCCGAGGCGGCCCAGCGAGCTCTTGCCCTCCAGCCGGGAGGCGATGTCGTCCGGCAGGCCCACCACCTCGTAGGTGGAGGCCAGCACGAACTCGCCCGGGTGGAGGATGAACGGCTCGTCCTGCTCCGGCTCCACCAGCCGGGTCAGCTCCGGCTGCTCGACGGCGGGGTCGATGTGCGGGTACCGGTGGTTCTCGAAGACCCGGAAGAAGCGGTCCAGCCTGACGTCGATACTCGACGGCTGCACCATGGCGGGCTCGAACGGGTCGATCGTCACCCGGCCCTTGTCGATCTCGGCACGGATGTCCTGGTCTGAGAGAAGCACGCTGCAAGAGTACGCGGGGGCCGTCCGGCTCGCCCGGACGGCCCCCGCGGGACGCCTTGCCTGCTGTTCCGCTCGCCGCCTACTGCTGCTGCAGCACCCCGGCCGTCACCGGAACGGCCGCGGGCCCGACCCCGGACCCGACCGCGGGCACGGACACCGCAACCGGCACCGACACGGCCACCGGAACCGCACTGCGCAGCCGCGCACAGCGCGGACACCGCAGCAGCCGGCCAGGACCGAGACGCTCGGCCTGCTGCATCGGGAACGAAGCGGCGGTGAACACGTGCCCCTCGGCACAACGGACGACGGTGCGCTCCATCAAGTCGTTCAGATCCCTTCCCCAAGAGCCGCGCCGGACAGGAAGACCCGACGAGGAAGCACCACATTACGGGATCAAAGGGACGGCCCTCCACGCGGCACTCCGACCCGCACCGGACCGCCCAGGACCCCCGCACCGACCCCGCGGACCCTCGACGCGCGGCCCACCGTACGCCCCAACTCCGCTGCCCCGCATACCGGTCCGCACACCTGTGAGACACGTCGCGGGAGGAACGCCGCGGGGCCCCGCGCATCAGCACGCGGAGCCCCGGATGAGGTACAGTATGGACGCCGACACCGGTACGAACCGGTGTCCAGGCGGGTGTAGTTTAATGGTAGAACATCAGCTTCCCAAGCTGAGAGCGCGAGTTCGATTCTCGTCACCCGCTCCATGACAAACCCCCAGGTCATCGACCCGGGGGTTCTTTGTTGTCCAGACCAGTGAGCGGGTGCCGCACCACAACCGCACCATTAGCCCGCCGACGGATCCTCCTCGTGGTGCGCAAGGTCGTCGGTGTGGTGCTTCGCACGTTCGGCGCGCACGAGGTCGTCGAGCCCTGCGGCGACCTCCCGTTGCCGGTCCTCGTCGGAGTGCTGATAGATCAGCGCCGCCTTGTCCGAGGACTGGCCGGCGCGCACCATCGTGTCCCGGAGGGTGGCGCCCGAGCGGGTCGACAGGGTGTGTCCGGTGTGGCGGAGGTCGTAGAAGCGGAAGCCGTCCGGGAGACCAGCGACCTCACGGGCCCGCCGCCACTTCCGTCCGAAGCTCGTACGCCGGAAGGCCGCACCCTTCTCGCCCACGAAGACCAACCCGTCCGGGCCCTTCTCGGCGAACCAGTCGAGGTGCCGCCTCACCTCCTTCCGGAGGAAGGGCGGAAGGACGACCACCCGAGCGCCCGCCTCGGACTTGGTCGGCCCCGGAGCCCGCTTGCCGTTGGTCCGCTCCGGCTCGGCGATCCGCACCCGGATCACGAGATCGTCGACATCGACGTCCCGGCGGCGGAGGCCGGCCAGCTCCTCCGGCCGCATCGGACCGTAGGCGCCGAGGTAGACCATGAGCCGCCAGCGGATGCCGATCGCGTCGGCGAGCGCGTCGACCTGGGCGACGGTGGCGATACGCCGTTCCGCCGCCGACTCCTTGCCCGCGCCCTTGATGCGACATGGGTTGCGGGTGATCAGGTCGTCGTCGACGGCCGTCTCGAGGATGCCCTTGAGGAGGCGGTACGCCTTGGCGACGGTGGTCTTCGCGTTGGTGGCGCGGAGCCGTTCGGCCCGCCACTCGCGCACGCGCGGAGCCGTGATCTCGTCCAGGTCGAGCCCGCCGAACGCCGGGAGGATGTACAGGCGGAGCAGATGCCGGTACAGATCCTCCGTCCGGACGGCCAGCTCCCGCTCCTCGACCCACTTCTCGGCGTAGACACCGAAGTTGACGGCTCCGGCGTCGGGGGCGCGCCAGTCCCCGCGGCTGAGGTCCGCCTCGACCTGGGACAGCCAGATCTCGGCGTCCTTCTTGGTCTCGAAGGGCTCGTCCGCCCGGATCCGCTCACCATCGGGCCCGAGGTACGAAGCCGTCCATCGTCCGGACCGGTACTGCCGCACCGCACCGAACCGCCGGCGTCTGCCCTTCGTGTTGGCCATCAGGCAGCCCTCCGCAGACCGGCGCGGCGGAGCCTCACCGGTTCCACGGTATGAGCGTCGAGATAGTCACGAACGGCGCTCTCGGCGATGCGGACGTGTCGTCCGACCTTCACGTACCGGATGCGCCGCTCCTCGACGAGCCGTCGCGCGAAGCGGACGCCCGTGCCGAGGCGTTCGGCGACCTGGTCCACGGTGAGGAGTCGGTCCACGGTCACCACTCCCCCTCGGCCCCGACTCGGTCGCGCAGTGCTTCGCGGGCGGTCTCACGGTTGAGCCAGATGCCCCGGGCGATGGTGGCGGCGAGGACGGACTCACCTGGGCTGTGCCCGTGGCCGGCGTACTGCCAATCCGCCAGGACGAGGACGGTGTCCGGCTCTCGGTCGTCCAGGCAGAGGGCCCCGGTGTCCTGTGCTGCGCGGTAGTCGGCGCGCGCCTGGCGGAGAGCCCCGAGGGTGGTGGAGTAGTGGCGGGACTTCGAGGAGAAGTGACCGCGGAAGCCGAGCATGTGCGCCCAGGCCCACAGGCGCCGGTCCGGGTACAGGCCGTCCAGGTCGCGGCACGCGGTGATGAGCCGGCGGGTGTGGTCCGGGACCCGGTGACGGTCGAGTTCGGATAGCTCCCCGATGCGGCGATCGAGGGTGCCGGTGTTCTCCGCGGCCTTGGTGGAGTACTTGGCGATGTACGAGGCGACGGCCTGTTCGGTGATGTCCGCACCGTCCCCGAACACCTTCACCGGCCGGACGTCGAGTTGCCTGCCCCAGCGGAACGACCGGAGCGGTTGGTCACCGGCAGCCGGTACCGAGACGGACGTGTAGGAGTGCGCCGCGGCCGCGCGGATCGCGTCGGCGAGGAGACCTGTCGTGGCCCATGCGGGCGGCGGTGTTCCGGGGCCCTGCGGCCCGTCGAGCCGGATCACCGCGTGGAAGTGCAGGGCACCGCGCTTCTGGAACTCGGCGACCTTGCCGTAGGAGAGGCGGACGTGATCGGCGAGTTCCCGGCGGGGCAGGCCTGCACGGGCGGCCAGTTCGCGGCGGAGCCGGGTGGTGAAGCGCTGCCAGAGCTGTCCGGCGTGGTTATTAAACAGCACCGCGCCCGCGTAGTCGTACGTCTCCGGGTCGAGGGCGGTGCCCAGCTCCGGCGCGTCGGGAGCGTGGCAGGTGCCGCAGCGGCAGACGCCGTGATCGGGCCGGTTGTGGACCGGGCCGAACGAGGGCGCGGTGAGCGTGGCGAAGACGCGCGGGTGGTCCCGGACGGTGGTGGGGATGTCGCGGCGGTCGTCACCGGCGAGGCCCGCGCGGATGAGGTGGTAGGTGTCGCCCGCGTAGGTCCGGGCGCAGGACGGGCAGCGGGAGGCGCGGCGGTTGCCGCAGGCGAGGCGGAGGCGTCCGCCGGGTTCGTCTGCGGTGGTGTAGCGGTGCAGGGTCTCGCCGGTGGTCTTGTCCTTGTGGTGGGTCCAGCCGGTGAGGTGGACGGGGTCGGAGCAGCCGCCGGTGCGGCGGATCTGTTCTTCCCACCGGGTGTAGTCGTCGGCCGAGGCGACCCGCAGCAAATCGCCCAGGACGACCGGGTCGAGGAGAGGCTCCGGCGCGAGTGAGGCGCGATGCGCCATGCTGGGTGCTTCCTTCCGGTTGAGAGATCGGACAGGTACGGCTCCCGGGCGGCGGATGCTTGGCGGTATCGAGGCCGCCCGGGAGCCGGTCAGCGACGCCTGGAGTCGGCGTTGACGAGCGAGCGGACCACCAGGGCGCAGACGGCGACCGAGGCGCCCGTGACGGCGACCGCGAGGAGCACGGAGACCAGGACGGCACCGACGACCAGGACGACGGCCGTGCCGCCGCCGACGAGCGCGAGCGCGGTGCCGGGAGTGAGCTGGACGGTGGGCCGGGACGGAACCGGGGCCGGGGCTCCGGGGGCCGGCGGAGTCGGCGTTTGCGGGGTGATCGTGGGCGGCTCGACGACGTCGGGCGGGGTGACCTGGCCGGTGGGCTGGGGCATGGTTGGGAGCTTGGGTCGGAACATGGGCGAATCTCCTTACTTGACGGCGGTGTCGATGGCCGGGGCAAGCACGCTGTCGGCGAGGAGGAAGCCGCCGAGGAGGAGCACGGCGACGAGCCACCACGGCGGGCGGATGAGCTTGACGCCGAGCCAGCCGACGACGATCAGGGCGAGCCAGAGCGGGACGTCCATGGCGGTGGCCTCCTAGCGGATGCGGCAGCGGTGGGTGCGGGCGGCGAGTTGGGCGGCGGACCGGATGGCGTAGTCGGCGGACCAGCCGCAGCCGTCGTTGCCGCACACGGCGGCGTGCTTGGTGGTGCCGTTGCGGTCGCGGTGGGTGCCGATCTGCACCGGGCCGATCCGCAGCAGGGAGTGGAAGAAGTCGCGGGCGGGCATGTCAGTCGGTCTCCGTTCGGGTCGGGTCCGGGGCGGGGAAGGCGGCGCGGATACCGGCCGCGGTGGCCGGGTCGGGGGTGAGGCGGGCGGCCTCCTCGGCGAGCAGGTGGGCGAGGAAGGGCCGGTTGGCGGCGGTCATCTCCCGGGCGGCGTCGAGGTGGTCGGCGGCGGTCAGGCCGGCCGGGTCGAGGGGCACGAGGTGCCTCCTTTCGGTGTCAGACGAGCCGGGTGGCGATGGCGTCGGCCAGGTGCGGCGGGACGCCGAGGCGGGCACGCAGGGTGTCGGTGTCGATCCGGGCACCGGTCCGCTCCTCGTGGTCGGTGGCGACCTTGCGGGCGTGCTCCAGCAGCGCTGCTGGGACGGGCACGGCCGGTGGTGCCAGGTCCGGTTCGGCGACCGGGGCGGGGGTGTCGTCGACGGCCGCCACCGGTGCCGGAGCCGGGTCCGGCTCAGCGGCGGCACCGGGTCCGGTTTCCACCACGGGCACGGGGTCCGGCACCGGTGCGGGGGCCGACGGGGCAGAGGTGCGGCCCGCGGGCGAGTGGGCGAGGAGGGTGCCGCCCATGAAGGCCAGGGCGGGCCAGGCGGCAACCAGGATGCGCAGCCAGGCCGGGACGTCGTCCAGGTCGAGGAGTCCGGCAGTGGCGACGTTGGCGCCGAGCGAGGCGACCAGGGCGATGAGGAACCAGCACCAGGCCAGCCGGGACGGACCGTCCGTGCGCAGCCGCCGCCAGGCGGCGACGAGGAGGAGGTCCACAGAGACCGGATAGGCCCAGGCCTTCCAGCCGTCCTGTCCGGTGGCGGCGGCGAGGTCGTGAAGGTGAGCGAAGGACAGTGCCCCGGCGATGACGGCCTGAACGAGCACGGCGTCCACGCGGAGGGCGGGGCGGGTCATGACGGCTCCTCCCTGTGATCAGGCATGGCGGGGGTAAGGACATGGCGCGGAGTACGGTCGCGCCGACCATGGGGTGTGGAGAGGTCAGCCGGTGGCGGGGGCTGTCTTGGACAGCGGCACGCGGGCCGGGGGCACAGGAGCGACCGCGGGCCGGAAGGCCGCCAGGGCGGGGAGATCCGGGGTGCGCTCGGCGTACTTGTTGCAGGTGTTCACGGCTTGCCGGAGTGAGGTGTGCGGGGCGCGGATGCGGTGCCAGCCCCCCGAGGAGTCACCAGCGATAGCGAGGCCGCGGGTTTCGGCGGGGATCTGGATGGCGGCCAGGACGGCGTCCGGCGCGATGTCGCCGAAGGCCATGTTGGCGGAGGTCTCGTCGTTGACGCGGTGGGCGGTCCGGCCGGTGAGCTGGGCACGAAGCATCGTGATGCCCTTGCCGAGTTCGGAGCCGAAGCGCTGCCCGCAGATCTCCAGATGGATGCCGGCCGCGCGGCCGAGCTGGGCGAGGCGGACCAGAGCGGTGATGATCCGGTCCCGCCGCTTCTCCTCCTCCTTGTTCGCGAAGAGGGCGAGTTCGGCGACCTCGTCCACTAGGACCACGACCGGCACCGGCCGCAGGTCTTCGGGTAGGTCCCAGATGTCGGCGGCGATCTCCGCATCCGGTACGGCGACACTGATGCGCTGCTCGGCCCGGATGAGCTGATACACGTCTCCCATGTGGGAGACCAGCGCCTCCAGGAGTTCCAGCGCGGTGTCAGGGTTGTCGGCGAGCGCGGAGAACCGGCGTGCCAGGGGAAACAGCTCCACGCCCTGCTTGCAGTCGATGCCGACGAGGGCGACGTGTAGCGGCGCGAGTCCGGCGACGAGGTTGCGCTGATAGACGGACTTGCCGGACTCCGTCGCGCCAAGGGTCAGGCCGTGCGGGACGGCACGGTAGTCGCGGTAGTGGACCGATCCGTCCTCCCGCAGCGCGACCGGGACCCGCATAGGGCCGGCGTCGGTCCTGGCAGGCATCTGCACCCGCTTGAGCACGTCGTAGCCGGTCATCCGAATCTCGACCATGCTGGAGCGCACCTCACGGGAGGTCACGCCGTACATGCCGAAGGAGTGACGCAGCCGGTCCGAGGCGGCGGCGACGTCGAACGCGTCCTGTCCGGGCCGGAGCTTGAGCCGCAGGACCAGGCCGGTACGAGTGGGACGCAGTCGCAGGATGCGGGGTGCGCGCGGCTCCGGAACCGGACCGTTGGTCATGCGGGCCAGCGCCAGACGCCAGCGCGAGGGCGGGACCGTCAGGCCGCAGGCGTCCATGACCGAGGCGTAGCGGACCAGGACACGCAGAACCGCGAGAGTGACCCCGAAAGTCAGCCAGTACCAGGCGGGGAGCCGCCACCTCAGGAGACCCGCAGCGGCGACGATCACCAGCAGCAGCAAAACGGGCGGCCACGTCATGGCTCAGGCCGCCTTCGAGGCCGAGTCGGCGCCGGCCAGCGAGGTGACGGCGACCGCCCGGAAGGCGATCCCGTGCCGCTTCTGGCCGTTGAACTCGTTCTCCCACGGCCGTGCGACCAAGCCGGTGAGCGCGACCGGGGTACCCATGGTCAGCTCACCGGAGAAGCCGGTCTCCGGGACGGTGACGGACAGGATCTCCACCTCGTTGTTGGCCGCGAACATCACGTCGATCGTCATCAGCTGGACGCCGGTCTCGGTATCGGTGGCGATCTCACCGGTACGGCGGTCGCGGACCTTGAGCTGCGGGGCCTTCGCCACCATCACGGTGGCACCGGACGTCTCCACGGGAATCTGACGCACAGCGAGTCACTCCTCTATAGATCTGGAACTCCATCACTCATGTATATGAGTGATGGGAAGAAGAGTGCCTGACTCCTGTACATGAGTCAACCCGTCGTGACGACGAAGTGGCGACGGGTTGTGGGGAGTTGAGCGGCCGTCAGTCGGCGGCGGAGATCCGGTACTCGAAGACGAACTGGTCAGCGGCCATGAGCGTGTCGCAGACCTCGACGACGAGACCGGCCGTCGTACGAGCTTCACGGATCAGGTGAACCACCGGCGCGCCGGGGCTGAGCGCGAGTTCGGTCGCCTCCACCTTGGAGGCCGGCCGCGCTTGCAGCGTCTCCACGAACTCGGCGAACTCATGTCCGTGGTCTTCGAGCCGGGCGTAGATGCCACCGCCGCCGGGGTTCTCGGCGAACAGCTCCGGGATCTCCTTCACGACATCCCAGGGGAGGTACGAAGTGGCGGTCTCGACCGGGGTGCCGTTGCGGAAGTAGAGACGCCGCCGGGCAAGCACCTGCGTGCCGGCGGGAACGCCCAGCCGTTGGGCGGCATCCTCGGGCGCCTCCATGGGGCCGATGTAGAGAACGCTCACCTTCGCCGTGGCACCGGACTGCGCCGATTCCGCGAGATACGCAGCCTTGCCGCCCTGCCGATGGGACCGCCGGAAGCGGTCCGAGGAGCGGTGCCGCACCGGCGGCCGGTCCTTCACGATCGAGCCCTTGCCGTGCCGCGTCTCGACGAGCCCGCTCGCCCGCACCTCGACCATGGCCTTACGGATCGTGCCGCCCGAGACGCCGTAACGCTCCACCAGCTCCGACTCGCTCGGCACCATGTCACCGGGCTTGAGCACACCGGCCCGGATCTGCCGGACGATCTCATCAGCGATCTGCACGTACCGAGGCCCGGACCTGCCCCCCTCTGCCGCAGTTCCCATAGCCGTTCTTCGCCTCCTATGCTCCTGTACATGAGTCAATCACAGGAAGCAACGCCCTCACCCCTGCACTCCGTATCCGTCGCCGGAGCAGTGGTGCGCGAGGACGGCCGCCTCCTGGCCATCCGCCGAGCCGACAACGGCACCTGGGAACTCCCCGGCGGTGTACTGGAACTCGACGAGACCCCCGAAGCCGGCGTGGCCCGCGAGGTCTTGGAGGAGACTGGCATCCACATCGAGGTGGATGAACTCACCGGTGTCTACAAGAACACCACCCGCGGCATCGTCGCCTTGGTCTTCCGCTGCAAGCCCTCTGGCGGCACCGAGCGCACGTCGAGTGAGTCGACGGCCGTTTCCTGGCTCACGCCCGCCGAGGTCAGCGAACGCATGGCCGAGGTCTACGCGATCAGGCTCTTGGACGCCTTGGACGGTAACGGCCCCCACGTACGAAGCCACGACGGCGAGCAGCTCATCCCAGCGGGATAAGACTTTCCCTACTTCATCAAGCACCCGCGCACGGCGCGGGCGCGCGCCGCCTTGTCGGCGGGGCCGCCGCCCTGTCTTCGCCAGCGGCGGCCCCGCCCGGCGGCGCGCTGCGTGCATGCGGGTGAAGCTAGGAAGTCACCCGCAGGTAAAAGACATGCCTCCGGCGGGGGATCGGCCGACGCCGGGATGGTGGGGGCGCCGCGGCCGAGTGCCGGCCGAAGGTGGCGGGCGCGGGATGCTCCCATCCCGCGTGCCGTCGACCCAGGCAGAGCCGAGCAGACACGGCACCTGGCGTCCAGGTCGTTCGTACAGTGGCGCGCTCCACCTGGACGCCAGGCACCGCGCCTGCTCCACGGAGTGTGGGTCGACGGCACACGGGATGGGAGCTGGGGTGAGTAGTGGCGAAGCGGGAATCGTCGCAGACCGCTGGTTTTAATCACTTGCATCTGCCGCTACAAGTAGCTCTTGGATCAACTCCTCTTCTTTTGGGATCGAGCGGCGATGGAGGATGGCGCGCACCGTATGCGTGAGAATGGTCCACGCCTCCACCCAGGGGTCCTGATCGTTTTTCGCTTTGATGATTCCGCCGTGAGCCACCTTCGATCGATCGCCATACGACCGCTTTGCGCGCTGGAAGAATTCCTGCCGATCCCCCAAAGGGGCCTGCATCTGGGCCAGGTAAAGGGCGAGTCGAAAGCTGACCTCTGACTGAACTTTGGGGAATAGTGCTTCAAGGCCAGTCCAGATGTGGAGGAGTGACTGCCCGGCGTCAGGCACGACGGGGCTCGACGTCAGGACGCGTTCAATAAAGGAGCAGACAGGGTACTGACCCCGGAGGGCAGTCCATCGCTCCACATCTTCCACTACCTGCATGAACACGCTCGGAGTCAGCGTCCGTGCGAGGCCCTCCCTGCGTGACACGGAGCCAGAAGTGTAAGGAGCTTCCCACATTTCTACACACGCAGTCGCACTGTTGATTCCGGTCCGCAACCCCTCCGGGAGAGAGTCTATTGTGTAGCTCGACTTGCGAGAGTTAATGCCAGCGTATTCATTTATCGAATGACTCGACATGAACTGAACGGAGAATGGATGCACGCCTTGGGTGTACATCATCACGTGGAGCGGGAGGAGCATACGTCGTGCGTCGTCAACGGATTCCGCGGCGAGCGAGATTTCTAGATTACAGCGCTTGAGGCGGATATCGCCAGCCGTGAAGGGGAACTGGATTTTATGCTTGCTCCCCAGTTCCGCCCAATCGAAAATACTGACATCCCACTTCCGGGGGATGATGCCGTACTTTCCGCACTGGATAGGATCGCTAAAATCTTGAGGAATTAGCCCTGCCAGCGGTGCATAGTACGTCCCCACGTGCCACCCTCCCCTGTCGTCCTTAGCTGGATTATGGGGCAGGCTCAAGCGCACGTCGCCCGATTTCCGGATCTCCTCTGCGTGTGTGCGTGCTGTCCGCACTCACGTACCTGCTGCTGTACAGCAGCGGAGTACAGCAACCGGTTCGACCGCAGCCGACCATCAATGCAAGTACGCGGCCGGCTGGTCAGCCCAGCAAGCCTCAGCGACCGCCGCGCTCGTAGTTCGCATCGAGGGGCGCACCGCGATAGCCCCGCTCGGGCTGTCTCTCGTGGGCCGACCGAAGGTGGTTGACGATGGGGGATGACGGCTCTCCCCCCTGCTTGGAGACGGCGCTTCGGATACCGGCGCAAGTGCCGATCGACGTCCGGCGGCAGCCACTGGGCCGGGTCCTCGTCGGTCTTGCTGCGGTTCGAGGCCGCGGAGACGATGACGACGGAGGTCTGGGCGTCGAGGCCGTTCGCATACGCCTCACGTCGCTACGCAGTCCATCGCGATGCCCCGATGCCCCAGGCTTCAGTAAGCGGCACCATGTGGTCGATGTTCAGGGCGGAGGCCGGGGTGCTCCACTTGGCGTCGTAGTGCAGTCATCAGAGCCCGCCCGATAGTTTGAGCCGGGGAGAGCCCCGGGCGGGACGACCGCCGCGGGGACCCTTTATTGCTGGCGGCATTCGAAGAGCCCGGCTCATCGAGTCAGGCTCTTCGCGCGTACTCGTCACCTAATGCATCACTCGGGCTTAGCAGCGGTGCGCTCGTTCGCGGAGGCGTCTACGCCGACACGTTGCGGAGGGATTCGGAATCCTGCCGAAACGGCCAGCTTTCTTACTCTCGATTGAACTTCTTTAGACCACTTACTGTCGAAGGTCATCGTAGAAGCCATCTGCCGTACGAGCACGGAAGCCAACGCACGCTTATCTACGTCAGAGTCTAGATCCACGAGGTATCTAGCCAGAACCTCGGCGTACCATTTCCCCTTGAAGATTTCATCATGGCGCCCGTCTTCGTAAAGGGCGTCCACCTGCATCCGCCCGTCCCGCCATTTCTGACAACTCCCAGAGTGCACCTGGCGGGCCATCTTGTGAGATCTAGACTCGAACTCCTTGACCAATTCGCCGCGCGGAGGGGAATAGGGGACAGGGTTCAGGGGCGAAGGGCGCCCGTAGTTGGCTTCACCGTCAAGCCGCAACATGTTGGCCGTGAAGCACAAACGGACCCATTCCTGCCAGTACTTCGCAATGCGCGTGTTCCAAGTACGGGCATCCGGGAATTCTTGACGGACACGCTGGGGGGCCAAATTGCAGGCAGCAGAAATAGCGTACCGAAGGTCGCCTTCGTTGAAAATATGATTCTCCACGTCGTAGAAATGCGTGTAAATGACGTGAGCAGAATCGATTTGACTACCGCGAAAGTCGTCTAGATCCTTATCCATTAAAAAGACAGAAGCGGTAACCTTGCCTTTGAAATTATTGATAAGTGACCCGGATTCGGAAAGGAGCTTGAAGTGACTTATCAGTCGCGTTTTCCCACTACCCTCGGAGCCGATTTGATCGGATCTGATTAGCTCGTATTGTATCGTCAGGTCGGCGAGCGCTTTGTCACAGTTACTTCCATGGACGAACCCGTCAGAGTTCTTTCCCTCGATGAAGATGAAAAACTGCGTCTGTGACATCTGCATCCGACGAACAAACCCTTTAGGGGAGTGCACTAGTCTGTTCAAAACGTGAAAATTTTCTCGTCGGAGATGTTCGCCATGATTTCAGGAGAGTGTGTGGCTGTGATGACCTGCGCTGTATCATCGATCGTCTGAATTGAATCAATCAGCTCTAGTTGCCAATCTACATGCATAGACAGCTCAGGCTCATCAATGATCAGCGGGCGGCCCCCCGCTGAAAGAACCTCGACGAGGATGCGGATGAGCTGCTTCTCTCCAGATGAAAGCTTATCAAGCGAAATTTCTTTTGAGTCCCTGGCCAGTGCGCGAATCTGACTGTTCTCAAAGCTAATTTGCTTTGGGCCGGAGATAAGTCTACGCACGAGGTCTTCTAGTTTGGTGCGGGGGAGGAGAGCAAGTTCAATCTGCTCTTCAACTTCATTGATATCAAGCACGACTCGCTTGAATGCCATCTCGGAGTCGAATCGAGCCGTGAAGCTCTCTTTGTCTTGGATCAGATGGCGGGACCCCTGCCGCTGCAAAAATCTCTCGACTCGCCGAAAAGCCATATCCGGGTCTAGGTTGAGTGAAATTTGCTCCCGTGTCTGAGTAGGAGAAATAACCCCTTGAAGGATTCGGGCCAGCCCGTCCTCTTGTGCTTTTCTAACTGCACCGAGGACGTCCGCGGAGTAGCGAGCCCAGAGCCTCTGAATGGAGTCGGCAAAGTACTCATCCATCGACCATTCGCGCGACAACTCACGAGGCGTGTCCTGTGAAACACTATCCATGATTCGAGATGTGGGAAGATATCGATGCGGGAATGAGCGTGGCACCCTGCCTCGCGCACCAGAGCGCTCAGTTGTTTCCCAGGCGACACCATCAGGAAGAAATCCACGTCGCTGGCTTGGGGGGAGCCTCTCAATGTGACGTCGGAACGCCGGCTCACGTCGCAGCATTTCGAAATCTTCATCCGGCGGCATCTTGAACGACTTTACAATTCTCTGGCCGGTGTGCGGGTACCAGATTTCGACTGCAGCTGATTCGAACGGAGATCCCAGGAGCGGGATAGCGTCACCGGTCAGTGCCGAATGAACGATACGCAACAGCGTTGTCTTGCCGCTTCCGTTACGCCCGAAGAACACATTTACATCAGGGTTCAGGGTCCATTCGAACGTTTTTGAGCGGCCGGCGAGTCCACGCACCGTAACGTTACGAACAAACCACCGAGAATGCGGTGGGGCCATGAGGGTCGCCTTCCATATTTGTGATCTCCAGAGAGTCATTGTGCAGCATGAATGCCTTGTCGCGACAGAGAGTCTGATATTTCCTGTTCTTCGCTTTTGTTTGGATAAATGCACGATCCGGCACGTCCGACCCAACCGCTTCCTGACACCTCAAGGGAGTGTTCGGATCGAACTTGTAGTGCGGCGGTCACGCGGCAGTACCGCCGATGGCAGAAGCCCACGGCAGCCGAAACTGTTCGGCACCGTGGGCTTCGTCAGGTCCACTGGTCAGTAGGAAGAGAGATCCGCAGGGCGGCTGTCCAAGCGATGGCCTCTGCTGGTTGCCACGCGAAGCGTGTCCCGCAGGGCTCCGATCAGGTTCCTCGCCAGGAGACGCACATCGCCTGGAGCCGTGTCCGCGGCGAGCATGTCGATCGCTTGGTCCAGCAGTTCCGTTGCCGTGTCGAGTTGTACTGACTCGATGGTGTCGGCCAGGCGGGACATGTAACCGCCGCTGTCATCGGTGCTGAGGAAGCACGGTTTGCCGTCGGGCCCCGTCCAGGGGAGGAGCCGCAGTTCGTCTGGCGTCGTCACGTTATCGCCGGCCTCTCGTCGATCAAATGGTGAGTGGTGAACACCGCGTCGGCGCGGTCGCCCGGCAGCACCAGGAGAGCGGCCTCGATCACACGCCCGGCGGTGTCTGCCATCTGTCGTGTGATGGCCAGGACCGCCAAGGCAGAGCTGATCCGTAGAGTGGACGCCTCCTCCGGTGTCGGGAGGCGGACGCTGATCTCCTCCCGGACCTCAGCCGGCGGCGGGCGAAGTTCCTTCAGCCGCGTCATCACCGCCTCATACGGGAGTGGCTCACGAAGCACAGCGGCCGGCGCCAGGTCGCAGGGGACGTAGATGCGCGCCAGGCTGTGCGGTCTCTCGTCCTCATGGCCGAGGCAGAGGATCTCGGTGAGAAGCCTTCCGGTCGGCATCTTCAGCAGGGCCGCGAGATGTCCGCGGGCCCGCACTTTGGTGGTTCGGACGGTCACACTCAGGGGTGCAAGATCCCTGTCATGAGCGTCCGGGGTTCGCCTCCCGCCGACGTACGTGATCCTGCGGAGCGGACAGCGGACGAAGTTTCCCTTGCCGTGGGTCTTCTCGACGAGGCCTTCCGCCTGGAGTACGGCGAGGGCGTTTCGCAGCGTCGGTGTGCTGACCCTGTACTGCGCGGCCAGATGCGCCTCAGATGGCAGGCGTTCACCGGGTTTGAGTCGACCGGTGACGATCCGGTCCCGGAGGTCATCGGCGATGATGTCGCGTCGCGAGGGCACGGGCGCGATCACCGCCTCTCACTCGCACGAGCCGCAGGGCGACGAGCCGAGTCCTGGTGTGAATGGTCAGCAATTCGCCCGAGTCGAGCACGAGTCGTTTGGCACCACCGGGCAGTTGGAAGAGGTCAGTCACCCGGCAGTGTTGGCCCCCGACCTCAATGATGTCGCCGAGCCGCACGCTGGCCGAGGTGATCTCGACGGGGGAGAGCACGGCGCCGCTGAGAGCTGGCCGCCTCACTGTGCAGCCTCTCTCGATACCGAGGACGTGGCAGCGGTGTGGCACGAGCAGTCGCAGGCTTCGTAGATCACCGGCACGTCGACCGGTGCGGTGACCGGGGAAGACTCCGCGCAGGCCCGGTGGGTGCCGATGCGGCAGGAGACGGACTGGTAGGAGTCGGGCCCGGGGTGGGTGTTGTGGGGTTGCTGGCGGGAAGGCATCAGCGGTCACCTGCCGAGGCGTACCAAGGGGCGGCGAGAGGAGCGCAGCTGACGGCCGCCGAGCGGTGTCGTGCTCGCGCCTCACTGGCCAGGACGTACGGGCGGACGAGCGCCGCCTCCTCCGCCACGAGAGTGTCCGTGTGCTCACGGTGCCGACGCAGGGACAGCACTGCGCCGTAAGCGCCCTCCGGGAACACGGGCACCGGCCGCAGAGGCGTTACGGAGCGGCGGTGCCGACCCTTGTGGAGATACCGCTCCCTGAAACGCGAGGCGGTACGACGGATACGATTGAGCACGGTATTCAGCTCCTATCGCTGGTGACCCGGTCCCCCGACATCGCCCGTCGCGGGGACCGTTTGCGTACGACCGCCCAGAGGGTGCGGTCGTTCGAACTGGTGGCGAGGAGGCCGAAGCGGTCGGCATCGGCCACCGCTTCCAGGACCTCCCGCCATGACTCGGCGGAGAGTGGTTCCGACACCTCCGCACCGATGGCCGTGCAGTCGTCGCGCTCCTCCACGCGCGTGGCAAGCCCGACGGCCGTTAACCGGGCTGCGATGGCCTCCGCACGCTCCTTGGAAGCAGACACAGGGCAGCCCTCCGGTTTGCGGCGATCACTTTAAGTGAAGCTAGTTAACTAGATTAGAGCTAGTGGACTAGATTTTCCATATGCCTGAGCAACCGCCCTATCTCCGCATCGCCGACGAGCTTCGGCGGCGGATCGCGGAGCACGAGTGGGAGCCGGGCGACCGGCTTCCCTCCCGAGCCCAGATCGGCCAGGAGTACGGCGTCGGCGACAACGTGGTGCGCCGCGCGCAGGAGTTGCTGATCTCCCAAGGCGTTCTGGAAGGCCGCGCCGGTTCCGGCACCTACGTGGCCGAGCCACGGCAGCGCGTGCGGATGGTCCGGTCATCGGCGCGCGAGCAACCCAGCGGCTCCCCGTTCCGGGCTGACATGAAGGCCGTGGGTAGGCAGGGCGACTGGGAGAGCCGGACCGAGGCCAAGGTCCCGGCACCGGCGGAGATCGCCGCGCGTCTCGGCATCGCCGAGGGCGAACCGTGCGTGCGGACGGCGTACGAGTTCCTCGCCGACGGCCGGCCGGTGCAGCTGTCAACGAGCTGGGAGCCGTATGACCTCACCGCCGGCACGCTCGTCGTACTCCCCGAGGGAGGGCCGCACGCCGGGGCGGGCGTCGTGAACCGCATGGCGGAGATCGGCATCACCGTCAGCCACGCCGTGGAGCAGCCGGAGCCGAGGCAGGCGAACACCGAGGAGGCCTCACTTCTGGGCATCCAGAAGGGCGCGCTCGTCACACACATCCGGCGGACGTACTACAGCGACCAGGGGCGGCCCGTGGAGACCGCGGACATCGTCGTGCCCGCCGCGCTCTGCGAGATCGTCTACGAGATGCCGATCAGCCGCCAGCCGCGCACCACAAGCGCACCAGATCGAGCGGGAAACAGCGGGGAACCGCGGTGAAAGCCGCCGAGGCCGACGAGACGGCACTCATGCCGTTCGCGCAGGTCAGCTGCCAAGTTAGCCCCGAATGATCGCAGCTTCCCAAGCTGAGAGCGCGAGTTCGATTCTCGTCACCCGCTCCAGATCAAAACCCCAGGTCAGCGACCTGGGGTTTGTTGCTTGTCTAGACCATTTTCAGGGCTACGTGCCCTCCGTATACCCTAAGTCGCCCCATTCGAGGCGTGGATCCAGGCCTTTGGACATCATCACCAGCGGGGACGACGTGCCGTGGCGGGTCCTCGCCGACGTCGAGAGCGGCGAGTTCTGCGTCCTCGGCCGCGCGACGGACCGGCCGCGCACCGGCCGCCCGGTCAGGCGGCCGCCCCGCGGCCCCGGTTCGCGACCCGCTCCGCCAGCATGCCGATCAGCGCCGCCTGGACGAGCGTCGCCGTCAGCAGGGTGACGTAGGAGGAGACCAGCACCGTCGTACCCGTCATGTTCAGGGTGACGAGGTATTCGAGGGGGCGCAGCACCAGTCCGGTCGGCGTCGTCAGCAGATTCAGCGTCATGTCCAGGGATGCGCTGTGGCTCTGGTCGGTGAAGCGGACCGAGACCTCGCGGCACGCCATCAGGGCGGCCATCGTCGCCAGGTAGAGGCGTGACGCGGTGCTGCGGAAGGCCAGGTTCGCGAGTCTGCCGGACAGTGCCTTGAGCTGAGTCTTGAACTGCATGGTCTCCCCTTGCGCCGGTATGTTTCCCCCACTCTCGCGGGTTCCGGACGGCGCATCCTGAGTACTGGTACTCAACCGGACGGATTCCGGTACCCAGGGCAGGAGAGGCGGAGCGGGCCGGCGGCGGCCAGGCATTCCCCCTCGCGATGCCTCGCCCCCGGGCGCGGGCCCGGCCCGGCCCGGTCGGGTCGGCTCGGGTCAGCCCACCGGTGCGGTGGGCGCCTGGTAGGCGGAGAGCGGGCGGACCACCCCGCCAGGACGGCGTTGGGTTCCCCTGCCCGCGATGCCACGTGCGACCACTTCTGCCCGAGTGGTTCTCCGTCGTCTTCTCCACGCTCCTCAATGGTGACGGGCTCGGGGCTCCTCCCCCTGGATCCAGTGGATGTTGACCGCGTTGACCGCCTGATCGGGTCCCGGCCGACCGGTCCTCTCCGGTGTCCTGGATCGCGGCGCAAGGCAGCGTCGCCTTCGGTGCCGACGGAGAGAGAGAAGGGGGCCGTCATTGCGAGGCGCTTGGCGAGAAACCCGACCTTTCTTCAGGCAACCCGTCTGGAAGGGCTGGCTCTGATCGCTGACCCCATCGCATTGCAGGGAGCGGTCCTCTCCGGCATCGGCCGCGGACGCGCCTATGGATTAGGTCTGCTCTGCCTCAGGCCGGCCGACACTGATGTATCCCCAGTACTGCACTTATGACAGGTGAGTGCGCCCTGATCAGGTCCAAGGGCTTCGGGACCGCGGCGTCCTACCCCCGCGCGCCGTCTCCGCGACAGAGAAGGGAGACGCAGGAGAGCACGTCTTGCCAGCAGTTGCCTCGGCTCAGACCTTTTCGGCGCTCACGCGTGGATGCCCGGCAGTGAGCATCCCGACGTCTTCTACGTCGGAAGTCAGGATCGTCACCCTGCCGGGATGCCGCAGGGCGGTCGCGCACAACATGGCGTCGATGGCGTACTTGTGGCCGTGCAGCCCCGCTGCCCGCAGCAAGGCGGCAGCGGATTGCGCGACGGTTTGGGTCACCGGCTCGACGCTCAGACGGGACAGGGTCCACCTCAGTGCGGCGTCGTTGATCTTCGGATGGATCACCTCGACCAACACGGCCGCCGAGGTGATCACGGGCAGATCCGCGTCGCGAGCCGCCGTCAGCCACTCGTGGATTTCCCGATCCCGGTGGACGGCCTTCGCCAGGCCCTCGCTGTCCAGGACCAGGACACCGCTCACGCGGCCGCCCCGGCGTTCGTGGCGCCTCCGGTCAGCCGGGCACGCTTGGCCGCCACGGCCTCGGGATCGGCCGGACCGTGCACCTTGTCGAAGTCTGCGATCAGCTCGTCCAGATTGTCGCGCTCGATCTGCCGCTGGGCCGCCTTCTCCAGGTAAGCCGAGACACCTCGCTTGCCGACCCGCTCACGGATGGCCTGCAGGGTTCCGGCGGTCAAGGTTACGGAGATACCGCTGGTAGGGCCGTCGCCGGGCGGAAAGTCAACGTCGTCGTCAGTCACACTCCGAGTATGCCATTCGAAATAGCATAGCGGGTGGAAAGCAGTAGCACCGCGCGGCTCTGATCGAACGACGGAGGTTCCGGCGCCAGGCGCTCGGGGATGCAGTGCGGTCGCAACGCCCCGTTCAACAGCTGAACCCCGCACTGGGCGGGCGGACCGTGTGCAGCCGTCCCTTCGGTGGCGCCGGCCCGCCGCTTTACGACGTCCCGTGCCCTCCGCATGCCCGTAAGGACGGCAACACACGGTCAACGACGGTGCATTCCGACACGCACGATCACCTCGGGGGTCAGGTATCAATGCTGGTCAGCGCCATGGAACCTGTGCGAGCGCTGTCGCTTCCCAAGCTGAGAGCGCGAGTTCGATTCTCGTCACCCGCTCCAGAGTGAGACCCCAGGTCAGCGACCTGGGGTTGTTTGTTGTCCAGACCATTTCCGAGGGCTCGTGCCCTCCACGCGCCCAAGTGAGCGCGCCGTCAATGCGATGGCCTGTGATGACAGGACCGTGGCACAGTCACCGGATGTCCAACGACGTCGCCTGTCCCGTCTTCCGCACTTCCTGTCCTGTGGTGGCCCTGAGTGTCGCGTGTTGCCTCGTGGAGTTCGGCCGCTGGGAGTATTCCAAGGTCTCGGCGTACGCGGAGATGCAATCCGTTGCCGAGGTGCGGCGGATGGCGCGGGCCATGACCGAGGGGTGGTTCTCCGGGGCGTTCGAACTGGAGGAAGTGGAAGGGGTTCCGTTCGAGGACCAGCCCCCTCTGGCCGTCGGTGTCCCGGCGAGTGGCCTGCCGACCGAGGCGGCGGCACTCGAGGGGCGGCTGCCGGTGGAGTGGGAGGTGCTGGACCTTCCGATCGGCAGCATCGAGGACTCTTTCACCGCGGCGATCGGTCCGAACGCGGGCTGGATCAACTGGGACTCGTTGCAGTGGCCGGACGCACCGGAGGCGGGATTCCAGGGCGAGTGCAAAACACGCTGAGGTGACCCTTCTCTTCAACGCCCATACGCGTGAGCTCGACGAGCCCACCGGCGATCACACCGTTCTCGTCCACGTCCGCGGTGGTGTCGTCGATGGCCGCCAACGCGAAGAGCCATTCGCCCACTGGATTGCCGCGCAGGTGGGACTCACCGTCATCGGGCCCGAACAACTGCCCTGACGGCGGCCCGCCCCCCTCGTGCGCCCGGGTGAGGGTTGGCAAGCAGCCAGAATCCTCGTCGGTGGCGACGTCCCGCTGGGCGAGGCCGGACTGACGGCGCGCCTCCGCCAGTTGGTGACCGCGCGCCTCGGCCAAGAGGCGGCGGGAGCCGGCCCCCACGTCGGCGGGCTTCGCACCGGCCTCGTACAGCTCCTGCTCCAGAACCTCTCAGTCCTGTGCGATCTTCTTGGGCATGGCCCCTCCTCAGTCCTCGTCGTCGCTGACGTACTCGCGGTAGAGCTGTTCCGCCAGCGGGATGTGGTCGCGATACCAGCGCTCCCAGTCCGCCGTCGCTTCCCGAGCTGAGAGCGCGAGTTCGGTACTCGTCACCCGCTCCATGGGAAACCCCCGGGTCAGAGACCCGGGGGTTCGTTGTTGTGCGGAGCAGTGGATGGCTTTGGTGTTCCGCCCCCACCGGCGCTCAGGGCGTGGGAGCTGCCGTGACCGGTTCCGGGGCCGCCGCCTCGGGCTCCGTCCCCGTCCCGGCGGGGGCGGTGGCCGTGCCGATGGCCGGGATGTGCCGCAGCAGTGTCGCCGCCACGGCGGCGGTCACCAGCGCCAGGGCCGCACTCGTGGTGGCCGCCGTCTGGAGCCCCGTGGTGAAGGCTTCCTTCGCGGAGGCCAGCAGCGCGGCACCGTCCGGGATTCGTTCCGCGGCGGCGATCGCCGCGCCGATGGTGTCCTTGGCCGCGGCGGGGGCTTCGCCAGGCATCTCGCCGCGGTAGACCGCGACCGCGAGGGTGCCCGTGACCGCGATGCCCAGGGCCAGGCCCAGGTCGTAGGCCGTCTGGCCGGTCGCCGCGGCGGCCCCCGCCTTCGCCTCGGGTGCGGCACCGACCGCCAGGACGGTACCGAGGACGCTGATCGGGGCGATCCCGAACATGATCACGGCCAGCCCCAGCGAGGCGGTCAGGACGCCCTCGGACAGGGCGATCGCCGCGTACCCGGTGAGAGAGAGCAGCAGGCCGCCGACCAGGACGTACGCCGGACGGATCCGGCGGGCGAGGACCGGGGTGAGCTGGGAACCGGCGATCAGCCCCGCCGCTCCGGGCAGCAGCCACAGTCCGGCCTCCAGCGGCGACTGTCCCGCCACGGCCTGGAGGTACTGCGGGACGAGGTACTCGACGCCGTTCAGGGCGGCCATCCCGAGCAGCAGGGTGAGGAGCGCGCCGGTGAAGGCCCGGTCGTGGAAGAGCCTCAGGTCCAGGAGAGGCGCGGCCAGACGGTTCTGCCTGCGTACGAACGCGACGGTGCTCACCGCTCCGGCGGCGAAGGCGACGGCGGGCTCCCAGGCGGCGGTGCCCGAGGCGAGGCTCTTGATCGCGTACACCACCGGCAGGACGGCCAGCAGGAACAGCGCGACACTCGCCAGGTCCAGCCGTCCCGGGGCCGGGTCGCGGTACTCGGGCAGCAGCGTCCGGGCCGTGACCAGAGCGAGCAGCATGACGGGTACGCCCATGAGGAAGACCGAGCCCCACCACCAACTCGCCAGCATCACACCGCCGACGACCGGTCCGACGGCGAGGCCGACCGAGAGCGCGGTCACCCACATCGCGACGGCCGTCGCCCGCTCACGCGGGTCGGTGAACATGTGGCTGATCAGGGAGAGCGTGGACGGGAGCACGGCCGCGCCGGCGATGCCGAGCAGCGCACGGGCCGCGATCAGCACCTCCGGGCTAGGGGCGTACGCGGCGATCAGCGAGGCCACGACGAACCCGGCCGAGCCGGCCATGAGCAGCTTGCGGCGGCCCACGCGGTCGCCGAGCGTGCCCATGATCACCAGGGTTCCGGCGGTCAGGAACCCGTAGATGTCGGTGGTCCACAGGAGCTCGGCGCTGCTGGGCCGCAGATCGGCGGCGAGATGGGGCGTGGCCAGCCACAGCACACCGAGGTCGGCGGTCATCAGGGCCACGGGGAGGAGCAGGGTGGCGAGCCCGAGCCACTGCCGGGCGCCTGCCTTTTCGGGGGCCCGGGAAGCGATGTCGTTGGTCATGGGGCCACGGTGCGGGGCGGTGTTTCGGATCCGGCTCGGACGGTGTTGCGGTGGTGTTCGGGAGGGTGCGGACGCCCTGAGCGGCTCGGGGAGGGCGGGAGGACCGGGCCAGGCGGGAGGACCGTGTCCCTCGGGGGTGTCCGCGTGCGCCGCGCCCGGAGGCGTGCGCGGGACGGCGAACGCCGCGGCCGTCCGGGCGGGTACCCGGACGGCCGCGGCGTTCGCGGAGTGGCTGAGCCCGCCGGCGTGACCGGCCGGACGGGGGCGTCAGTGCGGCAGGCGTTGGTCCAGTGCCGCGCCGGCCGCGGCCAACACCTCCCGTACCCGCGCGGGTCGCAGCGCGTGCGGGACGCCGGACAGTTCGGTGCCGTGCAGCAGATGCACCGACGCTTCGGTGATGCCGCAGAACTCGGAGACGCCGACCCGCAGTTGGACGTCCATCGCGGTGTCGAGGCCGGCCTTCGCGTAGTCCGCGTCGGTACCGCCCGCGAGACCCAGCCAGAGCATCCGCTTCCCGGCGAGCCGGGGTTTGCTGCGGCCGTACGCGAAGCCGTAGTTCCACACGCGGTCGATCCAGCCCTTGACGACCGCGGGCGGCGCGAACCACCACACCGGGAAGACGACGAGGATGTCGTCCGCGGCGGCCATCCGGTCCATGTGGGCGTGGACCTCGGGCGAGTACCGCTTCTCCCGGTCCTCCCAGTCCGGTTCGTCGACGGGCGTCAGCCGCGGGTCGAACTCCTCGGCGTACAGGTCGAGGACGTCGACCGTGCCGCCCGCCTCTGTGAGGCGGACCCGCAGGTGGCCGGCGACCTGGGCGGTCAGCGAGTCCGACCGGGGGTGGGCCAGGACCAGCAGGGTGTGGGGCATGGGTGTCTCCGGTTCTCTCCGGTGGCAGAACTTGTGGGTGATCCCGCGGGTGATGGAGGGGGCGGTCAGATGCCGAGGCCGGAGCCGCCGCTCACGTCGATGTTCTGGCCGGTCACCCACCGGGCGTCGTCGGAGGCGAGGAAGGAGACGACGTCGGCGACGTCGGCGGGCTGCCCGACCCGGTCGAAGACGGAGAAGCCGGCGGCGTGGGCCTTGGCGGCGGGGTCGGCCATCCAGGGGTGGATGTCGGTCTCGATGGTGCCGGGGGAGACGGCGTTGACGGTGATGCCGCGGGAGCCGAGGGTCTGCGCCAGGGTGAGGGTCAGTACCTCGACGGCGCCCTTGGAGGCGGCGTAGGACGTCATGCCGGGGAAGGCGACCTTGGTGACGCCGGAGGAGACGTTGATGATCCGGCCCCCGTCGCGCAGGCGTTCCAGGCCCTTCTGGATGATGAAGAAGGGGGCCTTGGCGTTGACCGCGAAGACCTTGTCGTAGTCGGCCTCCGACACCTCGTGGATCAGCCCGGGACCGGCGATGCCCGCGTTGTTGACCAGGATGTCGAGGCCGTCGGCGTGCTCGTCGAACGCACGCCACAGGGCCTCCGCGTCGCCGGGGACGCCCAGTTCGGTACGGATCGCGAAGGCGTCGCCGCCCGCCGCCTCGACGGCGGCCACGGTCTCCTTGGCCGCCGCCTCGTTGCTCGCGTAGTGGACGCCGACGCGGGCGCCCTCGGAGGCCAGGCGCAGGGCGATGGCACGGCCGATGCCGCGACTGGCGCCGGTGACGAGAGCGGTGGTGCCGGTGAGCTTGTTCATGGTGGGTCCCCTTCGACGGGTTCGGTGCCCGGTGACTGGCTGCTGTCGGGGAACACCGTCGGACGCGGGCCTTCGGATACGGCTCGGGCGGTGTTACGGCCCTGTTCGGGGCGGCGGCTCCGGTGCGCCCTGACCGGCCGGGAACACCAAGGCGGCGCCGAACGCCGCGCGTTACCGTGACGGCATGCGATTCGGGGTGCTGGGGGAGACGGCCGTGTGGACCGACGCGGGGCAGCCCGTCCGCGTCCCGGAGTTGAAGGTGCGGGCCCTGCTCGCCTCCCTGCTCGTCGCCCCGGGGCGGCCCGTGGCCACCCACCGGCTGATCGACGACCTGTGGGGCGACGAGCCGCCCGGCAACCCGGCCAGGGCACTGCAGGCCAAGGTCTCCCAGCTGCGCCGCGTCCTGGAGGAGGCGGAGCCGGGCGGCCGCGCACTCGTCGAGTCCCGGGCACCGGGCTACCGGCTGGCCGTGGCCGAGGGGGCCCTCGACGCGGACCGGTTCGCCGCGCTGGCGGCCCGGGCCAGGGCCGAGCAGGACGCGCGCCTGCGGGCCGGGCTGCTCGCCGACGCGCTCGCCCTGTGGCGGGGGCCGGCGTTCGCGGACTTCGCCCAGGAGGCGTTCACCCGGGCTGCCGTGAACCGGCTGGAGGAGGACCGGCTCGCCGTCCTCGAGGAGCACGCCGAAGCCCGCCTCGACAGTGGTGCACACGCGGAACTGGCGGGCGAGCTGGCGGAGCTGGTCGCGCGGTATCCCCTGCGGGAACGGCTGCGGTCCGTGCAGCTGCGCGCGCTGTACCGGTCCGGGCGGCAGAGCGAGGCGCTCGCCGGATACGAGGAGCTGCGGACGCGGCTCGCGGAGGAACTCGGTCTCGACCCGAGCCCCGACCTGGCCGCGCTGCAGCGCGCGATGCTCCGGCAGGACCCCGGCCTGGGCGCCGCCCGCCGGGACCCCGCTCCCGCCCGAACCAGGACGAACATCCTCGCCCCGCTCAGCGATCTCGTCGGCCGGGCGGGCGAGGTCGCCGATGTACGCGAACTCCTGCGCACACGGCGGCTGGTGACCCTGACCGGTCCCGGCGGCGTCGGCAAGACCCGGCTGGCGGTCGCCGTCGCCGAACAGGTGAAGGACGGTTTCCCGGACGGGGCGTGGCTGGTCGAGCTCGCCGGATCCGGCGGTGACCTGGCCGAGGTCGTCGCGGCCACGATGGAGCTGCGGGACGACGGGGTCTGGGGTGTACGGCCCGAGGCGGAGCCGCCGCTCGACGCGGCGGCCCGGCTCGCCGAGGTGCTGCGCGACAGGCGGATGCTGCTCGTCCTCGACAACTGCGAGCATGTGATCGACGAGGCCGCGGCACTGGCGGAGCTGCTGCTGCGGTCGGCTCCCGGGCTGGTGCTGCTCACCACCAGCCAGGAGCCGCTGGCGCTGGCCGGGGAGACCCTGTGGGCCGTGCCGCCGCTCGCTCCGCGGGACGCCGTCGACCTGTTCACGGCGCGGGCCACGGCCGCCGCGCCCGGCTTCGTGGTCGACGCGCGCAACGCGGACGCGGTCGGCGCCGTGTGCCGTCGGCTGGACGGTGTTCCGCTGGCCCTGGAGCTGGCGGCGACCCGGGTGCGGGCGCTCGGTGTGCACCGGCTGCTCGAGGGACTGGACGACCGGTTCCGGCTGCTCAGCGCCGGGCAGCGGGGTGCGCCCGCCCGCCAGCGGACGCTGCGCGCGGTGCTGGAGTGGAGCTGGGAGCCGCTGGAGGAGCCCGAACAGGCCGTGCTGCGGCGGCTCGCCGTGCACGCCGAGGGGTGCACGCTGGAGGCCGCCGAGGAGGTGTGCGCGGGCGACGGGGTCGATGCCGGGGACGTGCTGAACGTGCTGGTGCGGCTGGTGGACCGGTCGCTGGTGGTCGCCGTCGACGGGGCCGAGGGGTCCCGGTACCGGCTGCTGGAGTCCGTCTCCGCGTACTGCGTCGAACGGATGCGGGAAGCGGACGAGACGGAGCCGGTACGGCGGCGGCACCTCGCGTACTACACGGGGCTCGCCGAGACCGCGGAGCCCGGACTGCGCGGACACGAGCAGGGCACGTGGCTGTCACGGCTGGACGCGGAGAGCGCGAATCTGCGCTCGGCCCTGGACGGTGCGGTCGAGCGGCAGGAGACGGACCAGGCGCTCCGGCTCGTCGACGCGCTGTCCTGGTACTGGATCCTGCGCGGCCGGCTCGGCGAGGCGCGACGCTCGGTCACCGCGGCGCTCGCGCTGCCCGGCGGGGAGGCGGCACCGCGGGCGAGGGCCGGCGTGTGGCAGACCGGCATCGCCATCCTGACCGGGGACGGCGCCGGGCGGGCGGCCCGGATCGAGAGGGCGCTCGAGGCGTGCGACCGGCTCGGTGACCCGCGGCAGACGGCGTGGGCGCGGTGGTTCCTGGCGCACGCCCTGTGCGGGACGGGGGACCTCCTGGAGGGCGAGGCGCTCACCGAGGCCTCGCTGGACGGCTTCCGGGCGCTCGGTGAGCGCTGGGGAGAGGCGGCCGCGCTGGCGGACAGGTCCGTCCAGCGGCTGCTGCGGGGCGATCTGGCCGGTACGGAGGCGGACGCGGGGCGCAGCGCGCAGCTCTTCGCCGACGTCGGGGACGCCTGCGGCCGGTTGTGGTCGGTGTACCCGCTGGCGTCGGTCGCCGAGATCCACGGCGACTACGAGCGGGCGGCCAGGCTGCGGCAGGACGCGCTCGACACCGCCGACGAGTTCGGCCTCTCCACCCAGGCCGCGGACCTGTTGTCGGGGCTCGGGCGGGTGGCGCTGCTCACCGGCGACCTCGGCGAAGCGCGGGAGTACCACGAGCGGTCACGGCGCCTCGCCGCCGAACTCGGCTTCCGCGCGGGCGAGATCAACGCGGAGCTGGGGCTCGGCCTCGGCGCGCGCCGTGAAGGGCTCCTCGACGAGGCCGGTGCCCGGATGCGTACGGTCCTGCGATGGCATCGCCAGGTCGGTCTCGACGGGGCGAACGCGCTGGTCCTGGCCGAGCTGGGCTTCGTCGCGGAGCTGCGCGGCGACGCGCGGGGCGCGCTGGCCCACCACGAGGAGGGCTACGCGACGGCCCTCACCACCGGCGACCCCCGGGCCGTCGCCCTCGCCCTGGAGGGCCTCGCCGCCGCCCACGCCCTCGCGGACCGTCCCGGGACGGCGGCGCTCCTCCTCGGCGCCGCCTCCGCCGCCCGCGCCGCCACGGGCGCGCCGCTCCCGGCCGCGGAGCGCCCGGACGTCGACCGCGCCACCGCCACGGCGACGGCCGCGCTGGGGGCGGTGGCGTTCGAGGACGCCTTCGCGCGGGGGGAGTCGCTGTCGCCGGAGGCGGCGCACGAGCAGGCGGCGTACGAGCAGGCGGCGTACGCGCGGGCGGCGCACCGCTGAACAGCCTCCGCGTGCGACGCGAGAAGGCTCCGAAATGTTTCGAAGAAAGCTCAGACACATCGGTGTCGCGCGCCGCGCACGCGCGGCCCCCGCGACCGAATCCGGCACCGATCCGGCGGTTCCGCGCGAGGGAGAAGGCGGATGGACGGCGGCCGTTTCCTTGCCCTGCCTGGGCGCTGCCTGGATCCTGCCTGGCAGGACTGATCCGCAGGCGGGAGCACCCGGAGCGTCGTCCAGCACAACGGGAGGTCGAAAGTTTCGGTCTCCGGAGAGAAATGTTTTTCTGCCGGGCGTATTGACGGCCCTCTGCGGCGCCGCAATCATCCACCACTGGAACGACTGACCAGAGCGTCACAAGTACCCCTGCACACACCGCAGTTCCGCACCGCAGCACGCGCACGACCACCCCCACACATCACCTGGTCCGGTGAGGTCCGCACCGGCGCGTCCCGGCTCTTCGCAAGGGAAGAGGCAGGCCACGCCGCGTGCGTCCCCCGCCGGCCGAGCCGCGACGGTGAGGTCCCCCCATGTCCGTGTCGCACCATCGCCGGCGACCGCCGTAGGCCCTGACGGGCCCCGAACCCCGCGCCGGCCGTCGCCGGCCGTTTCCGGTCCGCCCTTCCGGCCCTTCCGGCCACTCGGCCTCAGCGTCAGTCCTTCCGTCCCGCACCTCATCCGCGATTCCCGCATGGGAGGCACAGTCATGGGCTCGTACGCCCTTCCAGGATCCGACGTCCGCCGGAGGATCCGCGGCCTGCTGCTGGCACTGCTCGTCGGTGCCGTCGGCCTGGCCACCGCACTGGTCGGCCTGCCGACCGCGAGCGCCGCCGAGAGCACGCTCGGCGCCGCCGCCACGCAGAACGGCCGCTACTTCGGCACCGCGATCGCCGCGGGCAAGCTCGGCGACTCGACGTACACGACGATCGCGAACCGCGAGTTCAACTCGGTGACCGCCGAGAACGAGATGAAGATCGACGCCACGGAACCGCAGCGCGGCCAGTTCAACTTCACCTCCGCCGACCGCGTCTACAACTGGGCCGTGCAGAACGGCAAGCGGGTCCGCGGCCACACCCTGGCCTGGCACTCCCAGCAGCCCGCCTGGATGCAGAGCCTCAGCGGCAGCACGCTGCGCCAGGCGATGATCGACCACATCAACGGCGTGATGGGCCACTACAAGGGCAAGATCGCCGAGTGGGACGTGGTGAACGAGGCGTTCGAGGACGGCAATTCGGGCGCCCGCCGGGACTCCAACCTGCAGCGCACCGGCAACGACTGGATCGAGGTCGCCTTCCGCACCGCGCGCGCCGCCGACCCGGCCGCCAAGCTCTGCTACAACGACTACAACGTCGAGAACTGGACCTGGGCCAAGACCCAGGCCATGTACAACATGGTCCGCGACTTCAAGCAGCGCGGCGTGCCGATCGACTGCGTCGGCTTCCAGTCCCACTTCAACAGCGGCAGCCCCTACAACAGCAACTTCCGCACCACCCTGCAGAACTTCGCCGCCCTCGGCGTCGACGTGGCCGTCACCGAGCTCGACATCCAGGGCGCCTCCGCCACGACCTACGCCAACGTGGTCAACGACTGCCTGGCCGTGCCGCGCTGCATCGGCATCACCGTGTGGGGCGTGCGTGACAGCGACTCCTGGCGGTCCGGGGACACTCCGCTGCTGTTCAACAACGACGGCAGCAAGAAGGCCGCCTACACCTCCGTCCTCAACGCCCTGAACAGTGGCTCGCCCGGCCCGAACCCGACGACCCCGCCGCCCACGACCCCGCCGCCCACCTCGGGCGCCGCGCCGATCAAGGGTGTCGGCTCCGGCCGCTGCCTGGACGTGCCCAGCAGCAGCACCACGGACGGGACCCAGGTCCAGCTGTGGGACTGCAACGGCGCCGCCAACCAGCAGTGGACGCACACGTCCACGGGCGAGCTCCGGGTCTACGGCAACAAGTGCCTGGACGCCGCCGGCTCCGGCAACGGCGCCGCGGTCCAGATCTACAACTGCTGGGGCGGCGACAACCAGAAGTGGCGCCTCAACTCCAACGGCTCCATCACCGGCGTCCAGTCCGGCCTCTGCCTCGACGCCGTCGGCACCGGAACCGCCAACGGCACCAAGATCCAGCTCTACTCCTGCTCCGGCGGCAACAACCAGCGCTGGACCCGCAGCTGAGCGAAGCGCGACCCGCACACGGTGCCCGACCCGGCGAGACCGGGTCGGGCACCCGGGCGTTCGGGTGCGGCCGATCAGCAGCCGCGGCCGGCTGATGCCCGCGCGCCCCGGTCAGCAGTCGGCAGGCCCCTCTCCGTCTCGGACCGCCTACTCGCCGAAGCGGTCAACGAATTGTGGAACGCCCGCCTTGGCCAGGCGGGCGAGAACTGCGCGCAAGGTGACAGGAGGGTTGCGCTTCTCCGCCGCCAGCCGGATGACCGTCGTACGCACCTCACGCGGCCACTCCTCGAGGAGCGCGCAGAGATAAGTGTCCGGGTCGACGACACGCAGACCATGCCGGACCAAGTCTCGGGCGGGAAAGTCGTCAAGGTTCCATGTGATCAGCGTTCGCGCGCCGCCCGCGATCGCAGCGGCCGCGTGGTGCCGATCATCCGGGTCGCTGCCCGGCATGACATCGACGAGATGCGCGTACTCGAGCTCGTCGACCGCGCAGTCGGCGAAGAACTCCCGGATCGCCCCTGTGATGGCCGCGGCCGAGGCGGCAGAGCGCTGCTGCTCACGGACGATCACACGCTCCCACTCGGACAGCAGCCGCTCGGACCACACGAGTTCGTGCACCGCGTCCTCGGTGAGCGCCAGCATTAGATCCATCACCGAGAACGGGAAGAGCACATTGGTGTCCACAAAGACCCGCACGGGACGACTTCCTCTCCGACCACCTGCCTACCGTCACCGATCAGTAGGGCAGATCGGTCTGCTCCACCGTGTCCGCGATGCGCCGGCGACCTTCCCGCCTGCGCTCCCTCCTCGCCTGGAACTGCAGAACTTCGGCAAGAGGCACCACTCGGTGGCTGCTACCGGGCAAGTGATGCGAGGGAATCTCACCGCTGTCCAGGAGCCGGACCACAAACGGCCGGGACAGCCCCAGCAGCTCCGCGGCCTCGGTCGGGGTCAGCTGGGTCTCCGACGCAAGAACGGTCACCGCATGCCCGGCAGCCAGCTCACCGGCGGAAGCGATCAGTATCCGGGCCAGCTCTGAAGGAAGCACCAGCTCGGAGCCATCGGCCGTCCGCAACACCGCCTGGACGTCGTCGGCGCCCAGACGACTGGCCTCCCTGAGCGCACCACGGTGGGCAGGGTCGGGCTCCACCTTCGTCGCCCCGGCGAGAACGCTGCTCCGCACCATGTCCGCCTCCTCCTGCGAGAACCCAGCCACCATATCTGCAATAACCGTAACCGCTGAGAGAGTGGTACGCCAGCGATGTGGTGATTTGCCACCCGGTGAGCAGCGGCACACAAGAGGGAGGATGGCGACGCTGCTCGGTCGCCCGTACAGACAGCACCCCACCCGCCGGCCGACGTCGGTCAGGGACGCACCCGGACCCCGGCCCGGAATCCCGCTCGGCCTGCCGCTTGAGGTCGTGCTGGTTCCCTGACGTCCCCGTCACCGGACGTGCACGGAAACACCGCAGGTCAAGGGTCGGGGTCAGCCCGGGCGCGATCGCTTCCCGCGCTGGGAGCGCGGGTGCGGCGCCCGGTACCCGCCCCGCGCGGAACGCCGGTTCCGCAGCGCCCTCGTGCACACGGAACCGCAGTTTCGGGCGGCCTTGGGGCCGAAGCGTGAGTGAAGTGGGCGTGCTGTGTGGGTCGTTGCCCGGGGTGGCGGAACAGTGGTTGCATCCGGCGTGGACATGGCGACGCCTGCCCTGTTGCGGCGTCATGCCCGCGAGCCCCGAGGCCTCTCACAGCGGTTCGGGGGCGGCAAGGACGACAACCGAGAACGGCACCCGTCCACCCCGGGACGGGTGGTGCGGCGCCGGTCGGAAAGGAGCCACGTGGCTTGCCCGCACGCCGCAGGATGCCCGCTCTTCCCCCTCCTCAGATCCAGCCTCCGCGGCTGGCGCGACTACTACTGCGACAGCGGTGACCGCTGGGGGGACTGCGCGCGTTACAAGATGTCGCTCACCGGGGAACCCGTGCCCATCAGCCTGCTGCCCAACGGCCACAGCGCGCGGCACCTCCAGGACCCGGTCGGCGCGGACGCGTCCCGCATGCCCGACCCGGGCCGGACGCACACCGCCACCGCCTGGTCGCAGCCGGCGCCTGCCGGGCCGGCCTCCCAGCCGTCGGGCTACCGGGCCGCGGCCGGGGAGGCCGGCGCCTGGTTCGCGAGCGTTCCCCCGGCGGACCAGGCCGCCCCGTACCAGCAGCCGGCGGCGCCCGGATACGCGCACCAGGCACCCGGATACGCGCACCAGGCACCCGGATACCCGCACCAGGCACCGGACCACGCCGCCCGGCACGGCCGGCAGGCGCCGCCGCGCGCGAAGCGCGGTTGGTGGGCCCGGCTCGTCGATTGGATGAAGAGCCCGTCATGAGCACCTACTGGCCCTGGTGGGCGGGCGCCGCCGGGCTCGCCCTGGTCACCATCGCCTACACCGTCGCCACCGACCGCTCCTTCGGAGTGTCGTCGGCGTGGGACCGCGTGCTGCACTGGCGCAGCGAACGCCGTGTCGAGCGGGAGGAGGCGGCGTTCGCGGACGACCGTGCCCTCGCGGAGGCGCTCGCCGCGGCCACGCCCGAGCAGTTCCGGACCGGTCCCGGCACGTCCGCCGCGTACGGGCCGGACCCGGACGACGGTCCGGTGGGGGGCGGGCACCGCCGGGTGACGAGCCTGACGAGCCTGCGACCGGCGCCGCTGGTCACCCAGGCCGCCCTGCTGGTGTCGATCTTCGTCGGCGGACTGATCGCCGCGGTCACGTCCGGCCGGTTCCAGCTCCGCCTCGACATGGGCCCCGGCTTCCGGGACCTGGTCACCGGCGACCCGCTCACCATGGTCGCCCTGCTGTTCGTGGGAGGCGTGCTGGTCGGTTTCGGCACCCGGCTGGCCGGCGGGTGCAGCTCCGGCCACGGACTCAGCGGCTGCGGCCGGCTGAACCCGGTCAGCATCGTCGCGACCGCCGTGTTCTTCGGTACCGCCGCGGCGGTGTCGTTCCTGCTGTGGAAGGTGATCTGATGCGTACCCGGGGCGGCATCCTGCTGACCAACGTCGTCGTCGGGCTGGGTCTCGGCTTCACCGTCGCCAACATCGGGTTCGGCGACTACGCCGAACTGAATCGCATGTTCACCTTCCAGGACCTGCGGATGTTCTTCGCCTTCGCGGGCGCCGTCGGCCTCATCGTCTGCGTCTTCGCCCTGCTGCGGGTCCGCCGCAACCCCGGGCGCGTGCACGCCGGTGTGGTGCCGGGCGCGGTCCTGTTCGGCACGGGCTGGGCGATCTCCGGCGGGTGCCCGGCCATTCCGATCATCCAGGTCGCGGGCGGGTACCTGCCCGCCGTGGTGACCATCGCCGGGATCGCCGTCGGGATCCGGCTGTGCCGGTGGGCCAACGGCCGGTACTTCCTGCTCGACCGCGGCTCCTGCGGGCTGTGACGCGGACTGCGACGCCGGCTCCCGAACGCCAGCTGTGACACGGGCGCCGCAACGCCGCCTGTGACGCGGGCTGTGACGCCGGCTCCCGCACGCCGCCTGTGACGCGGGTTCCGCAACGCCGCGTGCGACGCCGGCTCCGACGCGGATTGGGCCGCCGGGCCTCACCCCCACCCCCTGGGCCTAGGGTGGCCCGGTCGGCCCGTCACCGTGAGAGGTTCTGATGCCCGAGCAGCCCGCGGAGGACCCCGCCGCCGCTCCGACCGCACTGTTCGACGTGACCCGCGGCGCACTCGTCGCGGTCTTCGGCGAGGACGGAGTCACGGCCCTGCCCGCCACCGCCTTCCCGCCCGCGGTGGCGGAGACCGCGGGCGCACGCCTCCTGCGGACCGTCGGCGTCCCCGCCGAGGCGGTCGTGCTGTACGAGCCCCGCGAGGACTCCGGCCGGCTGCCCCTCGTCCGGGACTGCGTGCACCTGGAGGACGTCGAGGACGCCCCGGAGGGCGCGGGCGGGTGGCCCGTCATCGGCTGGCTGCTCAACGCCCACCTCGCCCTCGACCCCGCGTCGGGCGCCGTGTACGCCTTCGACCCCGACGAGCAGACCGCACGGCGACTCCACACGGACGTCTCCTCGTTCATCGAGGTCGCCGCCCGGTTCCGGCGCCTGCTGGAGGAGTTCACCTTCGACGGCGACCAGGAGGCCGGCTTCGCACTCCTGGAGCGTGCGGTGGAGCGGATCCGCCAGGAGATCGGCGACGTCGACCCGCTTCCCTTCCAGGACGACGAGACCTGCTGGTCGGTCGTCGGCGAGGAGATCGCCCTGGGCCGGCACTTCACGGCCGGCAGTCCCGGAGGACGCGCGCTGTACGGGTGACCCCCGCTCCGCGCGCTCCCCCGGGGTCCGGGCGGCAGGCCCGTCAGCCCCGGCTGCGGACCAGGAGCCACAGGAAGTACGGCGTGCCGATCAGCGCGGTCATCAGGCCCGCCCCGAGCTGGGCGGGGGCGATGACCGTGCGGCCGAGCAGGTCGGCGGCGCAGACCAGCACCGCGCCGAGCAGGACGGCGACCGGCACCACGCGGGCGTGGCGGCGGCCGACGAGGGCGCGGGCCGCGTGCGGGGCGACCAGGCCGACGAAGCCGATGGCGCCCGCGGCCGCCACCGCCGTCGCGCTGAGCAGCACGCTCAGCACCAGCAGTGTCAGACGTTCGCGCGACAGGCCGATGCCCAGCAGCTGGGGGGTGTCCTCGTCCAGCGAGATCAGGTCCAGCTCGGTGCGCCGGGCGGCGGACACGGCGATGCCCAGGGCGAGCACCACGGCCAGCGGCAGCAGGTCCGGGAAGGTCCGCCCGTAGGTGGAGCCGGAGAGCCAGGTCAGCGCCTTGGTGGCGTTGTACGGGTCGGTGAGGACGATGATCAGGCTGATCAGCGAGGTCGTCGCGGTGGCCACGCCCATGCCGACCAGGACCAGCCGGTTCTGCCGGAAGCCCCCCTTGGCGGCGAGGCCGAACACCACCACCGAGGCCACCGCCGCGCCCGCGAACGCCGCTCCGGCCACGCCCCAGGAGCCGACGAGCGGCACCGAGGTCACCAGCAGCACCGCGCCGAGGGCGGCGCCGTTGGTGACGCCGAGCACCGCCGGTTCGGCGAGCGGGTTGCGGGTGACGGCCTGCACCAGCGTGCCGGCCAGCGCGAGGGCGGCGCCCGCCAGCAGCGCCGCGCCCACCCGCGGTACACGGGTGTCGAGGACGAAGGTGACGGCCCGCCCGGACCGCCCCTGCGCCCAGTTGACGACGTCGCCGAGGAGCAGTTTGGCGTCGCCCAGCAGCACGCCGGCGACGGTCACGCCGACCAGGAGGACGACCAGCGCCGTCAGCACCGTGAGGAACACCCGGCGGCTGCGCGGCCGCAGGCGGTCCGGGGCGGCGGACTCGGCGGTGTCGCGCAGCCGGGTCGCCGCCACGATCAGGAACACCGCGCCGACGAGGCTGGTCACCACGCCGGTCGGCACCGCGACGGACAGGTCGTCGGGGACCACGGCGCGCAGCGCGACGTCGGAGCCGAGGACCAGGGCGGCGCCGGTGAGACCGGCGAGCGGGACCGCCCCGCGCAGCCGGCCGAACGCGCGGACGCGGCGGGCCAGCGGCCGCACCAGCGCCGGGGCGCAGAGGCCCACGAAGCCGATCGGCCCGGCGAGGGTGACGGCGGCGGCGGACAGCAGGGAGGCCAGCACCACCACGGTGACCCGGGTGGTGCGGACGTCGACGCCGACGCCGCGGGCGGCGTCGTCGCCGAGCGCGAGCGCGTCGACCCGCCGCGCGGTCAGCAGCAGCCCGACCAGGCCGACGACGGCGATCGGCGCCATCTGGACGACGCCGCCGAAACCGTTCTGCGCGATGGAGCCCTGGTTCCAGGCGTACAGGCCCTCGGTCTGCTCGGGGAAGAGGAGCAGCAGTCCCTGGGTGACCGCGGTCAGGCCCAGGGCGAGGGCGCTGCCCGCGAGGACGAGGCGGACGGTGCCCGCGCCGAGGCCGGACAGCGACAGGACGACCGCCGCGGCGGCGAGGCCGCCGACGAAGGCGATGCCGGAGGAGGCGAGCAGCGGGAGGGAGACGCCCGTGATGGCGGCCACGCCGAGCGCCAGGTAGGAACCGGCGTTGACGGCCAGGGTGTCCGGGGAGGCGAGCACGTTGCGGCTGACGGCCTGGAGGGCGACGCCGGCCATGCCGAGCACGGCGCCGACCAGCAGTCCTGCGGTCATGCGCGGCAGCCGCGAGGCGATCACCACGGACGCGTCGCCCGGGGAGGCGGCGCCGGTGAGCGCCTTCCACAGCTCGGGCGCGCCCGCCGTCGCGGTGCCCTGGGTGACGTCGACGGCGGCGAGGACGGCGACCAGCAGGGCCAGTGCGGCCGTCACCGCGACGGCGGTCGCCGGGGCGGGTCTGGGTGCGGTGACGGCCATGGCGTTACTTCTTCGTCAGCGAGGCGACGAGGGAGTCGACGTACGCCTCCATGGAACGGGGGCCGCCGAACATCCAGATGCCGTCGTCGAGGCGGTGCACGTCGCCGTTCTCGACGAAGGGCAGCGACTTCCAGACGGCGTTGTCCGCGAGGACGCCGCCCTCGGCGTACGGGGTGGCGTTCTTGTCGCCGTCGTTGCCGATGTAGGCGAAGTGGGTGTCCTTCGGGAGCTTGGTGAGGCCCTCGACGTCGGTGGCGGCCAGGCCGTAGGACTCGTCGCCCTTCATCTTCCAGGTGTTCTTCAGGCCCAGCTCGGTGTTGACCTCGCCGATGAGGGAGGTGGCCGTGTAGGGGCGCACGGAGACCTGGTTGGAGGTCACGTAGCCGTCGGCGAAGGCGATGCCCTCGCCGGCCAGCCCGGCCTCCTCCAGTGCCTTCCGGCCCTCGGCCAGCTTGGCGTCGAACTCCTCGCGGACCTGCTCGGCCTTGTCCTCGGTGCCGGTGGCCTCGGCGATGAGGTCGACGTTCTCCAGCATCTGGTCGACCTGGCCGGAGCCGTCGGCGGAGCGGACCTGGAGGACGGGGGCGATGTCGCGGAGCTGCTTGACCGCGGCCTCGGGCAGGTCGGTGGTGGCGACGATCAGGTCGGGCGCCAGGGCGGCGACGGTGTCCATGCTGGGCTCGCCGCGGGTGCCGATGTCCTTGGGCTCGCCCTTGATCGGGGCCGAGGTGTTCCACAGCCCGTAGCCCTTGACGTCCGCGACGCCGGTCGGCTCGACGCCGAGCGTGAGCAGGCTCTCGACGACGTTCCACTCGGTGGCGACGACCTTGGTGGCCGGGCCGTCGAGCTCGACCTTGGTGCCGGCGGCGTCGGTGAGGGTGACGGCCTCGGACTTCTCGGTGTCCTTGGCGTCGGCGGCGGGCTCGGTGGTGCCGCAGGCGCTCAGCGAGAGGGCGGCGACGGCGGCGGTGGCCGCGACGAGGAGGTGACGCTTCATGAGGAGGGGGTGAGCCTTTCGGGCACGGGGCGGGTGTGGTGCCGGCCCACCGCGCGGGTGCGGAGGTGGCCGGTGAGGGGATCGGTGTCGACCTCGATGCGGATGCCGTAGGTCGCGGTCAGCCGGTCCGGGGTGAGGACCTCGGCCGGCTCCCCGTCCGCGACGATCCGGCCCTCGTGCAGCAGCACGACCCGGTCGGCGACGGCGGCCGTCTGGTCGAGGTCGTGGAGGACGACGCCGACGGCGATGCCGTGGTCGTCCGCCAGTTCGCGGATCAGGTCGAGGAGTTCGACCTGGTACCGCAGGTCCAGGTAGGTGGTGGGCTCGTCGAGCAGGAGGACGCCGGTTTCCTGGGCGAGGCAGCCGGCCAGCCAGACCCGCTGGAGCTGGCCGCCGGAGAGGTGCTCGGCGCCGCGGTCCGCGAGGGCGGTGGTGCCGGTGAGCGCCAGGGCCCGGTCGACGGCGGCGGCGCCGCCCGGGTCGGCCTTGCCCCAGCGGCCGCGGTACGGGTAGCGGCCGAACTCGACGACGTCGCGGACGGTGAGCCCGGTGGGGGTGGGCCGCGACTGGGTCAGCAGGGCGACGCGGCGGGAGAACTCGCGGGGGGTCAGGGCGAGGGCGTCGGTCTCCCGTCCGCCGCCGTCCTGCCCGCCGACCTGCCGGCCGTCCTGCCCGCCGTCCCGCTCGTCGGTGAGGGTGAGGGCGCCGTCGCGCGGCCGCTGCAGGCGGGCCATCGTGCGCAGCAGCGTGGACTTGCCGCTGCCGTTGGGCCCGACCAGGACGGTGACCTGACCCGGCCGCAGCGTCACGTCGGCCCGGTGGACGACAGGGGCGCCGTCGTAGGCCACGGTGACGTCTGTCGCCGTGAGTCGGTGCCCGCGCGGGGGTGTGACCAGGGAGGTCTCTTCGGCTCTCACGAAGGCGAGGTTAGCCTAACCTAAGCTCTTCGTCGGTTGCGGTTCGATATCGCTTGGTTTGGCGGGGCTGCGGGCAGAACGTTCCCCACGGACCGTCAGTTCACGGCCGCCGGAACGGAGGCCGGGCGAACTCCCGTGTCCGCCGCGGCCGTTGGCCGATGCGCACGCCCGGGCCGTGCGGGCGGGGGCGGGGAGGGGTCAGGCGCCCGGGGTCCGGCCCGGGTGGGGTGAGCGGGCGGCTTCCGCCTCGGCCTTGGCGTCGTCGACCGCCGCGGCGGCCTGCTTCCCGGCCTCGTCCGCGGCCGCGACCGCCTCGGCGGCGCCGCCCGGGCCGGCCCCCGGGTCCCGGTCGTACCGCCGCGTCCCGTCCCGCGGGGCCTCGCCGGCCGTCGGGTGGCCGTCGAACGCGCGGCTGACGGTCCGGACCGCCTCGGTGAGTTCCCCGGGGATCACCCAGAACGTGTTGCTGTCGCTGTTCGCCAGGTGCGGCAGGGTCTCGAAGTACTTGTAGGCCAGCACCTTCGGGTCGGCGTCGTTGCGGTGGATGGCCTCGAAGACGAGCTCCACCGACTTGGCCTCGCCGTCGGCCCGCAGGATCATCGCCTGCTGGGTGCCCTGCGCCTCCAGGATGTCCTTCTGCTTCGTGCCCTCCGCGGTCAGGATCTTGGCCTGCCGCTCGCCCTCGGCGTGCAGGATGGCGGCCCGCTTGTCCCGTTCGGCCCGCATCTGCTTCTCCATCGCCTCCTTGATGGTGTGCGGCGGGTCGATGGCCTTGATCTCGACGCGGTTGACGCGGATGCCCCACTTGCCCGTGGCGTCGTCGAGGACGGCGCGCAGCCGGGAGTTGATCTCCTCCCGCGAGGTGAGCGTGCGTTCCAGGTCCATGCTGCCGATGACGTTCCGCAGCGTGGTGACGGTGAGCTGGTCGATCGCCTGCAGGTAGTCGGCGACCTCGTAGGCGGCCGCCCGCGGGTCGGTGATCTGGAAGTAGAGCACGGTGTCGATGTTGACCACGAGGTTGTCCTCGGTGATCACCGGCCGGGGGTCGGACGAGTAGACCTGCTCGCGCACGTCCAGCTTGGTGTTGATGCGGTCCGCCACCGGCACGACCAGGTTCAGCCCGGGCTGCAGCGTCCGGCGGTACCGGCCGAAGCGCTCGATGTTGTAGCGCCGCGCCTGCGGCACGATCCGTACGGTGGCGGCCACCAGGAAGACGACCACGAGGGCCGCCACGAGGATGGGGACGACGACGGGATCCACAACGCCTCCGCTGCTGTTCCGCTGCTGTGGGCTCAGCCGGTTCCGGGGAGCAGGTCACGCGGGTGGACGACGGCCGTGGCGCCCTCGATCTCCATGACGTCGACCAGTGCTCCCACCGGGATCACCAGGCTGTCGTCGAGGGCGCGGGCCGACCACTCCTCACCGGCGAGTTTGACCAGGCCACGGGTGGCGGTGACCTCCCGCACCACCTCGGCGCGCCTGCCGATCAGCGCGTCGCTGCCCTCCCGCGCGAGGGGCTGACGCGCCATGTGCCGCAGCGCCACGGGGCGGACCACGGCGAGACCCGCGGCCGCCGTGAGCACGAACGCCACCAGCTGTCCGGCCAGGCCCACGCCGATGCCGGCGACGACGGCGGCGACCAGCGCGGCGGCCGCCAGCAGTCCGAGGAAGAGGGCGAGGGTGAAGAACTCCGCGACGCCCAGCACCGCGGCGGTGAGCAGCCACAGGTACCACGGCATCGCACTGCCCTCCTTCGGGGCCTCCCCTCCACGCTACCTCCGCGGCGCCCCACCGGGCAGGACACGGCGGCGGGCGGTGTGCGGCGGGGCGTGCGGGGCTCCTCGCGGGGGCGGGCTGTCGGGGCGGTATCGCCGCGGGCGCCGGGCGCCGGTGCCCGTGCCGTGATCACGGATGGATAAAGACGTCCGGGTCGGTACGGGCGACGATGTTGGCCCGCCGCTCCTCGGGGTACGGCGAGTGGGGTGGGTATGGGTGGTCTCCGTGCGGGTGGGCCGAACGGACCGCGTGACGAGTTCCTGTCCGTCGCGCGGCGGATCGCCGATGCCGTGGACCGCCTGGCGGAGCTGTGGTCGGTGGCCGCGCAGGGGGCGAGCCTGCGGTTGTCGCCGCACCAGCTGCGGGCCCTGCGCATCCTGGAGGCGGAACCGGGCCTCAACGTGACGGCGCTGGCGGAGAGCATGGAGGCGGGGACGCCCACGGCGAGCCGGCTGTGCGACCGGCTGGAGGCGGCGGGGCTGCTGGAGCGGCGGCTCCACCCGCAGGACCGGCGCGAGGTGCGGCTGGCCCTCACCGGTCGCGGCCGGCAGGTGCTGGCCGAGATAGCCGACCTCAGGTCGCGGGCGCTCGCCGCGGTCCTCGCGGGCATGACCCCCGCGGAACGCGAGGAACTCCGCCGGGGCCTCATCGCCTTCCGCACGGCCCACCCCAGCCGCACCCCACCGGACCCGGCCCCCGCCGACACGGCCCAGGGCACCCCCAAGGCCCCCACCCCCACCGGCACCCCGCCCCACAACACCGGCTCGGCCCACGACGCGGCCTCGCCCCACAACACCGGCTCGGCCCACGACGCGGCCTCGCCCCACAACACCGGCTCGGCCCACGACGCGGCCTCGCTCCACAACACCGGCTCGGCCCACGACACCGCCTCGCCCCGCGACGCGGCCTCGCCCCACGACACCGCCCCGTCCCGCGACACCGCCTCGGCCCACGACGCTGCCTCGCCCCACGACACCGCCCCGTCCCGCGACACCGCCTCGGCCCACGACGCTGCCTCGACCGTCACCGCCGATCCGCAGACCGCCCGGGACAGCCCCGCTCCGGCCGGCACCGCCGCGCCCGGCCCCGTCCGCGCCGACACCGCCCCGGTCGACGAGGCCCAGGGCCACCCCGTGCCACCTCCCCGCACCGGCCCGCCACACCACGACGCCCCCGACTCCGGCCCCGCCCAGGACCGCACCCCCGAGCCCTAGCTGGCTCCCCGCCCCGCGGCGGCCCCCCGGGGCCGCGGGGGTCAGGACCGCACCACGCGGCCCTCCGGCGAACCGCCGCGCTGAGCGGGCACCCCCGAGGGCCTCAGCACGTGGCACAGGAGCAGGCAGACGTCGTCGTCGCCCTCCGAGTCGTGCAGGAGCGGCTTGAGCAGCGAGTCGGCCGCGGCCTCCGCGTCCTGCTCCAGCTCGGGCGGCGGGATCTCGCCGAGCGTGCGGCACAGCCGCGCGATGCCCGGATCGATGCCCTGGGCCCGGCGTTCCACCAGGCCGTCGGTGTACATCACCAGCGACGAGCCGGCGGGCAGCGTGACGCGCTGGTCGGTGTGGACGAACGGCACCGGGATGCCGAGCATCACGCCCGGCTTCGCGCCCAGCACCCGCACCTCGCCGTCGGGAGCGCGCACCACGGCGGGCGGGTGGCCGGCCGACGCCCAGACGACCTCCGGCTCGCCGGGCCGGAACCGCGCGATCATCGCGGTGGCGTACAGGTCGGGCTGGAGGTGCCGGAGCATGCCGTGCAGCCGGGTGAGGATCGCCGCGGGGCTGGCGTTCTCCACCGCGTAGGCGCGCAGCGCGGTGCGCAGCTGGCCCATCAGGACGGCCGCGTGCAGACCGTGACCGGTCACGTCGCCTATGACGGCCAGCACGCTGCCGTCGGGCTGGAGGAAGGCGTCGTACCAGTCGCCGCCGATGTTGAGGCCGCGGGTGGCGGGCAGGTAGCGCGCGGCGAGCCCCAGCCCCTCGGGGGTGGGGAGTTCGGTGAGCTGCGCGCGCTGCAGGGCCTCCGCGGTGTCGCGGTACTGCTCGTAGCGGTAGGCGTTGTCCAGGGCGACGCCGACGCGGCGGGCGAGTTCGAGCAGCATCACCGGGACGTCGGCGTCGAACCGCGGCCCGGGGGCGGTGAGGGTGAGCACGCCCAGCAGGCGGCTCGCCGTCAGCGGGACGGCCAGCAGCGGCCGGTGCGGGAAGAGCACCGACGGCGGCAGGTCGTCGACGCCGGGCAGGTCGCCGGGGTGGGTGGCGGCGTACTGGGGACGGCCGGTGCGGGCGGCGGCCACCGCGGCCGCGGAGTGGTCCCGCACGCGGCGGGTGCGCCCGTCGTGCTCCTCCTCGTCCTCCTCGTCGAAGAGCCAGACCTCGAGGTGTTCCGCGTACTCCGGGACCAGCAGGTCGGAGAGCCTGCGCAGGATGACGGTGCGGCTGAGGGAGGCCGTGAGGGCGGCGCTGGCCTCGCCGAGGAAGGACTGCAGCCGCTGCGCGCGCTCGGCCTCGGCCCGGGTGGTCCGCTCCGCGTCCAGCAGGTCCCGCTGGGCCAGCGCGGCCGCCTCCAGGTCGGAGTGGAGGGCCAGCACACCGCGGTTGGTCTGGTTCAGCTCCTCGCGGTGCAGCCGGACCAGGTGCTCCTGCTCGTCCAGCAGATGGAGGACGGCCGCGGTGTCCTCGTCGGCCCGCAGCAGGGCCTCCGCGAGCGGCGGATCGTCGGGGGCGGCCCGGGAGGGCAGGCGCTGCAGCGGGCAGCTGAGGTCAGGCGGGTCGTCGGGGGCCGGGGCGAAGGCGGCACCGGCCCGCCGCAGCCAGGCGTCCAGCCGGGCGCGCCCCGCGCCGTCCGGGCGGACCCGGAGCAGCAGCTCCCACTCGCCGCCCTCGTCGAGGCGGCGTCGCAGCCGTTCGGCCAGCGACGTCACGAAGCGGGCCCGGTCCGGCGCCGAGGCGCCGCCGTCGCCGGCGATGCCCGCCGCGGCCGCACGGGCCCGGGCCGCGTCGGCGACGGACGCGATCCGCCGGACCTCTGCTCGAGCTGTCGTCATGGGCATCCGATGGGTCGGGGGCGGGCGCGGCCCGCCGGAGCGTGGTCGCGCGGACAACGTCGTGGCGCCCTCACCGGGTGGTCCGCCCGGTTCGGGCGCCGGCTCCTGCACCCCCTCGTGCTCCGCCACGGCGTCGTCCCCCTGTCGCGTGCACGGACGGCCGGCCTCGTGGCGGCCGTCGGACCAATTATTGCCGCATGGCAACAGTCAGCGCGAGGCCGTGTGGGGGTGCCGACACCGGATCGCCACAATCCGCCGGCCTGCCCGGTCACGCTGCGGCAGGCCTTCCGTACCAGTCCAGGCACACCACCAGGGCGTCGTCCTCCGGAATCCGCTGGCCGCGGTGTCCGGTCAGCTCCCGGAGGATGGCGCGGGGCACCTCCGCGGCGGGCAGCAGCCGGGTGGACTGCATCGCCCGGGCGAGCGCCGTGTCACCGTAGGCCTCGCCCTTGGGGGAGGCCACCTCGTGCACCCCGTCGCTGACGAAGACCAGCCGGTCACCGGGCTCCACCTGGAACTCCTGGGCCACGTAGTCGGTCTCCTCGAACATGCCCAGCGGCAGCTGGGCTTCGAAGGTGACGGGCTCCACCGAGCCGTCCCGCAGCCGCAGCAGCCGGGGGGACCCCGCGTCCACCACACCCGCCCGGCCGGTGGCCAGGTCGAAGTCGAACATCAGGACGGACAGGTAGCAGCGCCCCCGGTAGTGGGCGTAGACGGCCTGGTCCGCCAGGGCGGCCTGGTCGGCGATGGGGATGCCGGCCCGGCGGGCGTTGCGCAGCGCGCTGATGGCGAGGTTGGTCAGCAGGGAGGCCTCGATGCCCTCGCCCATGCCGTTGGTGACGTAGAGCGTGAGCCGGTCGGCGGTCGAGGCCCAGTCGAAGTTGTCCCCGAAGATGGCGTAGGCGGGCTCCAGCTGGGCGCCGAGCTCGTACTCGGGGCGGGAACAGGAGCGGCCCGGCAGCATGTGCCACTGCATCTCGGCGGCCAGCGTGAGCCGGTCCACCCGGCGGGCCTGCATGAAGAGGTCGGTGTCGCGTTCGGCCACGATCACCTCGTGCCCGAGCACCTGGGCGATCTCGGCCAGCTCGTCCTCCCAACGGCGGACGGCGTCGCCGTCGGGAAGGGTCACGCTCAGCACACCGAGCCGGTCGCCGCGGACGCTGACCGGGAGGTGCAGGCGCACCCGCCCGTCGCGCCGCTCCTCACGGTGGGGCCGCTGCGAGCCGAAGGCCCGGCCCTCCGCGCTGTTGTACACGGAGACCGGTTCCAGGGTGTGCGGCAGCACCGACACCGGCTGGAGCACGCTCACTCCGTAGTCGGCCATGAACAGCTCGACCTCCTCGGCGCCGTACTGCTCCCGCAGTACGGCACGCGTGGCGTCGAGCAACGCATGGGGAGCCGCTGTGCGCAAAGCGCGTTCAACGGCCACGAATCTGTCCATGAGGGAAATACTCACCATTCCTTCCCCGGGCGACGTGCGCGCCCTGCCATGAGGCCGGGGTCCGGTCCCCACCGCGTCGGTTGCCATCGGTCACCTGCCGCCCGCGGGAGCGCCTAGTACGCTGACAGGCATCCCAGCGCCTGCGAGAGTGTGACTGTGACTGCCTTCCGCCGCCCCGAGCCCGACGAGGTCGCACGTGTGACCACGACGGCCGTCGAGCTGCTGGAGGTCGTGTGGGGCCGCGCCTCGACGGCGCCCACCTCCGCCTCCCAGCTGCGGGTGCTGCACATCCTCGAGCACCACGACGGCATCAAGCTGCGCACGCTCGCCGAGACCCTGGCCTCGACCCCGCCCTCGACGAGCAGGCTGTGCGACCGGCTTCAGGCCGCCGGTTTCGTCGAGCGAGTGGCGAGCCCGGAGGACCGCCGCGAGGTCCGGCTGCACCTGAGCAGCCGGGGACACGCCTTCCTCGCCGACCTGCGCAGCCGCCGGGAGCGGGAGCTGCGCAAGGTGCTGGCCGACATGCCCGCCGCGAAGCGGGTCGCCCTGCTGGAAGGGCTGGAGGCGTTCTGCGCCACCGCGGCCACGCAGATACTCGACGACGACGCCCCGGCGTCCGGCAGCCGTACCGCCTGACCCGCCGTTCGCGGTCCCGCCGCCGCCCTTCGGCCTCGGCTCCCCGCGGGCGCCCGGGGCCTTCGACGCATCCGTCGACCGGAGCATTCCAGGTCCTTCCCCGCGCACGTCCGACACGGTTACTTTGTTGCCTGATGGCTATTATTGTCAAACGGCAACAATTCGTCCGACAGCCCTTGTCGGGATCCTGTTACCCCGCTCCGGTCCGTTCTGTCAGGGCATGTGCGTCATGTCTCCGAGCGGCGCCCCGAGGCCCGGGGAGGCGCGGCGGTCGGCCCGGGGAGGCGTAACGGTTCGGCAGTGGTCGAACCGTCGGGCTTCTAGCGTTCCGGGCATGACGCACGACACGCATCAGGTGATCCGGCCCACCGTCCTCTACTTCGGCACCCCGGTAGTGCTGCTCAGCACCGGGAACCGGGACGGCACCGCCAACCTGGCCCCCGTCTCCTCCGTGTGGGCGCTCGGACAGCACCTGGTCCTCGGCCTGGGCGTGGAGAGCCGCACGGCGCGGAACCTGGCGGAGCGGCCGGAGGTGGTGGTCAACGTCGCCTCGCCCGAACTGTGGGAGCGGGTGGAGCGTCTGGCGCCACTGACCGGCGAGGACCCGGTGCCGGAGAGCAAGCGGGCGGTGTACCGGCACGAAGGGGACAAGTTCGCCGCCGCCGGGCTGACGCCGCGCGCCTCCGACCTGGTGGCGCCGCCCCGGGTCGCGGAGTGCGGACTGCAGCTGGAGGCCAGGGCGACGGCGCTGCACCCGGGCGGGCGGGGCAGCTTCCTCGCGGTGGAGTGCGAGGTCCTGCGGGTGCACGCGGACCGGCGGATCGTGGTCCCCGGGACGCACCACGTCGACCCCGGCGCATGGAACCCGCTCATCTACAACTTCCGGCACTACCACGGTCTTTCGCCCGAGGTCGGCCACGGATTCCGTTCGGAGACGGCCGCCGCGCAGCGGGATGCGGCCCCACGCCGGGTGACCGCCCGCGGACGGGCGCGGAGCCGGTGAACCGGCCGCGGAGGCGTCGCCCCGTGCCGAAATCTCCGGACATCACCCGCGCCACCGGAGCAACGGCAGATCGCTACCGTCTCCCGTACAACCTTTGACACGCCTGCGCAGTCATGTACATGAGGCCGGGAGGAATCTCCACGGGCGCGTACCCGCGCGCCCGCGAGGCGACAGCGCCGACCCGCATCCGCGTGGTGCGCCGTTCGCTTCTTCCGCCCGCCTCCTACCCGACGCACCAAGGCGTCGACAGACGTGAGGTAGGAGTTTTGAGACGTCGTACAGCACATGCCTACCGCCCGCTGAGCATGAAGCGCCGAGCCTGGGTCACCCTGGGCGCCGTGCTGCTCGGCGGCGGTGGCGTGGCGACTTACGCCATGGCCGACCCGCCGGCATCCGCCTCCCCGGCCGAGCAGGCGCGTGACAAGCGCCCGGTGCGGGTCTACGACCTGCCGCTGCCGGGCAACAGCGCGGAGAAGGAACTCCCGCGCACGGGGACCAAGCTCTTCTCGATGCTGGGCGTCTCCTGGGACGCCGCCGAGAAGCAGTTCGACGGCACCGCCCAGGTCCGCACCCGCAACGCGGACACCGGCACGTGGTCCCCCTGGCAGGACCTCGAGTTCCACCTGTCCCCGCCGGAGGACCCCACCGCCGCGATGCGCGGCGCCTCCGAGCCGCTCTGGGTCGGTCCGTCCGACGGCGTCGAGGTGCAGGTCGTCCGCGAGGACGGCACCACCGAGGCGATCCCCAAGGGCATGCAGGTCAACATGATCGACCCCGGCGTGGTCACCACCGCGGAGACCAGGTCGGTGGACGTCCAGTTCGAGCCCGCCGCCTTCAGTGCCACCACCGAGGACGGCGAGAGCCCCTCGCCCACGGTGCCCGAGCCGACCGGTCAGCCGACGCAGCCCGCCGAGGAGACCACCCCGCCGGCCGAGGCGACCACGCCGCCCGCCGACGGGAGCCCGACGCCGACCGCGGAGCCGAGCACCCCCTCCGAGGAGCCCAGCGAGACGGAGCCGCCGGTCGTCAAGCCGACCGCGCCGCCGTCCACGGTCACCCGGCCCCCGATCATCAGCCGGGCCCAGTGGGGCGCGGACGAGTCCACCGTCGAGGACCCGTCGGACTACATCGAGAAGGTCGAAGCGGTCTTCGTCCACCACACCGTGGGCTCCAACAGCTACAGCTGCGCGGAGTCCTCGGCCCTGGTGCGCGGTGTGATGGCGTTCCACATCGGGACCAACGGGTGGAACGACCTCGGCTACAACTTCCTGGTCGACAAGTGCGGCCAGATCTTCGAGGGCCGCAGCGGCGGCGCCGACCTCCCGGTCCTGGGCGCCCACACCTACGGCTTCAACACCTACTCCACCGGCATCGCCTTCCTCGGCGACTTCGAGGGCGAGGAGGGCAAGCCGGCCGGCAGGCCCACCCGCGCCGCGCTGGAGTCGGCCGCCCGGATCGCCGCGTGGAAGCTGGGCCAGTACGGCGGCAACCCCACCGGCAAGGTCACCCTGAAGGCCGGCGCCGACACCGGCGTCTGGAAGAAGGACGAGCTGGCCAACCTCAACGTGATCTCCGGTCACCGCGACGGCTACAACACCGCCTGCCCCGGCGAGGCCCTGTACGGCAAGCTCGGCGAGATCCGCCGGATCGCGGCGAGCCCGCTGCGCAACGCCGCCGTCCCGACCGCCGACTTCAACCGTGACGGCGTCACCGACCTGGTGGCCGGCATTCCGCGGGCGTCCAGCAGCAAGGGCAGCGTGGTGGTCGTCCCCGGCTCCACCGACGGCCCCGACGGACCGCTCCGCAAGGTGATCTCGCAGAGCTCGGCGGGTGTCGCCGGCTCCTCGGAGTCCGGCGACAACTGGGGCGCGGCCAGCGCCTGGGGCGACGTGGACGGTGACGGCCACGCCGACCTGGTGGTCGGCGCCCCCGGCGAGGACGGCACCGTCGGCACGGACGCCGGCTCGGTCACCGTGCTGTACGGCCCCACGCTCACCCGCAGCTCGTTCGTCGCCGACCCCGTGAAGAAGGCGGGCGCGAAGCTGGGCTCCACCGTGGCGGTCGGCGACTTCGACTCCGACGGCAAGGCGGACGTGTTCTCGGCCGGCACCGGCGGCGGAGGCGTCTGGGCCACCAGCATCACCGGCAAGAACACCCAGTCCGGCAAGCTGACCAGCTCCACCTCGGCCGTGGCCTACCTGGACTCGGCGACCGGCGACTTCAACCGCGACGGCTACGCCGACGTGGCCCTGAACTACCGCGACCAGTCCTCCGTGGGCCGGGTCACCTGGTTCAAGGGCTCCGCCACCGGCCTGACCAAGGTCAGCGTCCTGTCCGTCAAGGGCGGCCGCTCCATCGCGGCGGGCGACGTCAACGGCAACGGCTACGACGACATCGTCATCGGCCAGCCGTACACCTCCGAGTCCGGCGCCAAGTCCGGCGGCCAGGTCACCGTGGTCCCGGGCACCTCCACCGGGTTCACCACCACCGGGATGAAGACGGTCCACCAGGACACCTCCGGCGTCCCGGGCTCCGCCGAGGCCGGCGACGCCATGGGCTGGTCGGTGTCGGCGGGCGACTACAACCTGGACGGTTACGCGGACGTCCTCACCGGCGCGCCGCGCGAGGACATCACCCGCAGCGGCAACCGCGCCGACGCGGGCATGGTGTTCCTGCTGAAGGGCAGTTCCTCCGGCCTCACCGGCTCCGGGGCGCTCGGCTACACCCAGGACAGCTCGGGCATCGGCGGCGCCACCGAGAGCAACGACCGGTTCGGTTCGGCCGTGGTCCTCCAGGACCTGTCCGGCTGGGGCCGCGCCGACCTCGCCATCGGCGTGGAGGGCGAGGACTCCTCCACCGGCACCGTCCTCCAGCTGGACTCCGGCAGCTCCGGCATCTCCACCACGGGCGGCGTCTACTACGGCAACGGCACGCTGGGCACCCCGTCCGGCGGCCACCTGGGCCAGACCCTGCAGCCGTGACGGCACCGGGCCGGGAAGGTCCGCCTCCCGCGAGGCGCTTCCCGGCCCGGTGTTGTTTTATTCCTGTGCACGCAAGAATTCCCGGACGAATGTTCTTTCCGGGAAGGCTCGACATATCGCCGGCGGCCTGTGCTACGGTGGTGCCAGTTGCAGTTTTGGTTACCAGAGACTTCTTGAGTGTTCTCAGACGACCTTTACGTCTACGGGAACACTCTTTTTCTTTTCCGGATATTGCCAGAGCAGCGACCCCGGAGCCACGAGGTGTGGCTCCGGAAACTGCCCACAAGGAGATTTCAGATGGCATCCGGCACCGTGAAGTGGTTCAACGCGGAAAAGGGCTTCGGCTTCATCGAGCAGGACGGCGGCGGCGCCGACGTCTTCGCCCACTACTCGAACATCAACTCCTCCGGCTTCCGTGAGCTGCAGGAGGGTCAGCGCGTGAACTTCGACGTCACGCAGGGCCAGAAGGGCCCGCAGGCGGAGAACATCACCCCCGCCTGACGCGTACCGCGCACCGCGCAGCATCATGGCCGGGCCCGCACTCCTCGTGAGTGCGGGCCCGGTCCGCGTTGTGCCCCGGGTCGCTCGCGTTGTGCCCCGGGTCTTCCCGGGCCTTTCCGTGGGGTGCTTGCGCGCGGGCCGGGGCGCCGGGGGATCCTGTGCCCATGCGCATGGTTGTGACCGGGGCCACCGGAAGTCTGGGCACGCTGGTGATCGAGGGGCTGCTGGAACGGCTGCCGGCCGACCGGGTGGTCGCGGTGGTGCGGAGCCGGGAGAAGGGCGCGGCGTTCGCCGCGCGGGGCGTGCGGCTCGCCGTCGCCGACTACGACGTCCCGGACAGCCTGGCCGGCGTGTTCCGGCCGGGCGACCGGGTGCTGCTGATCTCCGCGAACGACCCCACCGCGGACCGGGTGGCCCAGCACCGGGCGGTGATCGACGCGGCGACGGACGCGGGGGCGGCGCTGCTGGCGTACACCAGCGCGCCGGCGGCGCTGACGTCCCGCCTGGCCGACGTCCACCGGCGCACCGAGGGCCTGGTGCTCGCCTCCGGGCTGCCGTACACGCTGCTGCGGAACAACTGGTACACGGAGGTCTTCACGGAGCAGCTGCCACTGGTGCTGCACCTGGGGGTCCTCGCCCGGGCCGCGGGCGACGGCCGCGTCGCCTCCGCCTCCCGCGCGGACTACGCCGCGGCGGCGGTCGCGGTGCTGACCGGCGACGCCGCGGGGCACGTGAACCGGACCTACGAGCTCACCGGCGACACGGCGTGGTCCCTCGCGGAGTACGCCGCCGAGGTGGGGGCGTGGGCGGGGCGTGACATCCCGTACCGGGCGTTGTCCTACGACGGGTACGTGGCGTCGTTGGTGGGGGCGGGCCTGCCGGAGGAGGCTGCCGCGCTCCTCGCGGGCGCGGACGTCTCCATCGCCCGCGGCGAGCTCGCCCGCACCACCCCCGACCTCTCCACCCTCCTCGCCCGCCCCACCACCCCCATGCCCCACACCGTCGCCCGCACCCTGCACGGCCTCCTCCCCGCCTGACCGACGCCCTGCGGGGGCCTCGATCGCCCCGTGGGGAGGGTGGGGCGCGGATGCGAGGGGAGGGACGCGGAAGGGCTTGCAGGTGCGGGGAGTTGAGCCGTAGGTTGGCGCACATGCGGGAATACTCGATAGGGCGCGCCGCCCGGCTCCTCGGGGTCAGCGCGGACACCGTCCGCCGCTGGGCCGACGCCGGCCGCCTCGTGACCCGCCGGGACGACTCCGGCCGCCGCGTCGTCGCCGGCCCCGACCTCGCCGCGTTCGCGGTCGAACTCGCCCAGGACGGCGACGGCGAACGCGCCCCCTACACCTCCGCGCGGAACGCCTTCCCCGGCATCGTGACCGCCGTGAAGCTCGGCGACGTCGCCGCGCAGGTCGAGATCCAGGCCGGCCCGCACCGCCTGGTGTCGCTGATGACCCGGGAGGCCGTGGAGGAACTCGGACTGGAGGTGGGCGTGGAGGCCACGGCCCGCGTGAAGGCGACCAGCGTGCACGTCGACCGGCCGGTGGACTCCCGGTGACCCGCGGCCGCAGTCGCAGCCGCAGCCGCGTCGGTGGTCGCGTCGGCTTCCGCGTCGCCGGTCGAAGCGGCGGTCGCGTCGGTGGTCGCGTCGGTGGTCGCAGCGGCGTCCGCGTCGGTGGTCGCGGTCGCTTGGCCGCCGCGCTCGGCGCCGCCGGAGCCGGCCTCCTCACGCTCGCGCTCTCCGGCTGCTCCGCCCAGGACACCGGCCCCACGGTGACCGTCTTCGCCGCCGCCTCGCTCAAGGAGTCGTTCACCACCCTCGGCGAGGAGTACGAGGAGCGGAACCCCGGCACCGAGGTCGAGTTCAGCTTCGGCGGCAGCGACACCCTGGCCGCGGGCATCACCGGCGGCGCCCCCGCCGACGTGTTCGCCTCCGCCGACGAGGCCACCATGGCCCGGGTGACCCGCGCCGGGGGAACGTCCGGGCAGCCGCAGGTCTTCGCCCGGAACCGGCTGCGGATCGTCACCGCCCCCGGCAACCCGCACCGCGTCCAGAGCCTCGGCGACCTCGCCCGCCCCGAACTGAAGGTCGTGCTCTGCGACGCCGCCGTGCCCTGCGGCGCCGCCGCCCGCACGGTGCTGGAGACCGCCCGGGTCCGCGTCCGCCCCGTCTCGTACGAGCAGGACGTCAAGGGCGCGCTCACCAAGGTGCGGCTCAAGGAGGCCGACGCCGCGCTGGTGTACGCGACCGACGTGCGGGCCGCCGGGGACACGGTGACCGGCGTGGAGTTCCCGGAGGCGGAGACGGCCCTGAACAGCTACCCCATCGCCGTGCTCAAGGACGCGCCGCACCCGGAGGAGGCCGAGGAGTTCGTGGAGTTCGTGCGCTCCGCGGAGGGCCGCCGGGTGCTGCGCGCGGCGGGCTTCATGGAACCCGGAGCGGGCCGGCCGTGAGGACCGGCGCCGCCACCGCGAAGGGCCGGCGGACCACCGGTCGCGCGCCCCTCGCCCTGCTCGTGCCCGCCGCCGCCGGCCTGGTGTTCCTGCTGCTGCCCCTGGCGGCGCTCCTGCTGCGCGCCCCCTGGTCGGAACTGCCCACGCAGCTCGGCGAACCACAGGTCTGGGAGGCGCTGCGGCTGTCGCTGCTCTCCGCCACCGCGGCGACCGCGGTCTGCCTGGTGCTGGGCGTCCCGCTGGCCTGGGTGCTGGCCCGCACCGACCTCCCCGGCCGAGGGCTGCTGCGCGCCCTGGTGACGCTGCCGCTGGTGCTGCCGCCGGTGGTCGGCGGTGTGGCGCTGCTCATGGCGCTGGGCCGGGACGGCCTGGTGGGCCGGCTGCTGGACGACTGGTTCGGGGTGACACTGCCGTTCACCACGGCGGGCGTGATCGTCGCCGAGGCGTTCGTGGCGATGCCGTTCCTGGTGATCAGCGTGGAGGGCACGCTGCGCGCCGCCGACCCCCGCTTCGAGGAGGCCGCGGCCACCCTGGGAGCGTCCCGGTTCACCGCCTTCCGACGTGTGACGCTGCCGCTGATCGCCCCGGGAGTGGCGGCGGGCGCGGTGCTGGCCTGGGCCCGGGCACTCGGCGAGTTCGGCGCGACCATCACCTTCGCCGGCAACTTCCCGGGCCGCACCCAGACCATGCCGCTCGCCGTCTACCTGGCGCTGCAGAGCGACCCGGCGGCGGCGGTGGCGCTCTCCCTGGTGCTGCTGGCGGTCTCCGTCGCGGTGCTGGGCGCGATGCGGGAGCGGTGGACGACGGGGGTGGGCGCGTGACGGACGGCCTCGACGCCCGCCTGGTCGTACGGCGCGGCGACTTCCTGCTGGACGTGGCGCTGACCGCCGCACCCGGCGAGGTGGTGGCCCTGCTCGGCCCCAACGGCGCGGGCAAGACCACCGCGCTGCGCGCCCTGGCCGGGCTCACCCCGCTGGACGACGGCCACCTCCTGCTCGACGGCCGGGAGTTGTCCGCACTGCCCGCCGAGAACCGGCCGGTCGGCGTCGTCTTCCAGGACTACCTCCTCTTCCCGCACCTGTCCGCCCTCGACAACGTGGCGTTCGGCCTGCGCTGCCGGGGCCTGTCCCGGCGGGAGGCACGGGCCGAGGCCGCGCGGCGGCTGGAGCGGATGGGGCTCGAGCGGCACGCCACCGCACGCCCGCGCCACCTCTCCGGCGGCCAGGCCCAGCGCGTCGCGCTGGCACGGGCGTTGGCCACCCGGCCGCGTCTGCTGCTGCTCGACGAACCACTGGCGGCCCTCGACGCCCGCACCCGGCTGGAGACGCGGGCCGCCCTGCGACGGCACCTGGACGAGTTCGAGGCGGTGGCCGTGCTGGTGACGCACGACCCGCTGGACGCGATGGTGCTGGCGGACCGGCTGGTGGTCGTGGAGGGCGGCCGGGTGGTGCAGACGGGCACCCCGGACCTGATCGCCCGGCGCCCCCGCACCGACTACGTCGCCCGCCTGGTCGGCCTCAACCTGTACCGCGGCACGGCCTCGGGGCACCAGGTGCGGGTGGAGGGCGGCGGGGGCGAAGCCCCCGCCGGCGTCACCGTCACCGTTGCCGAGGAGCTGTCCGGCGAGGTGTTCGTCGCCTTCCCCCCGTCCGCGGTGACGCTCCACCGGGAACGCCCGGCGGGCACCAGCGCACGCAACGTGTGGCGCTGCCGGGTCGCGGGGATGGAGTCGCACGGCGACCGCGTCCGCGCCGACCTCACCGGCGAGCTGCCCATGGCGGCGGACCTCACCACCGTCTCGGCCGCCGAGCTGGGACTCGCTCCCGGCGGCGAGGTGTGGGCCACGGTCAAGGCCGGACAGACCCACGCGTACCCGGCGGACGTGCGGTCATAACCGCTCGGTCGCCTGCTCCACGACCTCCGTGCCGGTCGCCCCGGCACCCGCCGGGACGGCGGCCGCGGGGCCGACCTGCGCGGCCAGGACCAGCGCCGCCACCGCCACCAGTGCGGCTCCCACGGCACGGAGATGACGTGCGTGCGTCCGTCGGATCAAGGCGACCTCGTCGAGCTCGGTGGACCAAGGTGAACAACGATCAACGTGCGCTTCAACCTAGAGCCGCCCATACCGAACATCAAGACCTGTAAGGGGAGTTGGCGGCCCCTAAGCGTGACGAAACAGGCGAACGGACCCCGCCCGGCGCCGTAGCGGCGGGCCTGGGCGGCGGACGCGGGCCGCAGGCGGGGGCGGCGGCACCGGCGGCGGGCGGCAGGCGGGGGTGGCGGGCAGCGGGACCCGGGGGCCCGACGGTGACATCGGGGGCGTCGGGCGGTGGCCCTGGGCCGCGGCGTCCGGCGCCCGGCGCCCGGCGACCGGCGACCGGCGGCTGCACGGCTGAGAGGCGGGCGGGATTTCCCCCCGTGCCCGCGCGGCATGAACGCGGTCGTCCACACGTTGTGAACAGTGGAGGGAGGTAACGGAGCCGAGCCGCTCAGGAGTCGTCGTGACCGTCAGTCCCCCGCCCGAACCGAACACCGCCGGCCGGAACACCCCGGACCTGTCCTCCCGCGACCCCAACTGGTGGCGCCAGGCGGTGATCTACCAGGTGTACCCGCGCAGTTTCGCCGCGGCGAACGGCGGCGAGGCGGGCGACCTGCGGGGCGTCACCCGGCGGCTGGCCCACCTGGCGACGCTCGGCGTGGACGCGGTCTGGCTGAGCCCCTTCTACCCGTCGGAGCTCGCCGACGGCGGCTACGACGTCGCCCACTACCGCGACGTCGACCCCCGCCTCGGCACGCTGGAGGACTTCGACCTGATGGTCGCCGAGGCCCACCGGCTGGGCCTCAAGGTGCTCGTCGACCTGGTCCCCAACCACACCTCGCACCGGCACGCCTGGTTCCGGGAGGCCCTGCGGGCCGGACCGGGATCGCCGGCCAGGGACCGGTACGTCTTCCGCGACGGCCGCGGTCCGGACGGCGAACTGCCCCCGTCCGACTGGCAGTCGGTGTTCGGCGGCAGCGCCTGGCGGCGGGTGCCGGACGGCCAGTGGTACCTCCACCTCTTCGCACCCGAGCAGCCCGACCTCAACTGGGACAACGAGGAGGTCCGCGCCGACTTCCGCACCACCCTGCGGTTCTGGTCGGACCGCGGCGTCGACGGCTTCCGGGTGGATGTGGCGCACGCCCTCGCCAAGGACCTCACCGAGCCGCTCCGTGACCTCGGCGACCTGGCGGCCGGCGGGGACGAGGCGCTGGAGGGCATGGCGCCGGGCACGCACCCGCTCTACGACCGGGACGAGGTGCACGAGATCTACCGCGACTGGCGCAAGATCCTCGACTCCTACGCGCCGCCCCGGATGGCGGTCGCCGAGGCGTGGGTGCCGGGGCCGCGGCGGGTGCTGTACGCGCGCGCCGACGAGCTGGGGCAGGCGTTCAACTTCGCGTACCTGCGCACGCCGTGGGAGGCGACGGCACTGCGGGCGGTGATCACCGACTCGCTGGAGCAGGCGCGGGCGGCGGGCGCGTCGGCGACCTGGGTGCTCTCCAACCACGACGTCATCCGGCACGCCACCCGCCTCGCCCTGCCGCCGGAGGCCGACCCGGACGCCTGGCTGCTCTCCGACGGCCGCGAACCGCGGGTCGACGCGGAGCTGGGGCTGCGCCGGGCGCGGGCGGCGACGCTGCTGATGCTGGCGCTGCCGGGATCGGCGTACCTGTACCAAGGGGAGGAGCTGGGGCTGCCGGAGGTGGCCGACCTGCCGGCCGAGGCGCTGCGGGACCCGATCTGGGAGCAGACGGGGCACACGCGCAAGGGGCGCGACGGATGCCGGGTGCCGTTGCCGTGGACACGGGACGGCGCCGGGTTCGGATTCGGCTCCGGCTCCGGTTCCGCGGGCGAGGTGCCCTGGCTGCCGCAGCCGGCGTCCTTCGCCGAGCTGTCGGTGGAGGCACAGGACGGGGTGGAGGGCTCCACGCTGGAGCTCTACCGCGCGGCGCTGCGGATCCGGCGGGGGCTGCTGAGCGCGGACGAGTCCCTGACCTGGCGGGACGGCGGCGATCCGGGCGTCCTGCGCTTCGCCCGCCCGGGCGGCTGGCAGGTGGTCGCCAACACCTCCACCGCGCCGGTCCCCCTCCCACCGGGCCGCCCCCTGATCACCAGCGCCCCGCTGGACGGCCCCCTGCTGCCCCCGGACACCACGGCCTGGCTCAAGGCCTGACCACCCCTGCCGGGCGCCCGCGCCCGGACCGCGCCGGGTGCTCTTCCCACGCGGAGCCGGGCCGGTCCGGCGGCTCAGCCGGGGCGGGAGTCGTCAGTCCCGGCCCGGTCCGGGTCGGGACGGTCCCGGGGGCGGGGTACCTGGGGCTGCGGAGCCTGGGGCTGCGGAGCCTGGGCGTGCGGGGCCTGGGGCTGCGGGGCCTGGGGCTGCCGAGCCTG
>NZ_JBSFVZ010000001.1:300831-309893 GCF_053592575.1 Streptomyces sp. NPDC002640 | reverse complement strand
TGGGGCTGCGGAGCCTGGGCGTGCGGGGCCTGGGGCTGCCGAGCCTGGGGCTGCCGAGCCTGGGCGTGCGGGGCCTGGGGCTGCCGAGCCTGGGGCTGCCGAGCCTGGGGCTGCGGAGCCTGGGCGTGCGGGGCCTGGGGCTGCCGAGCCTGGGGCTGCCGAGCCTGGGCGTGCGGGGCCTGGGGCTGCCGAGCCTGGGGATGCGGAGCCTGAGGCCGAGCCGCCTGGGGCCGAGCCGCCTGAGGGTGCGGAGCCTGAGGCCGAGCCGCCTGGGGCCGAGCCGCCTGGGGCCGAGCTGGCTGGGGCTGCGGAGCCTGGGGCTGCGGGGCCTGGGCGTGCGGGGCCTGGGCGTGCGGGGCCGGGGGCTGCGGCCTGGGTGGCGCGGTAGGTGGAGAGGCTGACGCGCGCGGCGGACACCTCCTGTTCCGCCCGCGTGAGCCACCGCTCCCACCGGGCCCGCATCGGCACGATCAGCCCACCGCCCACTCCCACCACCACGACGCCCGCGACCGTCCCCAGCCCCGCGTACAGCACCGGCAGCACCACCCCCGTGGCGATCCCCGCCTGTTCCAGCGCCGCGATCACCCCCAGCACCACGATCGCCGCCCACACCCCACCGGCGACCCCCTTGCCGTACGGGACCGTCGCCAGCACCGCCCGGACCACGTGCCGCGCCCCGTCGGCGACGGCGAGCGCCACCACCACCAGCACCACCGCCACCACACCCCGCGGCACCCAGGCCACCACCCCGTCGATCACCGCGCTCACCGGGTTCGCGCCGAACACCCCGAGGGCGAGCCGCAGCACGACGAGCAGCAGCGCGTACCGGACCACCCGGCAGACGATCCCCGTCATGTCGTACGCCGACTCCCGGAGCAGCCGCCGCACCCCCGCCCGCTCGGCGAGCCGCTCGGACCCCAGCCTCCGCAGCACCCGCTCCAGCACTCCGGCGGCCGTCCGGGCCACCACCCACCCCACCCCCAGGACCACCAGGAACCCGGCCAGCCGGGGCACGAACACGGCCACCCTCGACCAGGCCTCCTCCAGCCCCCGGCCGAGGTCCACGGCGGATCCCGTCACCCCTGCGCCCCCGTCCCCCGCCTCCGCCGCCACGCCCGCAGCCTCGGCAGCGAGCGCGACCGCGTCCGCGTCCGCGGCAGTGGCAGTGGTCGGGGCAGCCGCAGGGGGACCGGTCCGAGGCGGAACCGGCTGTGACGCCGGCGGCCCTCCCGCGGCGGCCCGCCCTCCTGCGGCGGCACGCCCGAGTAGGGCCCCATCTCCCGCGCCGACCGCTCCCACGGCGGCGGTTCGTCCGGCCCTGGGCGGCGGACGGAGAAGATCGTCGTGTCGTCCTCCAGGTGGCCTCCGGAGTGCAGCAGCACTCCCTCGCGGACGAACCGGACCACCCCCTCCGGCCGGCGCAGCGCGGGGTCCCGGGCGGCGGCCCGGGTGACCTCCTCGCGCAGCGGATAGAAGTCCCCGGCGGCGTTCCGCGCCTCGGTGACACCGTCGGTGGTGAGCAGCAGGGTGGCCCCGACCGGTATCGGGACGCGCAGGACGGGCGGGGGCAGGTCCGCGATGTCGCTCATCCCCAGCGGCAGCCCGTGCGCTCCGGGCAGCACGCCCGTGGTGCCGTCGGGGCTGATCAGCAGGGGCGGCTCGTGGCCGAAGTTGACCATCTCCACCACGCCCGGTTCGCCGGCCGGGTAACCGATCATCACCGCCGTGGCGAACCGGTCGCGATCCTGCTCGGCGCCCAGGTCGAGGCGGTAGGCGACCTGCCGCTTCAGCCGGATCTCCAGCCGCGACGCCACCGCCGCCAGCGACCGCTCGTGGTACCCGGCCTCCCGGAAGGTCCCGAGCAGCGCGGCCGCCGTCTCCACCACCTCCAGGCCCTTTCCCTGGACGTCCCCGACCACCACCCGCGTCCCCCAGGGACTGGGCTGGATGTCGTAGAAGTCGCCGCCCACCCGGGCCTCGCTGTTGGCCGGCAGGTAGAGCGCCGCCTGCTCCAGCCCGCCGAGCCCGGGCGGGAAGGGACGCAGTACGGCCCGGCGGGTGGTGTCGGCGACCACGGACATCCGCGACAGCCGTTCGGCGTGGCTGATCCGCACCACGCAGGCGAAGACGGCCAGCAATCCGCCGATGACCAGCAGCACCAGGACCGGCCAGGCACTCACCGGCGGACGGACGACCACGGTGATCAGCACATACGTGGCGAGCGCGAACAGCGCCAGGAGCGCCGTGCCCCGGACGCTGCACAGGGCGGCGGCCACTCCGGGGGCCAGCACCATCCAGGACACCGCGCGGAACCGGTCGTCCGTGGCCACCTCCACGACCGCGGCGACGATCACGATCAGCGTGGGCAGCAGCCAGCCCGTCGGGTGCCCCCGCCAGTAGAGGAACGCCGCCGGACCCGAGACGCCGAGGGACGCGGCCTTCTCCGCGCCGGTGGCGCGGACCGGCCCCGGATCGTCGGGCGTGTCGGGCATGGGCTGCATGACTTCAGCGAAACACGGGGTCCAGGGGCCTGCATCCGGTGGTGGACAGCGGGGCCGCCCCGAGTTGCCCCGTCACTCGTACGGGTGTCCGCTGGAAACCGGAGCCAGGGTTCGTCCACAGCCCGCGGCGCGTCCGCGCCATCCGGTCCACTCTCGAAGCCCCTGGCTTTCCGGCGGAGAGGAGCGTTTCCATGACGTACGCGCCACACGCCCCGCGAGGCTCCCTGTCCCGGCCTCCCGGCACCTGGCACACGGGCGCCGACCAGCGTCCCGGCGTCGATATGCGGCTGCTCGGCGACCGCGGGACGAAGATCATGAAGTGGGCCCTGCCCCTCGGGCTCGGCCTGATCTACGGCTTCTGGGCGGCCACCAACGTCCGCCGTGGCGACGGGATAACCGGCTGGAACCTGTTCTTCGGCTTCGCGACGGCCCTCGTGTTCATGCTGGCGCTGATGGCGCTGCGGGCACTCGCCCCGCGCCTGCCTCGCGTCCGGCGGGCCGCGGCCTGGGCGGCGTTCGCCGGCACGGCCTTGGGCTTCCTCGTCAGCACCACCAACCAGAGCGTGCTCCACTCCATCTTCCTGGGCCTGGCCATGGCGGTGGGCGTGTTCGTCTCCGTCCTCTACCGGGTCAGCACGCGCCGTACACCGCGCGTGGTGACCCCCGGTGAGGACCGCTACCCGGCCACGGCGGGTGAGGACGCGATACGCACCGAGGCGTACGCCGGCGAGTCGTTCACCACCCGGTCCGCGCTCGGCACGCCGGGCACGCCCACCGCCACGACCGCCTCCACGACGGGCACCCGGCCCGCCACCGCGACGGCGCCGGGCACCGTACCCGCGCGCCCCGTCCGGCTCCGCCGGCGGCGCCGCGGCAAGGCCCGCCTGCTGATGCGGACCCTCAAGATGGCCCGCGCGATGCGCCGGCGTCACTGAGGGCCGGGCCCCGGCACGCCGCTCACCCGGACGGACGCGCGTCGCTCGCCCCGGCCGGGCGGGCGGCGTTGTCTGGGGGCGTGACCGACCGCACGCGCCGTCTCCGTGACGTGCTGTCGGCGGCCCTGACCGCCGCGGCGTGCCTGCTGCTGCCGTTCGGGGTGCTGGCCGTCTGGGCGGTGCACGGCATCGCGGACACCGGGCGGTACGTCACCACCATGGCACCGCTCGCCTCCGACCCGGCGGTGCGCGGCCTGGTCGCGGACACGGTCGGCGCCGGGATCGTGCACCGGCTGGCGGACGACCGCGACCTGCCCCCGTCCGCGGCGCCGTTCGTCCACAGCGCGGTGCGGTCGTTCACCACGACGGAGGCCTTCCGCGCCGTCTGGGACGCCGGGAACCGGGCGTCGCACGAGGCGGTGCTCAAGGCCCTGCGCGAGCCGCGCGACGGTCCCGTCACGGTGGACCTGGCGCCCCTCACGGAGCGGGTCCGGCACGAGCTCGCCGGCGAGAACGTGCCGCTGGCCGGCAGCATCCCCGTGCGGCACACCCGGGTCGCCGTCCTGGAGCCGGCGGAGCTGCGCGGGCTGCGGGACGGGCTGCGCACGCTGGAGGTCGCGGGGGTGTGGCTGCCCGTGTCCGCCGGGGTGCTCGCGGTGGCCGGCATCGCCGTCGCGGTGCGGCGCCGCCGGGCGGTCACCGCCACCGCCCTCGGCACGGCGGTGGGCGGCGCGGTCCTCGGCGTCGCGCTGCTGGTGGGGCGGGCGGCGCTGCTCGCCGACCTCCCCCCGGGCGTCTCGCGGCCCGCCGCGGCCGCGGTCTACGACGCCCTCACCGCGACCCTCCGCCACGTCGCCTGGGCCCTGTTCGCCCTCGGTGTCCTGGTCGCCGCCACCACCTGGCTCACCCGCCGCCGCGCGACGTCCCGCCGGGCCTCCGCAGCCTCCGCAGCCTCCCCGGCCTCTCCCCGCCCGGCCCCGGCCGCCCGGCAGACCGCCGACCCGTCCGTCGACCCCACCGAACCCAGCCAGGCCCAGGCCTGAACCGCCCCCTCCGGCTGGCCGGTGGCCCGGTGGCGGCGGGCCGGACGTGCCGCGGAGTGACCGTTCCGGTGCCCCGCCGCGGCCGTATGGGGCACCATGAAACCGTGGCCACGACGCAGCAGACGCAGCAGACGCAGCAGCAGGCGCCCTCACCCCGCCGACGCCCGGCCCGCACCGTCGCCGCCGTGGCCGCCGCCGCGCTGCTGGCCGGGACCACCGCCGTGACCGCCTTCCGCATCGCCGACGCCGACGGTCCGACCCCCGTGCCGCAACTGCTGGCCTTTCTCCCCTGGCTGGCGGTCCCGGCCGGGCTGGGACTGCTGGGCGCCCTGCTCGCCCGGCGCCGCGTCCTCGCCGTCTGGGGGACGGCCCTCCTGGCCCTGCTCGCCTGGCACTCGGTCCCGCGCGGAGGCGACCACGACCCGGCGGGCGCACCCGTCGCCGATCTCCGCGTCCTGACCGCGAACCTCCAGTTCGGCCAGGCCGTCGGCCCCCTCGTGGACCTGGTCCGTCAGGAGCGCCCCGACCTGGTCTTCGTCCAGGAGTGCGACCCCGCCTGCATGGACACCCTGACCTCCGCGCTGTCCGCGACCCACCCGCACCGCCGGGCCGTGGCGGGGGGAGGCCCGGTCGGCTCGGTGATCCACTCCCGTCTGCCCCTGACCCCGGCGGCGGGGGTTCCCGCCTCCATGGGCCAGCCCGGCGCGGTCACCGAGGTCGCGGGCCACCAGGTCCGCCTGCAACTGGCCCACCCCTCGCCCCCGATCCCCGAGCGCCTCACCACCTGGCGCACGGAACTCGGGGACCTCCGCCGCTGGGCACGCGAGCGGGCAGCGGCCGGAAACGCCGAAGCCGCCGCCGAGGACACCCCCGTGATCCTCGCCGGCGACTTCAACGCCTCACGCGACCACGCCGCGTTCCGCCGCCTTCTCGACGACGGGCGCCTGCACGACGCGGCCGCCCTGGCCGGCGCCGCCCGCGCATCGACCTGGCCGGTGACCGGGGCGCCGCTGCCGGGCGTTCAGATCGACCACGTGCTGGTCTCCCCCGCGTTCACGGCCCGCGACGCCCGGTTCCCGGAGATGGAGGGCTCGGACCACCGAGCCGTGCTGGTGACCCTCACCCTCCACCGCTGACTCCGCCGCCACCGCCGGCACCGCCGAAGCGCCCGGCACCGCCGAAGCGCCCGGCACCGCTCCTGCCGGAGCGTCAGACGCCGATGTCCCGGCCGTCCTGGCGCCACACCGCGACCACGGCGGGCCGGACGTACGTGCCCGGCCCGTCGGGCCACTGCGAGGCGGGGTTGTCCACGTTCGCCCCGTCGACCTCGCCCGGGTGCTGCACGGCGACCAGGACACGGCGGTCCTGGATCACCGGGCCGCAGGTCTCCGCGCCCTTCGGCACCGTCAGGAACTGCTTGAGCTCGCCCCGGCGGTCACCGGTGACCGCGACGCCGAACAGGCCGTCGTGGTTGCCGAGGGCGTTGCCGTCGGTGGAGATCCACAGGTTGCCGTGCGGGTCGAAGGCCACGTTGTCCGGGCAGGAGATGGAGCTGACCTTCTCCTTGGGGAAGCCGGCGAAGTAGGTGGCCGGGTCGCTCGGGTCGCCGGCGACCAGGAACAGCGACCAGGCGAACTCCAGCGCGTCGGGCCGGGACCACTTCTCGGTGAGTTCCAGGACCTGGCCGTGCTTGTTCTGGTTGCGCGGGTTGGCCTCGTCCGCGGCCGGGTAGTTCGCCCTGCCGCGGTTGGTGTTGTTGGTCAGGGCGACGTACACCTTGCCGGTGCGGGGGTTCGGCTCGACGTCCTCGGGGCGGTCCATCTTGGTCGCCTGCACCTTGTCACCGGCGAGGCGCGTGAAGACGAAGACCTCCTCGGCCGTCATGCCCGGCACGTGCGAGACGGCACCGCGGGCGGTGGCGGTGGCCAGCGGGATCCACCTGCCGCTGCCGTCGAACTCGCCGTCCGAGGGCAGCTTGCCGGTGCCGTCGATCTCGGAGACGGGGGAGTCGCCGGTGAACTGGGCGACGTAGAGGGTGCCTTCGTCGAGCAGCGTGAGGTTGTGCTCCCGGGCGGCCCGGGAGTTGCCCTTCGCCATCCGCTTCGAACCCACGAACTTGTAGACGTAGTCGAAGCGCTCGTCGTCGCCGGAGTAGATGACCGGACGGCCGTCGGCGGTGAGGCTGACGGTCGCGGCCTCGTGCTTGAAGCGGCCGAGCGCGGTGCGCTTGCGCGGAACGGAGTCCGGGTCGGTGGGGTCGAACTCGACGACCCAGCCGAAGCGGTGGACCTCGTTGGGCTCCCGCGCGACGTCGAACCGCTTGTCGAAGCGCTCCCACTTGCGCTCGGTGGCGCCGGTGCCGATGCCGTAGCGGCTGTCGGTGGGGCGGTTGGCGTTGGCGAAGTACTGGTTGAAGTTCTCCTCGCCGTGCAGCGTGGTGCCCCACGGGGTGACGCCGCCCGCGCAGTTGTTGAGCGTGCCGAGCACCTTGGTGCCGGTCGGGTCCGCGGAGGTCTTCAGCAGGTCCGAGCCGGCCGCGGGACCGGTGAGCCGGAACACCGTGGTGGCGGTGACCCGGCGGTTCAGGTGATGACGGCGGACCGGGCGCAGCGCGCCGGTGCGGCGGTCCTCCTCGACGACCACGGCGGACAGTCCGTGCGCGGCCCAGGCGATCTCCACCTGCTCGCGGGTCGGGTTGTTCGCGTCGTAGTCGCGGAACATCAGCATCTCGTCGGTGTACTCGTGATTGGCGACGAGGATCTGGCGGTGCGGCTCGCCCTTCAGCGGGAGCAGCGCCAGGAAGTCGTTGTTGTAGCCGAACTGACCGGCCTGCGCGGCGGCGGTCTGGTTCTCCGGGTCGAACCGCGGGGCACCGCGCAGAATCGGTTCGCCCCAGCGGATGACCACGTTCTGGTCGTAACCGGACGGCACGGTGACCTGGTCCGCGGTGTTCGGCGCGACGGGCGTGAAGCGCAGGCCGCGGGCGCCGTCCGGCTTCCCGGGGCGTCCGTGGCGGCCCGCCGCCTCGGCGGCCTGCGCGGGCTGGGCGCCGCCGACCGTGGCGGTGCCGGCCGCGGCGGCGACCGTCACCACGGCGGCGGCGCGCATCACCGAACGGCGGCTGACGGCACCGGCGACGATGTCGCCGATGTACGCGTTGTCGCTGGTGTTCGGCACCGCGTGGAAGCAGGCGTCACCACAGCGGAAGCGACAGGTCAGGGCCGAGCGGCCGCCTGGGTGCGCGGCGGACGGCGTTCCTACGATCGGCAGCGAAGTGCGCACGTTCGAATCTCCCCTTGTGCCCTAGGTGTGAAGGTGACGCTAGGGAGGAAGGCGTGCGGCAACGGATCGTCCGGGTGAATGACGGGTGAACCGGCGGCAGCCATACGGCTGTCAAACCTCGGGACGGCTGGGGTCCACCCGATGGGACGCGTCCGGTCGGGTGCGGTGGCGGACGCGGGGCGTGCGCCCCTTACCGAACGGCCCCAAGGGGGCCGCTAACCTTACGTGTCCGTCCTGGCCAGGGTTCGACGGGCTTCAGCTCCTCCGAAGGGTAGCGACACATGGGCATCTTCTCTCTCCTGCGGAACGCGTTCGGAAAGGCACGCAAGGAACGTGCCGCCGACCCGGAGCCCACGGTCCCGCCGCAGGGCGGTGCCCCGGAGAAGGCCGCGGCGGACGAGACCCCCGCGACGGTTCCGGCGCCGGCCTCCTCGCCCGAGCAGCCGACCGGGAAGACGGAGCACGAGCTGGTGTCCGCGGCGTTCGACGGCGTCGCCATCCCGCGGCCCACCGAGCCGGGTGACGACGCCGCCGCCCCGAAGGCCGTGGCGGAGCCCGAGGCCGTCGCCGAGGCGGAGGCGAAGGTCGACTCCCGCATCGAGGAGGCCACCACCTCCGCCGACGCGGACACCACCGCCCGGTCCGACGCGGAGCCCGCCGACGACGCCGCGGAGGCCGAGCCGAAGTCCGCGGCGCAGGACGAGCCCAGAACTGCCGCCGAGGCCGAGGCCCCCGCGGAAGTGGAGCCCGCCGCCAAGACCGAGGCGCCCGCCGACACGGACCAGGAAGCCGCCGCGGAGGCCGACGCCCCGGCCGAGGCCAAGCCCGAGCCGCAGACTGCCGACTCCGCCGAAGCCGAGGCTCCCGCCGACAAGAAGCCCGCGGCGGACGCGGAGCCCGAGCCTGAGGCCAAGGCCCAGGCGAAGGACGAGGGGGCGCCGGAGCCGGAGACCGACGCCGCCGCGCAGGACGAGCCCCAGCCGGAAGCCGAGGCGGCGAAGGACGAGCAGGCGCCCGAGGCGGAGGCACAGCCCGAAGCTGCGGCCCAGGACGAGCCCGAGGCCGACGTCGAGGCGGAGGCCAAGGCCGAGCCGGCCCCCGAGGCAGAGGCGCAGGACGAGTCCGACGTCGACGCCGAGGCGGAGGACAAGCCGACCGCCGACGCGGAGCCCGAGCAGGCACCGGAAGCCGACGCCCAGGACGAGCCGGCCGCCGACACCAAGGCCCAGGACGGGCCGGAGGCCGAAACCGACGCTGCGCCCGACGCCGAGGCAGAGGCCCAGGACGAGCCGGCCACCGAC